>NZ_OZ244111.1:2454687-2780000 GCF_965215655.1 Nioella sp.
TCATCCGCAACAGGGTGGACTTGCCGCAGCCCGAGGGACCCACGATGACGACAAACTCGCCATCCTCGATGTCCGCGCCGATGTGATGCAAGACCTCGGTCGGCCCATAGGATTTCGTAAGGGAGTCGAGCGTAATTCCAGCCATTTGGCGCGTCCTATTTGTCGGTCTCGGTCAGCCCTTGCACGAAGAGCTTTTGCATAGCGATCACCACGAAGATCGGCGGGATCATGGCCAGAAGGGCCGTCATCATGATGATATTCCACTGGGGTGACTGTTCTGCCGCCTCCAGCATCTGCTTGATCGAGACCACGATGGTCATCATGTCGGTGTCGGTGGTGATCAGAAGCGGCCAGAGATACTGGTTCCAGCCATAGATGAAGAGGATTACGAAAAGCGCCGCGATATTGGTGCGCGACAGCGGAATGACGATGTCCCAGAAGAACCGCATCGGCCCTGCCCCGTCGATCCGGGCACTTTCCAGCATCTCGTCGGGGATGGTCAGAAACACCTGCCGAAACATGAAGGTGGCCGTGGCCGAGGCAATGAGAGGCACCGTCAGCCCCCAGTAGCTGTTCAGCATGCCGAGATCCGCGATCACCTCGAAGGTGGGCAGGATGCGCACCTCGACCGGCAGCATCAGGGTGATGAAGATCATCCAGAAGAACCCCATTCGGAAGGGGAACTTGAAATAGACGATGGCAAAGGCCGACAGCAGCGAAATGGCGATTTTGCCGATGGCGATCATAAGCGCCATGATCATAGAGTTCATCAGCATCATCCACACGGGCGCGGTATTGGTGCCTTCCAGCCCCGATCCCCAGAGCGTCTGGCGCAGGTTCACGAAGAACTGGTCGCCGGGCAGCATCGGGATGGGCGTTTGCAGCATCCGTTCGGCCTCGTGGCTGGCCCCGACGAAGGTGATCCAGACCGGCAGCGCCACGATGGCAACGCCAAGCAGCAGCACGATATGGGCCAGGATCGACAGGAGGGGACGATTTTCAACCATCAGTACTGAACCCTCTTTTCGATGAAGCGGAACTGGATGACCGTCATGACGATGACCAGGAACATCAGGATGACCGACTGCGCCGCCGATCCGCCAAGGTCGAGGCCGATGAAGCCATCGTTATAGACCTTGTAGACCAGCGTCGTGGTGGCGTTGGCGGGGCCGCCTTGCGTGACCGCATGAATGATCCCGAAGGTTTCGAAGAATGCATAGACCGCGTTGATGACCAGCAGGAAGAAGGTGGTGGGCGAAATCAGCGGGAAGATGATCGTTGCAAAGCGCCGAATCGGGCCTGCTCCGTCGATGGCGGCAGCCTCGATGATCGAGCGTGGGATCGACTGCATCGCGGCAAGGTAGAACAGGAAGTTATAGGCCACCTGCTTCCATGCTGCGGCGATGATCACAAGGAACATCGCCTGACGGCCATTCAGGTAATGGTTCCAGTCATATCCAACCATTTCAAGCAGATAGGGGAAGATCCCGATGGTCGGATTGAACATGAAGAGGAACAGCGCCCCGGCCAGAACCGGCGCCACCGCATAGGGCCAGATCAGAAGCGTGCGATAGGTGGTCGAGCCGCGGATCACCCGGTCGGCAAAGCCCGCGAGGATCAGCGCGAAACTCATCGACAGGAACGCGACGGCGGCGGAGAAGAAGATCGTCCGGCCAAAGCTGTCGCGGTAATGGTCATCCTGCAGCAGGTATTCGAAATTCTCGAACCAGACAAACTCCGTCGAGAAGCCGAAGGCGTCCTCGATCAGGAAGGACTGGTAGACCGCCTGGCTTGCGGGCCAGATGAAGAAGATCAGCGTGATGATGACCTGCGGCGCGACCAGAAGATAGGGCAGCAGGGACGCCGGGAAGTGAACGCGCTTGAGCATCGGGAAGGAACCGGGTGCGGAAGGGAAAGGCCCGGCGACTGGATGAAGCCGCCGGGCGTTCTCGCGTCAGCTGGACGCGATCAGTTCACGGACCGCTCGAAGCGGCGCAGCAGCTCGTTGCCGCGTTCGACCGCGTTGTCGAGCGCTTCCTGGGCGGTCTGGTCACCGGACCACAGCGCTTCCAGCTCTTCGTTGATCACGTCACGCACCTGCACGAAGTTGCCGAAGCGGATGCCACGGGAATTCGGGGTGGGGGCGTTCAGGCTAAGCTGCTGGATGGCGGTGTCGGTGCCGGGGTTTTCCGCGTAGAAGCCCTGCTCCTGCCCCAGCTCGTAGGCCGCCGTGGTGATCGGCACATAGCCGGTTTCCTGGCTCCACCAGGCCTGCACCTCGGGCGAGGACAGGTAGGTCAGGAACTGAGCCAGGCCCTCGTATTCCTCGGCATCATGGCCACGCAGCGCCCACAGGGTCGCGCCGCCGATGATCGAGTTCTGCGGCGCATCCGCAAGATCGGTGTCAAGCGGCAGCATGGCCTGACCGAACTCGAACTCCGCCTGTGCCACCATCGACCCGTAATAGGCCGAGGAGTTCATCCACATGCCGCATTCGCCATTGGTGAACATCGGCAGCGAGTCACCGCGACGCCCGCCATAGACGAAGAGGTTGCCCTCCTGCATGTCGGCGATGCGCTGCAGACGGTTGGCGACAGCTTCGGTGTTGAAGGTGAATTCGGTATCGAACCCGGCAAAGCCGTTTTCCTGGGTGCCCATGGGCATGTCGTGCCAGGCCGAGAAGTTCTCGATCATCACCCAGCTTTGCCAACCAAAGGAGAAGCCGCATTCCATGCCACTATCGACCAATGCCTGAGCGGCGGTTTCCATTTCATCCCAGGTGGTGGGTACGTCGACGCCAGCCGCGGCCAGCGCGTCGGCATTGTACCACAGAACCGGGGACGAGCTGTTGAAGGGCATCGACAGCAACTCGCCTTCCGGGGTCTGGTAATAGGACACAACGGCGGGCAGATAGGCGTCGCCATCGAAGGGCTCACCGGCATCGGCCATCATTTCCTCGACCGGGTAGATCGCGCCCTCTGCGGCCATCATGGTGGCGGTGCCGACCTCGAAGACCTGCACCAGATGCGGCTGCTCACCGGCGCGGAAGGCAGCGATGGCGGCAGTCATGGTCTCGGTGTAGTTGCCCTTGTAGGTGGGCACGATCACGTAGTCGGACTGCATGGCGTTGAACTCGGCGGCCATACGGTCGATGCGCTCACCGTTAGCGCCGCCCATGGCGTGCCACCAATGAATCTCGGTCTGTGCGGCGGCAGCCCCGGCCATCAGGCCCACGAGGGCGGAACTCGCCAATAGCGTCTTGGTGAAGGTCATTTCTTCTCTCCCTGACAGAAATGCAGCAGTTATGCGCGGCAGCTTTCGGGAGAGACGGAAATAATTCAAGTGAATTTTTTATGTCCAATTTCATAACATTGTATTATATTCTGCGTTTGAAAACAGTTGCGTTTGCAGTAGCAGAAAGAGGACTAACCCATTGAAATTTCAGCTCAGACAACTGGAAGCCTTCCGCGCTGTCGCGGAAACGGGCAATGTCACAAAGGCCGCTCAGGCGCTTGGGGTGTCACAACCCGCTGTCAGCCGATTGCTGTCGGATTTCTCCAAATCCATCGGCTTCGAGCTGTTCGAGCGCCGACAGGGGCTGCTGCACCCGACCAGTGAGTCGCGCTATCTGCTGACCGAGGTGCGCCGGGTTCTGGACGGGCTGGAGCATCTCGAAGACCTGCGCCGCGACCTGACTGAACGCACCGCCGGGCACATCCGCATCGCCTGTCTGCCGGGGTTTGCCACCAGCCATCTGCCGGGCGTGCTGATGCGCTTTCTGGCGGACCGGCCCGGTGTCACGGTCACGCTGGAACCCGACCGGCCCGAACGCATCCTCGAATGGATCATCGGCGAGCAATATGATTGCGGCATCACCGACGCCTTTCCCGGTCACCCCGCCACGGAAAGCAGCGATGTGCTGATCCGGTCGGTCTGCATCCTGCCCAAAGGGCACCGGCTGGCCGAAAAAAGCCACATCACCCCGATTGATCTGGCCGAGGAAAAGATGATCCACACCCGCCGCGACAGCCGCTTCTTTCACCGCCTCAGCCGGGCGTTCTCCAATTACGGGGTTGAGATCAATTCCTGGATCGAGGTGCGCCAGTTCACCGCCGCCTGCACCATCGTTGCCGAGGGCATGGGCGCGTCCGTGGTCAGCGCATTGGATGCCGCGCAGTTCGAAGGGCAAGGCGTGGTGATCCGCCCCTTCACGCCGCCCATCCATCACCGGCTGACCATCCTGCGCCCCGCCACCGGCAGCCGCACGCCCATCGTGCTGGATTTCATCGACGCCTTCACCCGCAGCCTGGACCCTTACCTCGCCAGCGCCGGCAGCGGCGGCGATCCGGGCTGAGGCGACACTGGCAGGGTTCGCAACCGGATTGGCAGGATTTGCAAGTGTTCTTGGGCACCTGCGCCCCTATACTGACGCTGACAATCCCGGAGTGCCCCATGTCCACCCCCGACCGTTTCCCCATAGCCAAGCATATGGAGCGTCTCTGCCTCGGGCTGAAACTGCCCTCCGACCGGGTTCTGGCCCGCGCCGGTCTGCCAACCGATTTCTTCGCCAGTGAGGGGCGCGGCGCGACGGCTGCTCAGGTCTTTGCCCTGTGGCGGGCAGCAGAGACGGAACATGGCAGCGCGGAGATGGCGTTCGACCTCGCGATGATCTCCTCCACCGGCCAGTTCATTCCCGCCCTCTTCGCCTTTTCCTGTAGCCCGACCGTCGAGATCGGTTTACAGCGCCTGTCACTGTTCAAGCCGCTGGCGGGGCCGTTCCGGTTGAGCCTTCATGGCGACCTCGACGGGCTGTCCCTGCGCTTTGCCTCGCTGTCGCCCCATGATCCCCTGCCCGACAGCCTTGCGGCCTTCGAGCTTGTGTTCCTGGTCAACATTCTGCGTAACCTCACCGGCGAACAGGTGGTGCCCGACCGGGTGGACCTGCCCGATTATGAGGGCGACCGGGCGCGGCTGGACAGCTATCTCGGCACCCCGGTCCAGTACGGGCATGGCTGTGGCCTTCGCCTTGCTCCGCAGGATGCAACCCTGCCGCTCATCAGCCATGATGACGAGCTGTGGCAGATGTTCGAACCGCGCCTGCGCCGGGATCTCGTTGCGCTTGGCACGCCGCAGGCCTGCGCGGACCGGGTGCGGGCGGCGCTGATCGAGATGCTGCCAGCGGGCCGCGCCACGGCGGATGCGGTCGGCAGCCATCTGGGCCTGTCCACCCGCAGCCTGCACCGACGGCTGAGCAGCGAAGGCACCAGCTTTCAGACCATCCTGAACGCCACACGCACGGAACTCTCCCTGCACTACCTGCGCCGCGACGATGTCAGCATCGAGGAAATCTCGTACCTGCTGGCCTTCCGCGACCCCAATTCCTTCTACCGCGCCTTTCGCGGCTGGACCGGCATGACCCCGCGAGAGGCGCGGGCGCAGCCCCGCCCCTAGCCGCGCTTTGCCAGGAACGTATCCACCTCGCCCCCCATGGGAATGGCCTCTGCCGCGCCGGGGCGGGTGACCTGAATGGCCGCCGCCGCCGCCGCGCGGGTCAGGGCCTGATCCAACGGCTGGCCCGCATCTATCCCGGCCAGCGCATAGCCCAGGAAGGTATCGCCCGCGCCGGTGGTGTCGACGGGGACGACCCTGAAGGCATCGACCCGCGTCGCCGCCGCGCCCTTGATATAGGCCGCACCCCGGCTGCCATAGGTCACCAGCCGGTCGATCCCGTCGAGCGCGCCATGCGGCAGAGCGGCGCGAAGCTGTGCCTCCTCCACCTCGTTGACGGACAGAAGATCGGCGAAAGGCAGGATGACGCGCACCGCCTCCGGGTCGAAGGGGGCGGCGCAATAGCAGACCTGTAGCCCCCTGCCCCGCGCCAGCCGGGCGGCCTCGACCCCCGCGCTTGTTTCGTTCTGCAAAAGCAGCCAGTCGCCGGGCTGAGCGCTGCCAAGCGCTGTTTCCACCTGATCGGCCGCCACCTGCCGGTTCGCACCTGGAAAGAGGATAATGGCATTCTCCGCCGCGTCATCGACGGCGATGATGGCATGGCCGCTTGGCACCTCGCCCTGCAACACATGGGTCACATCCACCCCATCCGCCGCCAGCCGGTCCACCGTCCACTGTCCTTCCGGTCCAATGGCCCCGATATGGCGCACGGCCCCGCCCGCGCGGGCGATGGCGATGGACTGGTTTGCCCCCTTGCCGCCGAGCCCGGTCTGAAGCGTCCGCGCCGCGATGGTCTCGCCGGGCGCGGGAAGATGATCCATCCGGTAGGAATGGTCGATATTGATCGAGCCGAGATTGTAGATCGTCATGAGACCTGTCCGCCTGCGTGATAAGAACAGACTAGCCTCACCCACGCACACCTGCCAGCCCGGTTTCGCCGCTCGATCCGCATTGCAGAGCCGCGCAAGAAGATCAGCCCGCAAGCCCCATCTGAGCGATGGTCCGCGTCAGGGCGGTGACGAACAACCCCTCCTCGACCCCCGGTTCCGCATCCTCGCGGCGCAGCAGACCCACCGGCCCCCGTGTCATCCCGGTGTCAAACGGCAGCCGCACCAGCCGACCCTCTGCCAGTTCGTTCCAGACCACGCCGCGTGAGATGATCCAGACTGCATCGCTTTCGCGGGTATAGACCCGGCCAAAGGCCCCCGAAACCGTTTCCAGCGCCTTGGGCAGCGCGCCGATGCCATTGCCGATCAGGAACCGTTCCACCAGCGGCCGGATCGCGGCGGCGGCGGGCGGGTAGATGACCGGCCAGTTCACGATATCCTCCAGCCGGGGCGCATCGAGCAGCGGATGGCCGGGGCGCACCACAAAATCCACCTCTTCCTGATAAAGCTGCGTAAAGCTCAGGTTCTGCATGATCGACGGATCGCCAAGCCGTCCGATCACCATGCCGACAGCCCCGCTGCGCAGCTGGTCCACCAGATAGGCAATCGGCCCGTCCAGCACCCGCAGCGAGGCGCTCGGCGACAGGCGTTCGAACTCTACCACCGCGCGAGGCAACAGGGCCGCCGCGACGGAGGGCAGCGCGCCGATGCTGATCTCGGCCCGCTTTCCCGTCGCATCGAGCTGCGCAATGCCATCGAGCCCGTGATCCAGCGCCGACAGGCTCATATCGGCGAAATGCGCAAAGACCTGCCCCGCATCGGTCAGGCTGACCCCGGCGCGGCTGCGCAGAAGCAGCTTCTTGCCGAGGATCTGCTCCAGCTCCTTCAGGGTCTTGGAAATTGCGGGCTGCGTCAGGTTCAGCCGTTCCGCAGCGCGTTTCAGGCTGCCCTGCCGCACAGTCTCGGTGAAGCACTGGATATGGCGCAGCTTGATGCGGCTGCGGATCGCATTGTTGTCCATTTGGGAAATCATATTGCCCAACATGTCATTATTCACGCACAAACAGTTATGCTAAATCCGATCCAACAGGTCTAGTCTGATTTCTGGGAGGATCTCATGCGCAGTCAGGTGGTGATTATCGGGGGCGGTCCGTCGGGGCTGTTGCTGGGGCAGCTACTGCACCGCAAGGGCATCGACGCGGTGGTTCTGGAACGCAAGACCCGCGACTACGTGCTTGGCCGCATCCGCGCGGGGGTGCTGGAAACAGGGCTCGTGACCCTGATGCGCGAGGCGGGCGTGGCAGACCGGATGGATGCCGAAAGCATCGTCCATGACGGCACCGTGATCGCCTATGGCGAGGATCAGTTCCGGGTGGATTTCGTCGAGACGACCGGCGAAAGCGTCGTGGTCTACGGCCAGACAGAACTGACCCGTGACCTCTATGATGCGCGCGAGGCCTGCGGGGCTAAGACGCTGTTCGAAGTGGACAACGTCGTGATCAACGGGGCCGACAGCGACGCGCCTTACGTCACCTTCACCCATGAGGGCAGCGAAAAGCGCATCGACTGCGATTTCATCGCGGGCTGCGACGGGTTTCATGGCGTCAGCCGCCAGACCATCCCGCTGACCGTGCGCACCGAATACGAGAAGGTTTATCCCTTCGGCTGGCTCGGGCTGCTATCCGACACGCCGCCGGTGCATGAGGAGCTGATCTATTCCAACTCCGAGCGCGGTTTTGCCCTCTGCTCGCAACGCAGCTGGACGCGCAGCCGCTATTACATCCAGTGCTCGCTCTCTGATCATGCCGAGGACTGGTCCGACCAGATGTTCTGGGATGAGCTGCGCCGCCGCCTGCCGGCAGAGACCGCCGCGAAGCTGGTCACCGGCCCCTCGATCGAAAAGAGCATCGCCCCCCTGCGCAGTTTCGTGACGGAACCGATGCGGTGGGGCCGGCTGTTCCTCTGCGGGGACGCTGCCCATATCGTGCCGCCCACGGGTGCCAAGGGGCTGAACACGGCGGCCTCCGACATCCATTACCTCTATCATGGTCTGATGCAGTTCTACGAGGAGAAGGACAGCGAGGGGATCGACCGCTATTCCGAGAAGGCGCTGGCGCGGATCTGGAAGGCGGAACGCTTCAGCTGGAACACCACGATGATGCTGCACCGCTTCCCCGACATGAACGGGTTCGACCTGAAGATGCAGCGTGCCGATCTGGAATTCCTGCGCGACAATGCGGATGCGCAACGTGTCTTTGCCACCAACTATGTCGGGCTGCCCTTCTGATGCACGTCCTCATGGCAAATGGCGTCAAACTGAACTGGCGCGAGGATGGCGACCCGGCGGGGCTGCCGCTGGTCTTCGCCAATTCGCTCGGGACCGACCTGCGGTTGTGGGATCAGATTCTATCGCTTCTGCCCTCTGGCCTGCGGATCATCCGCTTCGACAAGCGCGGGCATGGGCTGTCGGACTGCCCCTCTGCCCCTTACGCGATGGACGATCTGGTCAGTGACGCCGAGGCGCTGCTGGATGGGTTGGGCATATCCGATTGCCTCTTCGTGGGACTGTCCATCGGCGGCATGATCGGCCAGGGGCTTGCCGCGCGCCGGCCCGACCTGATCCGCGCACTGGTCTTGTCCAATACCGCCGCGAAGATGGGCGATGCGGCCATGTGGCAAACCCGCATCGACGCGATCCTTGCGGGCGGGATCGAGGCGCTGGCCGATGCGGTGATGGAGCGCTGGTTCTCGCCTGCCTTCCTCGCGCGGCCCGAGCTGACCGCATGGCGCAACATGCTGACACGCACCCCGGCAGAGGGCTATATCGGCTGCTGCCATGCCATCGCCGGGGCCGACCTGTCAGAGAGCACGAACACCCTGACCCTGCCCACGCTGGCCATCGCGGGCAGCGAAGACGGGGCCAGCCCACCCGATCTTGTGCGAGGAACCGCCGAGATGATCGCGGGCAGCCGTTTCGAGGTTATCGACGGCGCGGGCCACCTGCCTTGTGTCGAGGACCCCGCCGCCTATGCCGTCCTGCTGACCGATTTCCTGAAGGAGCACGCCCATGTCTGAGCGTTTTGAAACCGGCATGAGCGTGCGCCGCAAGATCCTGGGCGATGCCCATGTGGACCGGGCCGAGGCCGCCAAGACCGAATTTGACGAGCCCTTCCAGACGCTCATCACCGAAGGGGCTTGGGGTACGGTCTGGGCGTCGGACGGGATCAGCGACCGGGAACGCTCGATGCTGACCCTCGCCCTGCTGGCCGCCCTTGGGAATTTCGAGGAAATCCCGATGCATATCCGCGCCACCGCGCGAACCGGGGCCAGCAAGCAGGACGTTCTGGAAGCCTTCCAGCATGTCGCCATCTATGCCGGTGTGCCGCGTGCCAATCACGCGCTGAAACTGGCCAAGCAGACCTATGCCGACATGGAACAAGACTAATCCCGGGAAACGCGCGATATTTCCCAGCCTTGAAGGAGGAGCGCCGCAATGACCAAGCCAGGCGAATACTATCAGCGGGACCGGATGTGGCATCCCCCCGCCTATGACAAGGACTACAAGACCAGCGTCACGCGCAGCCCGCAATATTCGCTGATCTCGCTGCAGAACTCGGTTTCCGAGATCACCGGCCCGACCTTCGGCCACAACGATGTGGACCCGCTCGATAACGACCTGATCAAGAACTACGCACAGCCGGGTCAAAGCCCCATCGGGGAACGGATCATCGTCCATGGCCGGGTGCTGGATGAAAACGGTCGCCCCGTGCCGAACACGCTGGTCGAGGTCTGGCAGGCCAATGCGGGCGGGCGCTATCGACACAAGAAGGACACCTATCTTGCGCCCATCGACCCCAATTTCGGCGGCTGCGGACGGACCCTGACGGATGAAAACGGCTACTACTTCTTCCGCACGGTCAAGCCCGGCGCCTACCCGTGGCGCAACTGGGTAAATGACTGGCGGCCGGCACATATCCACCTGTCAATCTTCGGGCACGCTTTCGCACAGCGGCTGATCACCCAGATGTATTTCGAGGGCGACCCGCTGATTGCCACCTGCCCCATCGTCAACACCATCCGCGACAAGGCCGCCATCGGCCAGTTGATCGCGGCGCTCGACAAGAATGCGACGATCCCGCTCGACAGCATCGCCTACAAGTTCGATATCGTGCTGCGCGGACGCCGCTCAACGATGTTTGAAAACCGGCTGGAGGGGAACTGATGACCCAATCGCTTGATTACCTGAAGGAAACCGCCTCTCAGACCGCTGGTCCCTATGTCCATATCGGGCTTGCCCCCGGCGCGGCGGGCTTTGACATCTACCGGCAGGAACTGGGCTGGGACATCGCCGGACCCAATGCTAGGGGCGAACGCATCCGCGTCGAGGGCATCGTGATCGACGGCACCGGCAGCCCGGTCAAGGATGTGCTGCTGGAAGCCTGGCAGGCCAATGCCGATGGCATCTATGCGCATCCCGAAGGCGGCGGCGAGGTGGAAGAGGGCTTTCGCGGTTGGGGTCGCGTGATCACCGATTTCGCCACCGGCGAATGGGCGTTCGACACCGTCAAGCCGGGCCGCACAAGGGGCCGCAATGTCGGAACGCAAGCGCCGCATATCAACCTGTGGATCGTGGCGCGCGGCATCAATATCGGGCTGAATACGCGGCTCTATTTCGACGATGAGGCAGAGGCGAACGCTGCCGACCCGGTTCTGAACCTGATCGAATGGGAACGCCGCCGGGCAACGCTGATTGCCAAGCGCACGGAACGCGACGGGCAAACGGTCTATCGGTTCGACATCAGGCTGCAGGGCGAGGAAGAAACCGTCTTCTTCGACATTTGACGAATGCCCGGCCCGGCGGCAGGATCGGCGGGCCTTTCAGAATGGAAAAACACGACATGTCAAACCCTTGCATCATCTGCGTGGCGATCACCGGATCGGTCCCCACCAAGGCCAACAATCCCGCGGTGCCGATCACGGTCGAGGAACAGATCGAAAGCACGCAGGAGGCGTTCGAGGCGGGCGCGTCCATTGCTCATTGCCATGTCAGGAATGATGACGGGACGACCACCAGCGACCCGGAGAAATTCGGGCGCCTGATGGAAGGGCTGCACACGCATTGCCCCGGCATGATCGTGCAGCTCTCGACCGGCGGCCGGTCCGGCGCGGGGCAGGCCCGTGGCGGGATGCTGCCGCTGCGCCCCGACATGGCCTCGCTGTCAGTGGGGTCGAACAACTTCCCCACGCGGGTCTATGAAAACCCGCCCGATCTGGTCGCCTGGCTGGCCTCGGAGATGATAAAGTATAACGTGAAGCCCGAGATAGAAGCCTTTGATCTGTCGCATATTTTCCAGGCCAAGCTGATGCAGGACCGGGGCGAGCTGCAAGGCACGCCCTATGTGCAATTCGTCATGGGCGTGAAGAACGCGATGCCGGTGGATCGGGAGGTGTTCGACTTCTACATCCGCACCGTGAAGCGGCTCTTTGGCGAGGATGCTCCATGGTGCGCCGCCGGGATCGGGCCCAACCAGATCGTGGTGAATGAGTGGGCCATCGCAGAGGGTGGTCACGCGCGCACCGGGCTGGAGGACAACATGCGGCTCGACCGCGAGCGGCTGGCCCCGTCGAACGCGGCCCTTGTCGCGCGGGCGGTGGAGCTGTGTGAGAAATATGAGCGTCCGGTGGCCAGCTGGCAGCAGGCGCGGGCGATTTTGGGGCTGGCTGCACCGGCGCATTAAAGGGGGCGCCACGCGTACACCCCCCGTACACCCCCTGTACACCCCCCGTGCAGATGAAACCACGATTTCGCCGTGCCTTCGGCACGTCGACCCGCGCGGCCCTTACGGGCCGCGATTCTGGTCAGGAAGGGGGCTCTGCCCCCGTCGCCTGTCGGCGACTCCCCCGAGGTATTTTCACCAAGCTGAAAGGGTCAGAGCCCCAGCCTCGCGGCATGCGCAGGGGCAAAGCAGCGAGCGGTGCGAATCCCGTCCTCGGCCAGCCGCGCGATCCGCACGGGGTCGGGGTGCCGATCCGCGGCATTCGCGATCCGGGCGTAGAGCGCGGCCAAAAGCGTCTGGATCGTGAGCGCCATGACATCATGGGCCTGTGGGGTCGGATCCTCTGCCACTTGCAAAGACGCGCGGGCGCGCTGCCAGAGCGGCAGCAGCCCGGCGTGATCCTCGCCTTGCAGGAAGGCGTCAAACGCTGCCCCCGGCGCACCGGTCAAAAGCCGCGTGGCCAGCATCCGTTCATGAATGCCATTCGCACCCTCGTAGATCGCGGTAATGCGCGCATCGCGATAGGTCTGTTCCAGCCGGTATTCGGACAGGTAGCCATAGCCGCCAAGCACTTGCATCCCCAGTTCGGCGGCGCGCATGCCGGCCTCGGTGCAGGCGACCTTGGCCACGGGGGTCAGGAACTCCACAAGGTCGGGCGCATCGCCCCGTTCCATCGCCACGCAGGCCAGGTGGCAGACCGCGCGGCCACCCATGGCCAGCGCGTCGATCTCGGTCAGGATGCGCTGCACATCGGCATGATCAGCGAGCGTCGCGGGGCTGCCATCGGCTTTGCGGCCCTGCTGGCGTTCGGCGGCGTAATGGCTTGCCACATCATGGGCACGGGCGGCATGGGCCACGCCTTGCAGCGCCACGTCGGCGCGGGCGTGATTCATCATGGTAAACATGGCGGCCAGCCCCTGCCCCTCGGCCCCGATCAGCTCGGCCTCGGCCCCGTCGAAGGCCAGCTGGCAGGTGGGCGAGGCGTGGAGACCCATCTTTTCCTCGATCCGGGTCACGGTGACGGTGTTGCGGGTCCCGTCGGCCTTGGTGCAAGGGCAGAGGAACAGCGACAAGCCCTTCACCCCGTTGTCAGACGTGCGGGCAAGGACGAGATGCAGGATGCGCGCGCTCAGGTCCTGATCGCCGCCGGAGATGAAGATTTTCTCGCCGCTGATCTGCCAGGTATCGCCCGTCTGCACGGCCCGGCAGCGGATGCGGCTGAGGTCCGAGCCCGCGCCCGGTTCCGTCAGGCACATGGTGGCGAGTGTCTGTCCGCTTGCCAGCCCCGGGATATGGCGGGCCTGCTGGTCGTCGGTGCCGAAGCGGGTCAGCACGCGCACCGCGCCGGGGACAAGGCCCGTGACCATCTGCAAGCTGTGATTGGCCCCGGAAAAGATCTCGGAGGTGATCGCCAGCATCAGCGCCCCCATGCCCTGCCCGCCATATTCCTCGGGCGCGGTCAGGCCGGGCCAACCCTGCTCGGCATAGGCGCGGTAGACCCCGGCGAAGCCATCGGGCATCCGCACGCGGCCGTTTTCCAGCCGGCAGCCCTGCCGGTCGCCCGGTTCATCGAGGGGTGCGATTTCTCCTTCCGCGAAGGCGGCGAAATGGGCCCCGATCTCGCGCGCCATGTCGGCATCCCAGTCGGGGATGCTGTCCGCGTCCGCCACATGGGTCAGCGTGAAGAGGATATCGTCCAATGGGGCGGCGAAGGGTTTCATCGGGGTTACTCCACGGCGAAAAGATGCATTTCCACGCCAGACGTGCCACGCGCACCCCGGCCCACCAGGATCAGGTGATTGACCCATTGATAGCGCGGGTTGCCGCTTTCCAGCCTTGCGGTGGTGCGGAAGTAATACTCGGCGGGGTCCACCGCCTCGCCGCGCGCAAGGCGCGCCATCACCTCGGGCGGGCCATGCCGCACGCCCCTGTTGACGATCTCGATCAGCGCGCCATCCTCGGTTTCCATCGCGTAGCGCGTGTCGATATCGGCGGCCCCGTCGGCAAAGATGGTCTGCCAGTCGGCGCCGAGACTGAGGATATCGCCTTCGATGCGCCCAGTGACCGTACCGCCAACAATGGGAATGATCCGCCGCTGCCCGGCGCGGCCCGGCCCCATTTCCCGCAGGGGGCCAAGCTGCACATGAAGCGTGCAGAAGGGCGTCAGGCGCGGGGCCTCCATCATTCCAGCCCCAGAAGCCGCGCGGCATTGCCCTTGATGATGTCGGGGCGCAACTCGTCCTTGATGGCAATCTTCTCGAAATCCGACAGCCAGCGTTCGGGCGTGATCATTGGCCAGTCGGAGCCGAAGAGCACCTTCTTCCTAAGGATCGAGTTGCAGTATTTCACCAGAATCTCGGGGAAATACTTGGGCGACCAGCCCGACAGGTCGATATAGACATTGGGCTTGTGCTGCGCGACGGCGAGCGCCTCCTCCTGCCAGGGGAAGGAGGGGTGCGCGAGGATGATCCTGAGGTCGGGGAAGTCGACCGCCACGTCATCCATATACATCGGATTGGAGTATTTCAGCCGCATCCCGTTGCCGCCGGGCATGCCGCTGCCCACCCCGGTCTGCCCGGTGTGGAAAAGCGCGATGCCGCCTTCCTCCTCGATCGCCTCGTAGAGCGCATAGGCCATGCGGTCATTGGGATAAAAACCCTGCATCGTGGGGTGAAACTTGAACCCCTTGATGCCGAAGTCGCGCATCAGGCGTCGCGCCTCGCGCACGCCCATCTTGCCCTTCCACGGGTCGATGGAGGCAAAGGGGATCAGCACGTCGCTGTTTTCCGCCGCAAGCTCCGCCACCTCCTCGTTCTTGTAGCGCCGATATCCGGTTTCGCGTTCGGCATCGACGGGGAAGATCACCGCGGCGATGTTTTGTTCACGGTAGTGTTGGGCCGTTTCCGGCACGGTCGGCGGGTGTTGCCATGGGGCGCGGAAATACTGCGCCATGGTCGCCTGCAAGTCGTCATAGCCGTCATCGGCGTGGCAACCGCAGGGTTCCTCGGCATGGGTGTGGATGTCGATGGCGCGGATTTTCGTCAGGTCTACCATGGGTTTGGCCTTTTCAGATCGTGGTGACGCAAGCGTCGCTGTCCGCGTAAAGCCGGGCCAGCAGATCGGCCCGCCGGGTCAGCACCTTGCGGAAATTGAGGTTGCCCTTGGCGGTCATTTCGCCTTCGGGCATCGAGGGCGGTTCGGCCAGAACGATGGCGCGGGCGATGCGGGTGGAACTGCCGCTGAACTCGCGGGCACGTTCTGCAAGGCGTCGGTGGATCTCGCCAAGCAAAGCGGGATCGGACAGCGCGCCAGCCTCCGCCGCATCCGAGAAGCCCTCGGATTTCAGCTCGCCCATGTTGGGGAAGATCATCACGCCGATCTCGTCGCGGTCGGCACCGGTGATCACCAGATCGGCGGCAAGTGGCGACAGGCAGGCCAGCATGTCGATACGAAGCTGCGCCGCGCGCACCCAGGTGCCGGTGAGAAGTTTGAAATCCTCGGAAATGCGCCCGTCGAACTTCAGGCCCTTGTTGGGGTCGTCGGGATCGACAAACACCATCGCGTCGCCGGTGATGAAGAAGCCGTCCTCATCGAACGCCTCCGACGTCTTCTCCGGCGCATCCAGATAGCCGGGCATCACGTTGGGGCCCTTCACCCGCACCTCGCAGCGCATGTCAGCGTCGGGCAGCAGTTTCACAGTGCAGCCCGGCAGCGGCACGCCGACGACGCCAGACCGGTCAATCGGTTCATGTTGCAGCATCACGGCGGGCGCGGTTTCCGTGAGGCCCCAACTGGTGGTGATCAGCGGCACCTCGCCTTTCACTTCCATCGCCATCGCCTCGAAGCCTTGCCAGACCTCCTGAGGAAGCGAGGCACCGGCGTAGAAGATGAGGTCGAGATCCTCGAAGAACCGGCGACGCAGGTCTGCGTCCGCCTTCAACGCCTTGAGCAGCATCCCGTAGCCCACGGGTACGTTGAAGCTGAGCGTTCCGGTCACGAGGCCAAGGTTTTCCACCGTCCGCTCGAACAGCCCCGGCACCGGCTTGCCGTCGTCGATATAGAGCGATCCGCCATTCGCCAGCATCATGTTGAAGTTGTGCGAGCCACCGAAGACATGGTTCCACGGCAACCAATCCACGATGCGCGGCGGGCGGGCGCGCAGCATCGGCAGGGCGTCGGCCAGTTGGGTCTGGTTCACGCACATCATCCCTTGAGTGGTCAGCACCCCCTTGGGAGAGGAGGTGGAGCCCGAGGTCATCAGGATCTTGGCCACGGTCGCGGGTGTCACCGCGTCGAAGGCGGCGTCGATATCGGTGCTGTCATCACCCTGCAACAGCGTCTCGAACGCCGTCACGCCGGGGCGGCCATGGGTGTGGCTTGCGACAATCTCCACCCCGTCGAAACAGTCGAGGTCCAACGCCTCGCCATAGTGGGCGGCGTCCACGGCATAGGCCATGGCGGGGCGGACAAGTTCGACCGCGTGGCGCAACCGGCCATGGGCGCCATGGATCAGCGAATATTGCTCGGCCACCGGCACCGTGGGGATGCCTGCATATTGTCCCGCAAGCGACAACAGCCCGTGGTCGATGCCGTTGCCCGACAGGATCATGATCGGGCTATCCTGGTCCAGCCCCCGCGCCAGCAGGCTCTCGGCCAACGCTCGCACCATTTGCAGCGCCTCGCGATAGGTCACGGTCCGCCAGCCCGCACCGCTGCGTTCGGCAAGGAACACCCGGTCCGGAGCCTCGATCGCCCAACGGTGCAGCCAGTCGCCCGTGCGCCGCATCACCGGCCCAAGCGAGATGTCGGAATGCAACAGGATCGACCCGTCGGGCCGGGTGGTGCGCGTCACGGCATGGGGCAGGAAATCGGTTGTGCGCTTCATGGCGGTCATTCCTTTGTGCCTTTGGCTTCGATCCGGCGCAGAACGTCCAGCACCTGCGCGTATTCGGTCATGCCCACCCCTTGCAGCAGCCGCGCCTCATGGGATTTCACCGCCTCGATGGCGCGCGCGCAAAGTTGCCGCCCGGCCAATGTGGGCACCAGCGCATAGGCGCGCCGGTCGGTCGGGACTTTCTCTCGCAGGATCAGGTCGCGGCGTTCCAATTCGTCGATGATGACGACAAGGTTGGGCCGCTCGATATCCATCGCATCCGCCAGTTGCGACTGGCGCAGGCCGGGATTGTCCACGATCAGAACCAGCGCCGAATAGGTGATCATGCGCAGGTCAAAGGGTTTCAGCGTCGCGGCAAGATCGGCCTGCACCACGTTGAAAGCACGCTTCATGTGGTAGCCGACGAAGCCGCGCAGGGTGGCGTCGGATACGTGGGTAATGACGGGTGGGGCGGGGTTGGGCTTGCTCATGGCCTTATCCGAATTTCGGGTCGCGTTTTTGCAGGAAGGCCTGAAGCCCTTCGAGCGCGTGGGGGCTTGTCTGGGTCAGCGCCGCGCAGAGGCTTTCGGTGAACAGCCCGTCGGCCTTGGCCATGTCCTCGATGCGGGAAATCGCCTGGATCATGATGTAGTTGGACAGCGGCGCGTTAGACGCGATCTGCTTGGCCAGTTTTCGCGCCATCGGCAGCGCCTCGCCTTCACCGACGCTGTAATGGGTGAGGCCAAGCGCCAGCCCCTCCTCCGCGCCGTATTTGCGGCCCGTCAGCATCATCTCGACCATCCGGTCGGCACCGAGGATGCGCCCGACGCGCACGGACGCGCCGCCCCCCACATAAATGCCGCGTTTGCCTTCGGGCAGTTGGAAGATCGTCGAAGGCTCTGCAATCCGCACATGGGTCGAGGTCGCCAATTCCAGCCCGCCGCCGATCACCGCGCCGAACATGGCCGAGACCACCGGCAGCCCGCCATACTGGATCTTGTCCATGATCGCGTGCCAGCCGCGCGAATGACGCATGGTGCCTTCGGCATCGCGCTGCTGATGCTCCGACAGGTCGAGCCCGGAGCAATAATGCCCTTCCACGCCGGTCAGGATTGCCACTTTCACCCCCTCGGGCGGCTTGGTAAAAAAGGCGTCGATGGCGTGAAGCAGCTCATCGCACATGGCGTTGCGCTTGCCGGGGCGGTTCATGGTGAGGGTGGCGATGCCGTCCTCGATCTCGATCTTCAGAATGTCGGACATTGGGGGGATCTTTCAGCGCGGGGGCAGCCGGACCGCGCCGTCAAGGCGGATCGTGGTGCCGTTCAGATAGGGATTTTCGATGATCTGCGCGGCCATGAGCGCATATTCCTGCGGCTGGCCGAGCCGTGCCGGGAACGGGATATTCGCGGTGATCTGGGCGGTGACCTCTTTGGGCAGGCCCTCCATCATCGGGGTGTGGAAAAGCCCCGGCGCGATGGCCATGACGCGGATGCCCTGCTTGGCAAATTCCCGTGCGGCGGGCAGGCACATGGCGGCAATCGCCCCCTTGGAGGCCGCATAGGCCGCCTGACCCAACTGCCCATCCTGATAAGCGACAGAGGCGGTGTTGACGATCACGCCCCGTTCGCCCGTTTCGGTCGGCTCAAGCTCCGACATCAGTCGGGCCGCGTGGCTCATCACGTTGTAGGTGCCGAAAAGGTTGACCCGCAGGGTGCGTTCAAAGACGTCGAAAGACATCTTGCCCTCGCGCCCCACGATCCGGGCGGCCATGCCGACGCCCGCGCAGTTGACCGCGATGCGCGCCGCCTGGCCGAATGTCTCCGCCACCTGCTCCACCGCCGCGCCGACGGCGGGTTCGTCGCCCACGTCCAGATGCACGGCGATGCCGCCGATCTCTGCCGCGACAGCCTCGGCCCGCGCGCCGTCATAGTCGAAGATCGCGACCTTCGCCCCATGCCCCGCCAGATGCCGCGCCGTCGCGGCCCCGAGGCCCGATCCGCCACCTGTGACGATGGCCACCTGATCCAGAATGCGCATGGGCGTTGCCTTTCTCTTTCGTTCCATAATAGTTATTTCACATAACGATATGTGACGCAAGAACCCCCGGCACCAGGGCACCGGGGGTCGAAACCGCCTAAAGCGGCAGCAAAAACAGCGTGATCGCCGGGAACAGCACCAAAATCACCACGCGCACCAGATCAGAGGTAACGAAATACATCACCGCCTTGTAGGTCTCGACCATCGGCGTTTCCCGGTCCATCGCGTTGATGATGAAGAGGTTCATACCGACGGGCGGCGTGATCAGCCCGACCTCGACCACGATCAGCACGAGGATGCCGAACCAGATCGCGGTTCTGGTCGTGGCCACGTCTTCCAGCTGGTATTCGGTGACCGGGCGCATGCCCAATTCACGGAACTGATCGCGGGTCAGTTCGGTGCCAGCGGCCAGCAGATCCTGCGCCTG
The DNA here is from genome assembly GCF_965215655.1 of Nioella sp. Classification (GTDB taxonomy): domain Bacteria; phylum Pseudomonadota; class Alphaproteobacteria; order Rhodobacterales; family Rhodobacteraceae; genus Nioella. The sequence goes on from NZ_OZ244111.1 coordinate 2,474,137, forward strand.
TCGTATCAACTCTGGCGCCGCATCCAGTCCTTGGGCTATGGCCGCCTCCAGCCGGACGGTTTGCAAGCCGATCATATCGACAAGGCCGAAATCCAGCACCGAAATGACCGGGAAGAAGATCGGGATTGTCAGAAGGATCATCGACAGCGAATCCATCAGGCAGCCGAAGACGAGGTAGAAGATCAGGATCAGCGCGAGGATCATCCAAGGCGAGAAGCCCTGCGCCAACACAAACTCCGACAGGGTCTGCGGCACCTGGCTGAGGGCGAGGAAGCCGTTATAGAGATGCGCGCCAAGCACGATGAAGAAGATCATCGCGGTGCCGATGGCGGTGGCGATGATGCTTTCCTTGAACACTTTCCACGTGAGCGTGCCGTTGAAGAAGGCAATCAGCCCGGTGCCAAACGCCCCGACGGACGCGCCCTCGGTCGGTGTGAACCAGCCCAGATAGATGCCGCCCACAACAAGGCCGAAGACCAGGATCACCGGCCAGACATCCAGCATCGCACGAATGCGCTCGGCCATGGGCACGGGCGGGCGGGTGCCTGCCGCCTTGGGGTTCACCCGCACATAGATCGAGATCGTCAGGATATAGCCAAGCGCCGCGAGGATGCCGGGCACCAGCGCCGCGAGGAAGAGCGAGGCGATGTTCTGTTCGGTCAGAATCGCGTAGATCACCAGGATCACAGACGGCGGGATCAGGATGCCAAGCGTGCCGCCCGCCGCCAGAGTGGCGGTAGAGAAGCCACCGGAATAGCCGTAGCGCTTGAGCTCGGGCAAAGCCACGCGGCCCATGGTGGCGGCGGTGGCCAGCGACGAGCCGCAGATCGCGCCAAAGCCCGCGCAGGCCCCGACAGAGGCCATGGCAACCCCGCCCTTGCGGTGGCCAAGCCAGCTCTCAGCGGCCTTGAACAGCGAGGTAGACATACCCGAAAGTGTCGCGAACTGCCCCATCAGCAGGAACATCGGCACGATGGACAGCGAATAGCTGGAAAAGGTGGTGAAGGTTTCCGTCTTCAGCCGCGCCATGAACATCGACGTATCACCGGTGGCCATCCACAGCCCGCCAACGCCCGCAAGGAACATCGCAAGGCCAATGGGCATGCGCAGGAAGATCAGCAGAAGCAGGACGGGGAAGGACCAGGCCCCAAGCTCGAACATCGTCAATGGACCGCCCCCCCGGAGCCAGGAAGAATGGCGCGGCCGCTGAACAGCTCGATCACGCGGGCCACGGCGCAGTAGAGGCCGACCAGAGAGGTCACGATGGCCGCGACGAGGCTGGCGGCATAGGCCCACCAGACCGGGTATTGCAGCAGGAACGAGGTCTGCCCGTTATTGTACTTGTCCATCATGCCTTCAAAAAGCTGCACGGTGATCAGGATCAGAACGCCCGTCAGAACCACTTCCCACAGAGTCTGGAGGAACTTGTTGACGCCCGTGGGCATCAGCGAGGTGAAGACATCCACCGCCGCGTGGCCGCCATAGAGCTGGCAGATGGGCAGGAAACAGAAGATCACGAAGGCGATGCCGGATTCGACAACCTCGAAATCCCCTTCGATGGGGCCGACACCGGTGCCGATCAGCCACTCGGCAAAGCCGCCCGCGACGCCGGTCAGCCAGTCGGAATTGCCGAACGTGTTCAGCCCTCGCCCAAGGACGCTGACGAAAACGAGGATCACCAGAACGGTCAGGATCATTCCACCGAGAACGGCCATGCCACGGGCCAGCCGGTCCACCAGATTGGGCATCTCACCCCCCATCTTTGCAGATAGAATACGGCCCCCGCGTGCCTTCAGGCATACGGGGGCCGGTTCGATCAGGCGCTGTATTCCGCGATCAGCGCGCGGGCCTCGGCCAGAAGGCCGGTGCCGTCCATGCCGGCTTCGTCCATCTCGGCAACCCAGTTGTCGATGGTGGGCTGTGCCGCTTCGCGCCACATGTTTACCTCGTCTTCGGTCAGTTCGATGATGTTGTTGCCACGGTCTTCGGCGGCCATGCGCGAGGGTTCGTCGAACTCCTGCATGGTGCGACCGGCCCATTCGGAGGTGTCCGCCCCGGAATTGGCGTCGATCACCGCCTGAAGGTCAGCAGGCAGCGCGTCATAGGACGCCTGATTCATGCCGAAGATGAACGAGGTGGTGTAGAGCGAGGCATTCGGGAAGATGGTGTGGTTCTCCACCAGTTCCTGAACGCGCAGGATGCCCACGACCTCCCACGGGATGACGGTCGCGTCGACCACGCCACGCGACAGCGCTTCCGGGATCGCCGGAACCGGCATGCCGACGGTGGTGGCGCCAAGGTTCGAGAACATGGCGTTGGTCACGCGGGTCGGCGCGCGCAGTTTGACGCCGTTCAGGTCCGCAGGGGTGCGGATCGGGTCGGCGGAGTGGATCAGGCCGGGGCCATGGACCCAGACGGCGATCGGCTTGAAGGCTGCGAAATCGGCGTCCATCATGTGGCGCTCGGCCATGGTCCAATAGGCGCGGCTGGTCGGCCCTGCGCTGGTCATCATGAAGGGCAGTTCGAACACCTCGGTGCGCGGGAAACGGCCGGGGGTGTAACCCGCCACGGTCCAGACCACATCGGCAATGCCGTCGATGGCTTGGTCGATCAGATCGGGGGGCGTGCCACCAAGCTGCATGGAGGGGTAGCGTTCCACGGTGATGCGGCCGCCGGACTGTTCCTCGATGGCATCGGCCCACGGGTCCAGCACCTGCGCGGGGATGTTGGCCTGCGCGGGCAGGAACTGGTGCAGGCGCAGGGTGAATTCATTGGCGCGCGCTGCCTTCGGCAGAACGGTCGCGCCGATCACGGCCATGCCGGCGGCGCCGGTGGTCTTCATCAGGTTACGACGGGTGATGGTCATTATCGGTTTCCTCCCTTTTGACCGAAGCGTAGCCGCAATTTGGCGCGGATACACATGATTCTATCTTGAACAGGTCTTCCTCCACCGATTTAGATATACAACATAACTATTCTTGTCGATATCATTCTTATCGGCGCATTTGCTCCCCCGATTTCGTTTCAAATAAAACGACCAACCGTTCGGTAACCTAATTTTCTGTCCCATGCAACGGGTATTATGCACTCCTGTTGCGCAAGGTTTCCGATGACACTGCTCCATCCAGCCCGGTGGAGCCATAAAGCCAGGCAATCATGTCGTACCATTCCTCGGGGCTGCGGGCGCTCATCACCGCGTTGCGCAGTTCCGCATGCGCCCCCGAGGCGTGGTAGATGTGATCCCCGATCTCGCGCGATTGCAGTTGGATGCGGGCGGTGCGCAGACGGCGCATCTCCTGATAGGCGGGGAACGCGCGGGTGGCGTCGCCGGAACAGGCCTCCATCTGGTGGGCCAGCGCCACGGCGTCTTCCATCGCCATGCAGGCGCCTTGCGCGAAGTATTGCAGCTGCGGGTGGGCCGCATCGCCAAGCAGCACCACGCGCCCGTCCTGCCAGTTCATCACCGGATCGCGGTCGCAGAGCACCCAGAGCTTCCAGTCCCTGCCCTTCTCGATGATCTGCCGGGCGACCGGGTTCACATGCTCGAAGCCCCGGCGCACCTCGTCATGGGACACGGGTTTACCCGCCACAGGCTCCGGCGCGTCGTTGTGATAGGTCACCACGAGGTTAAAGAGCTTCCAGCCCGACAACGGGTAATGCACGATATGGCATTTCGGCCCGGCCCAAAGCGTCGCCGCGTTCCAGCGCAGATCCTCCGGCATGTCCTCGACCGGGATGACGCTGCGATAGGTGGTGTGGCCCGAGACGCGGGGTTTGCCGTCGCCCACCACCCGTTTGCGGATGTTGGACCAGAGCCCGTCCGCGCCAATCAAAGCGCTGCCCGTCACCCGTTCGCCGTTTTCAAGGATCGCGGTGGCGCTGCTCTCATCCTGTTCATAATCGGCAACGCCCGCATTGGTGCGCAGCTCGACCAGATCGTGCTCGATACAGGCCCGCAGGAAAACCCCGTGCAGATCGCCCCGATGCACCACCGCGTAAGGGTTGCCGAAGCGGGTGCGGAAGGCATCGTCCAGAGGGATGCGGGTGATCTCATTGCCGCTGATCGCATCCATCAGGCGCAGGTTGTCGATATAGACCGCCATATTGCGGGCCGCGTCACCAACGCCCAGGTAATCGAAAGCGTGGAACGCATTGGGGCCAAGCTGGATGCCTGCGCCGATCTCTCCCAGTTCCGGGGCCTTTTCCAGCACCAGAGAACGAATGCCCTTCTGCGCCAGCCCAATGGCCGTCGCCAGCCCGCCAATGCCGCCACCGGCGATGATGATCCTGTCTTGTGCCATTTCTCGCACTCCCTCTCGAAGCATGACTTTCCGGTTCGCCCAAGTAAATTGACACTTTGGGCGAGATGGTTTCCGTTTCGGGAAACTGATGTGATCTATTACAGGGCCTTACGGCTCCGCGTCGGGTTGCAGGCCGGGGGCCGCGTCGGCGAAGGCGGGCAGCGCCTGACAGGCGTCATGGACCGCGTTCACCCGTGTCAGATGGCTGATATCGACCTTGAACCGCGCCGCCGAAAAGACCTGCGGGACAAGACAGATATCGGCCAGCCCCGGCGTATCGCCAAAGCAGAAATCCCCGCCGTGGGTCTGTTTGGCCAACAGCGCCTCGCATGCCTCCAGCCCATCCGCGATCCAGCGCTGGCACCAGGCGTCTTTCACCGCCTGATCGGCCCCGAATTGCTGTTCCAGATAGTCCAGAACCCGCAGGTTTTGCAGAGGATGCACATCACAGGCGATGACCTGCGCAAAACCCCGGACCTGCGCGCGCAGATCCTTGTTCGATGGCATCAGCGCGGGATCGGGATAGGTCTCATCCAGCCATTCCACGATGGCCAGCGATTGCGTCAACACCAGCCCGTCCGCCTCCAGCGCGGGCACCAGCGCCTGCGGGTTCAGCGCGCGGAACTCGGGGCGTTTCTGCTCCCCCCCGCCCCGGCGCAGATGCACCGAGGTAAAGTCATGCGCCACGCCTTTGAGGTTCAGCGCGATACGCAACCGGTAGGCAGAGGAACTGCGGAAATATCCGTGGACATGGATCATTCCGGTTCGCCGATGGTCAACGAAATCGGCTCGAGCCCGTCCACGCCGCCGGTGATGACATCGCCCGCCACCACGGGGCCGACGCCTGCGGGCGTGCCGGTCATGATCACGTCACCGGGAGCGAGGTGGTAGAACTTCGACAGGTCCGCCACGATCTCGGCCACGCCATGGATCAGATCATTCAGGGTCGCATCCTGCCGGACTTCGCCATTCACCTCCAGGTGGATACGTTGCGGGCCGATCGCGCCCATCTCCTCGGCCTTGGTCAAACCGGTCAGCACGGCAGAGCCCTCCACATCCTTACCCAGATCCCAGGGCCGCTGCTTGGCACGGGCTGCCAGTTGAAGGTCGCGGCGCGTCATGTCGAGACCGCAGCCATAGGCATAGATCGCGCCCGCCGCCTCTTCGACCGAGGCGCGGAAGACGGGTTTGCCGATGACCAGCACCAGTTCCATTTCATAATGAAAGTTCTCGGTCCCCGGCGGATACGGCAGGGTCGACCCGCTGGCCAGCACCGCTTGCGGCGACTTGGTGAAGTAGAAGGGCGCCTCGCGGTCGACCTCCACCCCCATTTCGGCGGCGTGCGCGGCATAGTTACGCCCCACGCAGAAGATGCGGTGCACCGGGTATTCGGCGGCTTCGCCATTGACGGGGATGGACTGCACTTTGGGGGTGTCGAACAGATAGTCGGTCATCGCGCGCGTTCCTCGTAGTAACCTAGCTTTTCCTGAAGCGGGCGGTCATGGACGCGCACCAGATAGGCGTCTTCCCCCGCTTCATGGGTGATTTCGGCAAAGACCGGTGCGGTGAAGGTATCTTTCGGACCCCACTCGATGGTTTCGCCATTGATGGTGGTTTTGCCCCGCCCCTTCACCACATGGAAGGCCGCAGAAGACGACCGCAGCGGCGGCGCATGGCGCTGGCCCGCCCCGATCCGCATGGCGGTGAAGCCCATGGTGGGCAACACGTCGGCACCGGTTTCGGGGTTCACATAGTCCAGTTCCGCGCAGTCGCCGTCCGTATAGGCGGCCATTTCATTCAGCGCGGCCTCGGTCCGGCCCCAGGGGTAGCGCATCATCGGGTAGCGGCGTGCGCCTGCGCCTAGTTTGCGGCTCGGCGCAAGACCGGAAGACAGATATTCCACCTGGCTGGCATCCGGGCGATTGCGCTGCGCCTGAAGCGGGCCTTCGGTGGCGTAGGAGCCTTCGAGATAGACGAAAAGCGGCAGGTCGAGCGCGTCGAGCCAGACCACGGGTTCGGTTCCTTCATGTCCATGATCATGCCATTCGCCACCGGGGGTCAGCACCAGATCGCCCTCCTCCATCGGCAGCTTTTCCCCGTCCACGACGGTATAGCCACCCTTGCCTTCCACCACGATCCGAACGGCTGAGGGCGTGTGCACATGGGCCGGCGCGGTTTCCCCCGGCAACAGCAGTTGCAGCCCCAGATAGATCGAGGAGGTCGCCTGCATCGCCCCCGCCCCGCGACCGGGATCGGAGAGGACCAAAACCCGACGTTCGGCTTTTTCGACCGGCGTCAGCTCGCCCGCGCGCAGCAGCAGGGGGCGGATCGCGTCGTAATTCCAGTGGCCCGACCTGGTCACCGGGTTGGGGGCGCCATGGGGCAACACGTTGCGCATCATCGGCCAGAGCGGTGCAACCCCCGCTGCCGTCATGTCATCACGATAGTCCTGCGGCAGCTCTTCCAAAGTGCCCAATTGCTCGCCCATGGCGTCCTCCCTTGGATTCGATATACTAAGCATGCTGATTATTAGCATGCTTGTCAACGGGACCTGCAATTGCCTATCCTGTGACGGACACGGGGGGAGGCCGGACATGGTCGAGATCTACAACATGGCGGGCCATCTGGTGCGCAGGCTGAACCAGATCTCGGTGGCGGTCTTCGCGGACCGAATGGCGGCCGAAGGGGTGGAGCTGACCCCGGTGCAATTCGCGGCCCTGTCGGCGATCGACGCCCGTCCGGGCATCGCGCAGGCCGCACTTGCGGGGGCGATTGCCTATGACCAGACGACGCTTGGCGGCGTGATCGACCGGCTGGAGCAGAAGGGGTTCGTCGCGCGCCAGGTCAGCCCCAGGGACCGCCGTGCGCGGGTTCTGACGGTCACACAGGCCGGGCATGACTTGCTGGCGCGCGTGCGGCCCGTGGTGCGGGATCTGCAGGGGGATATCCTCTCGGGGCTCGACGAGGTCGAGACCGCGCAGATGCTGGCCCTCCTGAAAAAGACCACGGACGCAGGAAATGATAAGAGCCGTGCACCGCTGGCTCCTCGTGACAAGCGCTAGGATGTGCAGGGCTGGACGCGCCCCCGCTTTCCCGCCATGACGTCGGGTAGCAATGGATGACGACCCGGATGACTGACCCTGATATGCCCAAATCCTGCTGCACCCCGGCCCGAGACAGCGATGTGCCCCCTGCCCCGGCCATGACGCCCGGCACCGGGGACAGCGGCAAGGCCGAGGCGATCCCGATTCCCGGCGGCACCGCATTGGTGGGCACGGCCCGCCCCGGTCTGCCCATGGACGGGGAAAGCCCGATAAAGCGCAAACGGGTCAAGCCCTTCGCCATCGACGCCACCACCGTCACCAATGCCCGTTTCGCCCGGTTCGTGGCCGAAACCGGATATGTCACGGAGGCCGAGCGCTTCGGCAATTCCTTCGTCTTCTTCAGCTTTCTGCCGCCCAACGCGCCGCCCACACAAGGGGTCGTCGGCACCGAATGGTGGCGCATGGTCGATGGGGCCAATTGGCGGCTGCCCCATGGGCCGCTGGTGCCAGAGGCCTATCACGACGATCACCCGGTCGTGCAGGTCAGCTGGATTGACGCGCAGGCCTTTGCCATCTGGGCGGGTGGACGGCTGCCGAGCGAGGCCGAATGGGAACACGCCGCGCGCGGCGGGCTTGGCGATGTGCGCTTTCCCTGGGGGGATGAGGAACCGGACGATACGAATTTCCTGCCCTGCAACATCTGGCAGGGTCAGTTCCCGCACCACAACACCGGGGCCGACGGGTTCATCGCGACCGCGCCTGCCCGATCCTTTGAGCCCAATGGCTATGGTCTGTTCAACATGGTCGGCAATGTGTGGGAATGGACGGCAGAGCCGTTTCGGGTGAAGTCGCTCAAGAAGGCGACACAGGCGGCACATCGGGGCAAGGACGGCTACAAGCTGCAAAAGGGCGGCTCGTTCCTCTGTCATATCTCCTATTGCTACCGATACCGGATCGCGGCGCGTCATGGGAATGCGCCGGATACGGCAACGCCACACCAGGGGTTCCGGTTGGTTTACGACATCTGACCGGAGCGAGAAAAATCTACCGGAAGATTTTTCCGCCAGACTCGCGCGCATTCGAAAAGTTTTCTGGAAAACTTTTCTCTGCGTCCCCGGCGGTCAGAAATCGAGACCGAGATCCAGGGTCTTGGCGGAATGGGTAAGCGCACCGGAAGAAATGAAGTCCACCCCTGTTTCCGCGACCTCCGCGATGCGCCCGAGCGTCATGTTGCCAGACGCCTCGGTGACCACGCGGCCTGCAACCATCTTCACCGCCTCACGCAATGTCGGCGTGTCCATGTTGTCCAGCAGCACCACATCAGCCCCGCCCTCGTCCAGCACCTCGGCCAGTTGGTCGAGCGTATCCACCTCGATCTCCACCCGCATCATATGCGACGCGTGGGCCTTCGCCGCCCGCAGCACCGCGCGCACGCCACCCGCGGCCGCGATGTGGTTATCTTTTACAAGAATGGCGTCCGACAGGCTGAAGCGGTGATTGAAGCCCCCCCCATGCAGCACCGCCTGTTTTTCGACGATGCGCAGCCCCGGCGTGGTCTTGCGCGTGCAGGTGATGCGCGTCGCGGTGCCGTCTGTTTCCTTGACGAACTGCGCTGTCAGCGTCGCGATCCCCGACAGGCGGCCCGCGAAGTTCAGAGCCACCCGCTCGCCCGACAGGATCGACGCGGCGCTGCCCTTGATGGTCATCAGCGTGTCGCCGGGAGCGCAGGGCGAGCCGTCGGGGCGCAGCACCTTCACCTCCAGCATCGGGTCGACAAGGTGAAAGGCCAGCCGCGCGATCTGCATGCCGGACACGACGCCCTCTGCCCGCGCATTCAGCCGGGCGTCATAGGTCACGCCCGCCGGGATCACGGCGCGCGTGGTCACATCGCCATAGGTGCCGAGGTCTTCCATCAGCGCGGCGCGCACCAGCGGTTCCAGGATCAGGTCGGGCAGGTCGGCATGCTGCATTACGAGGCATCCTTTGCGGCGGCGGCCCGGATTGCGAGGGCATCCGGCAGGTGGATCAGGGTGCGATGTGCGAGATCGGGGTTGGGCGCCGGAAAATCGTCGCGCCAGTGTCCGCCCCGGCTTTCCTCCCGTGTCAGCGCAGCGGCGGCAATGAGCGTGGCGGTGGCAGTCATGTTGAGGAAGGACGGATCGTGCGCGTGGTCCGCCTCCAGCCGGGCGATGGTGGCAAGGGCCGCTTTCAACCCCTCGGCGGTGCGACGCACACCAACATCGGCGGTCATGGTCTGGCGCAGCTCGGTGACGGCATCCGGGTCGGGGATGCTGCCGCCATCGGGGAAACTGACGTCCACGGGCGCAGCTTCGGTCAGTGGCAGGGTCTGGGCGATATCACCGGCGGCATTGCGCGCGTAGACCAAGGCCTCCAGCAGACCGTTCGAAGCCAGCCGGTTCGCGCCATGCAGACCGGTCGACGACGCCTCACCACAAACCCAAAGCCCTTGCAAACTGGTACGGCCATGCTGATCGGCCGCGATTCCGCCCATGTGGTAATGGGCGGCCACCGCGACCGGGATCGGCTCCACAACCGGGTCGATCCCGGCGCGGGCACAGGTTTCGGCGACCGAAGGGAACATGGTCAGCACCCGCGCCCCGAGCGCCGCGCGCGTGTCCAGCATCGGGCGGTTCCCGGCCTGGGTCTCGGCAAAGATCGCACGCGCGACGATATCGCGTGGGGCCAGTTCGGCATCGGGGTGTACGTTGAGCATGAAGCGCTCGCCCGCCTTGTTGATCAGCGTCGCGCCTTCGCCGCGCAGGGCCTCGGTCGCCAGTGGCGCGGGGTCCTCGCCAATATCAAAACCGGTCGGGTGGAACTGCACGAATTCCGGGTCGGCCATCAGCGCCCCGGCGCGAGCGGCCATGCCGATCACCTGCCCGCGAATGCGCGGCGGGTTGGTGGTGTGGGCGTAGAGCCCGCCCGAACCGCCACCGGCCAGCAGCACGGCGGGGGCCTCTATCAGAACGTCGCCGGTTGCCCGCTCGGCAGAGGTGATCCAGACGCCGGTGACGCGGTCGCCGTCGGTTTCCAGCCGGGTGGCCAAGGCCCCCTCGATCACCTGCGCAGACGGCGTGTCCCGCAGCGCCGCAATCAGCGTTTCCATGATCTGCCTGCCGGCCTGATCGCCCTGCACCCGCACCACGCGGGCGGCGGAATGGGCGGCTTCGCGGCTCATGACATAGCCGCCCCTTCCGTCACGGTCGAAGGGGGTGCCAAGCTCGGTCAGGTCGAGGATATGGTCGCGCGCCACGCGGGTCACCATGGCGGCAACCTCGGCATCTACGGTCCCTGCCCCGGCTTTCACCGTGTCATCCGCATGGGCCTCGGGGCTGTCACTCGCAGCCATCGCGGCGGCCACCCCGCCTTGTGCCCATGCACTGGAGGCCCCGTCGCCCAAAGCCTCGGGCGAGATCATCAAGACCGGGCGCGGGGCCAATTCCAAGGCCGCGTAGAGCGCGCCAAGGCCCGCGCCCACGATGACGATACGGTCGGTGCGGATCACCGCTTCAGATCCCCAATTCGCGGGAAAGGTCGATCATCCGCTGGACGGCGAGACGCGCCTTCGCGGCGATCTCTTCATCCACATGCACCTCTGGCGACATCGTGTGCAGCGACCAGAGCACCTTTTCCAGCGTGATCTTCTTCATATAGGGGCACATGTTGCAGGGGCCGACGAACTCGACCTCTGGCAGCGCGTCCGCGATGTTGGAGGCCATGGAGCATTCCGTCAGCAGCATCGCGTTTTTGGGCTTTTCGCGCGACACGTAGTCGATAATGCCCTTGGTGGAGCCGGAGAAATCCGACGCGTCCACCACCGATGGCGGGCATTCGGGATGCGCGATGATGCGGGTGCCGGGGTTCCATTCGCGGAAGTCCTTGATGTCTTCCGCGGTGAACTGCTCGTGCACGATGCACGACCCTTCCCACCAGACCACGTTCTTTTGCGGCACGTCGCGGGCGACGTTCTGGGCCAGATACTGGTCGGGGGTCATGATCACGGTGTCGCTGTCCATCGCGGCCACGATCTGCGCGGCGTTCGAGGACGTACAGCATATGTCGGAGGCGGCTTTCACCTCGGCCGTGGTGTTCACATAGGACACGACCGGCGCGCCGGGATATTTTGCCCGCATCTGGGCAATGCCCTCGGCGGTGATCGATTCCGCCAGAGAACACCCCGCCTCCATATCCGGCATCAGCACGCGCTTTTCTGGGCTGAGGATTTTCGACGTCTCGGCCATGAAATGCACGCCGCATTGCACGATCACCTCGGCATCGGTGCGCTGTGCTTCCATCGCCAGTTGCAGGCTGTCGCCGACGAAATCGGAAATCCCGTGATAGATGTCGGGCGTCATGTAGTTGTGCGCGAGGATCACCGCGTTCCGCTCGCGCTTCAACCGGTTGATTGCGGCCACGTATGGCGCATGACGCACCCAGTCCACTGGGGTCACCACGCGGTCCATCTTGGCATAGATCGGGGCCAGTTCCTCGGCCAGGTCTGCATTGGGCGCGAGATCGTAAACCTCTGACAGGTTTTCGCGCATGGCAGTAATATCGAGCATCTCAGCCCTCCAGGTGACGACCCCCTGCACGGATCGGGTGGCGTCTTCTGTCATGACGTGTGGGCAGCTTCAAGCCATTGCAAGGGCCAATGAGGCTAACCTGCGCCCCAAAAAGGATAATTTGATGCCGATAGGCAGCGAAAATGTCAGATCTTCTGCGCCGCGTCCAGCACCAGCGCATCGAGCCCCTTGCCACCTTCGGAGACATAGGCCTGCAGCTGCGCGCGCATGCGCGGGTCCCAGAAATCGCTCAGATGCGCGGCGATCCGGTCCGCCTGATCGGTGCCGGGCTGGGACTTGAAGAAGGTGGCGATCTGATTGGCCATGGTGACCATTTTTTCAGGGGACATCTTGGGCCTCGGGAATGATGCGATGCGGATGGGAATAGAGATCAAAGCCGCCACCACGGGCGAAGGCGGCGATGGTGATGCCTGCCTGATCGGCAAGGCGAAGGGCATGTGCCGTGGGGGCGGACACGGCGATCAGCACCGGGCATCCGGCAATGGCCGCCTTCTGGATCAGTTCCACCGACACGCGGCTGGTCATGACGAAGGCACCGGTTGCCGGGTCGATGCCCTGCCGCGCCAGCGCGCCGATGAGCTTGTCGAGCGCGTTGTGGCGGCCAACGTCCTCGCGCGCCAGGACGATCCCCTGCCCCGGCAGCAGGAACCCCGCCGCGTGAACGGCGCGGGTCTGATCGTGAAGCGGTTGGTTCGCGCGCAACTCATCCGTGGCGTGGGCCACCTCGCAGGCGGCGAAACGTGGATCGGCGGTGACTGTGGGCAACGCGCGGGAGGCTTCCTCCAGGCTGTCGATGCCGCAGAGGCCACAGCCCACGGGACCGGCCATCTTGCGACGGCGGGTTTCCAGAGCCTTGGACCGCTCGCCGGTTAGCCAGAAGCGGGCCTCGATCCCCACCTCGTGCTCCACCACCTCGAACTCCTCGATCTGGTCGAGCGTCTCGATGAAGCCTTCGGACAGGGCAAAGCCATGAGCGAAATCGGCGATGTCACCGGGGCTGGCCATCATCACGGCCTGGGTGGTGCCATCGAACACCACCGCGACCGGCACCTCTTCGGGCAGGTTGCGACGGACGGATAGTTGCCCGTCCGCCTGCACCGAGAGGCCCGGCAAGGACCGTGACAGAGGCAGCGCCACCGGCTTTACTCAGCCGCCGGCAGGATGCGGCGCGATTGGGCCGCCTGCGCGTTGTAGTCTTCCTGCCATTCCGACGGCCCGTTCGAGGGCGCGACCTGCACCGCCGTCACCTTGTATTCCGGGCAGTTGGTGGCCCAGTCCGAGAAATCGGTGGTGATGACGTTCGCTTGCGTGTCGGGGTGGTGGAAGGTGGTGTAGACCACGCCGGGGCTGACCCGGTCGGTGATCTTCGCGCGCAGCGTGGTTTCGCCGGAACGGGAAGCCAGCCGCACCCAATCCCCGTCATTGAGACCGCGGTTTTCCGCGTCATGGGGGTGGATTTCCAGCACGTCTTCCTCATGCCACACCACGTTGTCCGTCCGCCGCGTCTGCGCACCCACGTTGTACTGGGACAGAATGCGCCCGGTGGTCAGCAGAAGCGGGAAGCGCGGGCCGGTTTTCTCATCGGTCGCCACATATTCGGTGACGATGAACCGCCCCTTGCCACGCACGAAGCCATCGACATGCATCAGCGGCGTGCCCTCCGGCGCGCTGTCATTGCAGGGCCACTGGACCGAGCCGCGTTCCTCCAGCATGTCATAGGTCACATTGGCGAAACCGGGGGTGGTGGCCGCGATCTCTTCCATGATCTGGCTGGGGTGGGTGTAGTGCCACCCGGCCCCCATGGCATTGGCCAGAAGCTGCGTCACTTCCCAGTCGGCATAGCCATTGCGCGGCGCCATCACCTTGCGCACGCGGTTGATCCGGCGCTCGGCATTGGTGAAGGTTCCGTCCTTTTCGAGGAAGGTGGAGCCGGGCAGGAACACATGCGCGTAGTTCGCGGTCTCGTTGAGGAAGAGATCGTGCACGATCACGCATTCCATCGCCGCAAGACCCGCCGCCACATGCTTGGTGTCGGGGTCGGACTGAAGAATGTCCTCGCCCTGGCAATAAAGCCCCTTGAAGGTGCCATCCACGGCGGCATCCAGCATGTTGGGGATACGCAGGCCGGGTTCGGGGTCGATCTCCACGCCCCAGGCCTTCTCGAATATCTCGCGCACTTCCGGCATCTTCACATGACGGTAGCCCGGCAATTCATGCGGGAAGCTGCCCATGTCGCAGGCGCCCTGCACGTTGTTCTGCCCACGCAGCGGGTTCACGCCCACACCCTTGCGACCGAGATTGCCGGTCAGCATGGCGAGGTTGGCGATCCCCATCACGGTGGTGGAGCCCTGACTGTGTTCCGTCACGCCCAGACCATAATAGATCGCGCCGTTGCCGCCGGTGGCGAAGAGCCGCGCGGCCTTGCGCAGTTCCTCCGCCGGGACGCCGGTCAGCATCTCGTTGGCCTCGGGGCTGTGGCGCGGGTCACTGACGAACTCCGCATATTCCTGGAATTCCTCCCAATCGCAACGCTCGCGGATGAAGGCCTCATCCATCAGCCCCTCGGTCACGATCACATGGGCGAGCGAGGTCACCACGGAGACGTTGGTGCCCGGACGCAGCGGCAGGTGATGGGCGGCCTTGATATGGGCCGATTTCACCAGGTCGATGCGACGCGGGTCGATGACGATCAGCTGTGCCCCGGCGCGCAGGCGCTTCTTCAGGCGGCTGGCAAAGACCGGGTGGCCATCGGTCGGGTTCGCGCCGATCACGATCACCACGTCGGTATGCTCGACGCTGTCGAAATCCTGCGTGCCCGCAGAAGTGCCGAAAGTCTGGCCAAGCCCATAGCCCGTGGGCGAGTGGCAGACGCGGGCGCAGGTATCGGTGTTGTTGTTGCCAAAGACGCCACGCGCCAGTTTCTGCACCAGATAGGTTTCCTCGTTGGTGCAGCGGCTGGAGGTGATGACACCGATGGATTTCTTGCCATAGGTCTCCTGCAACCCGCGCATCTTGGTGGCGGCGAAGCTCAGCGCCTCCTCCCAGCTGACCTCGCGCCACGGCTCATCAATCGAGTCGCGGATCATCGGGTTCAGGATGCGATCATTGTGGGTCGCATAACCGTAAGCGAACCGCCCCTTCACACAGGAATGCCCCCGGTTCGCCTTGCCGTGCTTGTAGGGCACCATGCGGACCAGGTCGTCGCCATTGAGTTCCGCTTTGAAGGAACAGCCCACGCCGCAATAGGCGCAGGTGGTGATGACCGAACGTTCCGGCGTCCCAAGCTCGATCACCGATTTCTCCTGCAGCGTTGCTGTCGGGCAGGCCTGCACGCAGGCCCCGCAGCTGACACAATCGGAGGACAGGAAATCATCCGTCGCGGCCCCGGCGGACACGCGGCTGTCAAAGCCCCGGCCCTGGATGGTCAGCGCGAAGGTGCCCTGCACTTCCTCGCAGGCCCGCACGCAGCGCGAGCAGACGATGCATTTGGACGGGTCATAGGTGAAATAGGGGTTGGAATCGTCCTTGGGCAGCCATTCGGGGTTGGCCTCGCCCGAGGTGTCGCGCGCCATGAAGTGATTGGCGAAACCGCCCGATTTGGGCTCTTCGTAGCGCACGTCGCGCAGGCCGACCATGCCTGCCATGTCCTGCAACTCGCAATCGCCATTGGCCGCACAGGTCAGGCAATCGAGCGGGTGGTCGGAGATATAGAGCTCCATCACCCCCTTGCGGATCTTCTTGACCTTCTGGGACTGGGTGTGAACGACCATGCCTTCCATCACCGGCGTCGTGCAGGACGCAGGGGTGCCCCGGCGGCCCTCGATTTCCACCACGCAGAGCCGGCAGGACCCGAAAGCCTCAAGGCTGTCAGTCGCGCAAAGCTTGGGGATCTGCATACCCGCTTCAGACGCGGCGCGCATGACGGAGGTGCCTTCCGGAACCGTGACGGCGAACCCGTCGATGGTCAGGGTGACGGGCTTGCCTTCCTTGGCGGGGGTGCCGAAATCGCGATCGGCGTCCCAGGGAATGATCAGGTCTTTCATGCCACAACCTCCATCGCCTTCATCTTGGCGAAAATACCTCGGGGGGTCCGGGGGGCAGCGCCCCCCGGCTGGTCGACGCCGAAGGCGGCGAAACCACTCATTGAACAGCTCATTCCGCGGCCTCCTTCTGACGCGCGAAATCATCGGGGAAATGGGTCAGCGCAGACATCACCGGGAACGGTGTGAACCCGCCAAGCGCGCAGAGCGAGCCGTCTTTCATCGTCTCACAAAGATCCGTCAGCAGCGGGATGGCCCCAACATCGCCTTCCGCGATCCGGTCGATGGTCTCGACGCCCCGTACCGCACCGATCCGGCAAGGCGTACACTTGCCGCAGCTTTCGACTGCACAGAACTCCATCGCGAAGCGCGCCATTTTCAGCATGTCGGCGCTGTCGTCGAAGATCACCACGCCCGCATGGCCAATCAGCCCGCCCGCCTGGTCGAACTCCTCGTAGCCGAAGGGCGTGTCGAATTGGTCGGGATGCAGGTATGCGCCGAGGGGCCCGCCCACCTGAACCGCCTTGACCGGACGACCCGAGGCGGTGCCGCCTGCGACCTCGTTCACCAGCGTGCCGAGCGGCATGCCGAAGGCGGTTTCAAATAGCCCGCCGAATTTCACATTGCCCGCGATCTGGATCGGCATGGTCCCCTTGGACCGGCCAAGCCCGAAGCCCGCGTAATGGGCCGCGCCCTTCTCAAAAATCACCGGCACCGTGGCCAGCGACAGCACGTTGTTGACCACCGTGGGCTTGCCGAGGAATCCTTCCAAAGCAGGCAATGGCGGCTTGGCGCGCACGATGCCGCGCTTGCCTTCGAGGGAGTTCAGCAGCGAGGTTTCCTCGCCACATACGTAAGCCCCCGCGCCGACGCGGATTTCCATGTCGAACGCCTTGCCCGACCCCAGAACATCCGCGCCCAGAACACCCGCAGCGCGTGCCCGGCGCACGGCCTCTTCCATCACCGCAATCGCATCAGGGTATTCGGACCGCAGGTAGACATAGCCCTTGGTCGCGCCCACGCCGAGGCCCGCAATCGCCATGCCCTCGATCAGGCAGAAGGGGTCGCCTTCCATCACCATGCGGTCGGCGAAGGTGCCGCTGTCACCCTCGTCGGCATTGCAGACAATGTATTTCTGGTCAGCCTCAGCCCCCAGAACCGTGTTCCACTTGATCCCCGTGGGGAAGCCTGCCCCACCCCGGCCGCGCAGGCCGGAGTCGGTGACTTCCTTGACGATCTCTGCGCCCGTCATCGCGATCGCGCGGCGCAGGCCAGCCAGACCGCCATGCGCCTCGTAATCGGCGAGGTCGAGCGGGTCGATCACGCCGACGCGGGCGAAGGTCAGGCGGGTCTGTTTGGCGAGGAAGGGGATATCCTCCACTGGCCCGAGCGAGGCCAGCTTTCCGTCGAGCAGCGCGGGAACGTCTTCAACCGAAACCGGGCCATAGCCCATGCGGGTGCCGTCCAGATCCAGTTCCACCAGAGGTTCCAGCCAGATCATGCCACGGGTGCCATTGCGGATCACCTGCACGTCAAGGCCACGGGTGGCGGCTTCGGACGCAATCGCCTCGGCCACTTCATCCGCGCCAAGCGCCTTCGCGGCGCTGTCGAGGGGGACGTAAATTTTCATGCGCCTGCCTCCGCCAGAAGTTTCGCCATCTTCGCGTCATCGACACGGCCAATAACCTTGTTGTCGACCATCGCGGCGGGACCGCAGGCGCAGAGGCCAAGGCAATAGACCGGCTCGATCGTCACTGCGCCGTTGGCAGTGGTGCCGTGCCACTGGGTTCCCAGTTTCTCAAGCGTGCGCGCGGCCAGAGCGTCCGCCCCCACGGCCTGACAGGCCTCTGCCCGGCAGATCTTGACCACGTGACGGCCCGCAGGGACCTCGCGGAAATCGTGATAGAAGCTCATCACCCCATGCACCTCGGCGCGGGTGATGTTCAGCGCATCGGCGATCACCGGCAGCGCACCTTCCGGCACACAGCCGAACGCCTCCTGCAGGGCGTGAAAAATGGGAAGAAGCGGTCCTTCGAGATGCAGTTGAGAGGCGACGATCTCGCGGATCTCCTCTGCACTCGGGGCGGGCTTGGAAAGGGACATGGCTGGCTCCGGTCGTTTCGGGGCCGTAATCACCCGCGCGACCTTCGTGATTCAATATCGCTTTTCCGTCAGTTGATAGAAATTCCCTATCAAGATACCTCCGACATGCGCCGTGCTTCGGACAACAGCGCATCCAGCACCGGGGTATGGGGTTCGCGAAAGGGCGCGACCAGCCCCACGGAGTGCCCCCTGCCCGCCCCGGAAAGCGGAATGATTTCAAGGGGTTTTCCCCCGGTTAGAAAGCGCGCCATGTCGGCGGGCAGCACCGTCAGAAAGCCCCCTTCCAGCACATTTGCCACCAGAACCACCGTCGAATTCGACTCCACCGTCGCCTCCGGCACCACGCCGGCACTCTCAAAGTTTTTATTGATGATCCGCCGGTTCTGCATGTCCGGCGTCAAAAGGCACAGTTTTTGGCCGTCCAGATCACGCCAGCGCACCTCGGACCGCCCCGCAAAGGGGGAATCGCTGCGGCAGACCAGCATGTAGCGTTCTTCATAGAGCGGCTCGGTGCTGACGCGGCCCGTTGGTTCATTGTCGAGATAGGAAATCCCTGCGTCCACATCGAGATTTTCGATCATGGTCAGGATCTCGATCGAGGTGCGCGACAGGATCGTAAAGCGCACATTTGGGTGCTTTTCGGTAAACCGCGTGGTGAGTTTCCCCGCCCAGGTCAGCGCCGTGGGAATGACCGCAATGCGCAGTTGCCCCGCCAACCCGTGCCGCGAAAACCGCATCTCCTCGCGCAATTGCCGCGCGTCGCCCACGATCTTGCGCGCCCAGACCAGCGCGCTCTGCCCCTCCGGCGTCAGCCCGCCATAGCGCGAGCCACGAAAGATAAGCTGAACGCCGAGCTGTTCCTCCAGTTGCTTGATCCCGGCAGACAACGTCGGCTGCGTGATCCCCAGGCTTTGCGCGGCGCGGCCGAAATGGCCTTCCTTGGCCACGGCGATGAACATCTCCAGCTTGTCGAGCATGATAGAGGTTTCCTATCGGTTTCGAGCCAATTGATAGCTCATCATGGCGTATTTGGAAAGATTGCCCCCGGCGAGTGATTCGGCAGGTCCTGCCCCGAATGGAGCGGCAAGCTTCCCCATCGGCACCTAGTTTCCGGGCAATCACCGCCGATAAGTGCCGGAAAATGTGACAGAAGCGATTTTTCCGGGCAAATTCCACGAAAGGTTTGGGGATTTTGTGAAATTTATTTACCATATAGTCAAAAATCGGGAGATGGGGGATGCTGGACATCATCATAAGGCAGGCAAACCTGCCGGACGGACAGGGGCCTGTCGACATCGCCATCCAGGGCGACAGGATCGCAGAGATCGCGCCCCGGATCGACGCCGAGGCGCGGGAGGAGATCGACGCCACGGGCCGGCTCGTCTGCCCGCCCTTCACCGACCCGCATTTCCACATGGACGCTACGCTGAGCCTTGGCCTGCCGCGTATGAACGTGTCGGGCACGCTGCTGGAAGGCATTGCGCTGTGGGGGGAGCTGAAGCCCCTGCTAACGCCCGACGCGGTGATCGAACGGGCGCTTTGCTATTGCGATCTGGCGGTGTCTCAGGGGCTTCTGGCGATCCGGTCGCATGTGGATGTGTCCACCGCGCCGCTGGTCGGCGTTGAGGCCCTGTTAGAAGTTCGCAAGCAGGTCGCCCCTTATATCGACCTGCAACTGGTGGCCTTCCCGCAAGACGGGCTCTATCGCGCGGAAAAGGCAGAGGAAAACCTGATCCGCTCGCTCGATATGGGGGTCGATGTGGTGGGCGGCATCCCGCATTTCGAACGCACCATGGCCGACGGTGCCCGGTCGGTCACTCGGCTGGCAGAGATCGCGGCGGAACGCGGCCTGATGCTGGACCTGCATTGTGATGAAAGCGACGATCCCATGTCGCGCCATGTGGAAACGCTGGCCTATGAAACCACGCGGCTCGGGCTTGGCGGGCGGGTCACCGCCAGCCATGTGACCGCGATGCATTCCTATGACAATTACTATGCGTCGAAGCTCATTCCGCTGATCGCGGAAAGCGGGATGAACGTAGTGCCCAATCCGCTGATCAACATCACCCTTCAGGGCCGGTCCGACACTTATCCGCGCCGCCGTGGCCTGACCCGCGTGCCGGAACTGCGCGCGGCGGGCGTCAACGTGGCCTTCGGGCAGGATTGCACCATGGACCCGTGGTATTCGCTTGGCTCTGCCGACATGCTGGAAGTGGCGCATATGGGCGTCCATGCGGTGCCCATGACCTCGCGCGAGGCGATGGACTGGGCCTTCACTTCCGTCACCCAGAACGGCGCCAAGGCCATGGGCCTGCCCGACCCCACGATCCGCAAGGGCGGCCCGGCCAGCATGGTTGTGCTGCAGGCCAAAGACCCAATCGAGGCGGTGCGGATGAAGGCCACACGGCTCGCCGTTCTGAAACACGGCAAGGTGCTGTCGCGCACGGCTCCGCGTCTTGCCACGCTGTCCCTGCCCGGCCGCCCGGAAACGCTCGACCCGGCCAGCTACGCGCCGGTTTCGGCGGACAAACCCGAATAACAACAAAACCTAAACAGACCCCAACAGAGAGGACCCACCCATGAAACTCACCACCACTCGCCGTCAGCTGATGATCGGTGCCGCTGCAACGCTCGCCACGCCCGCCTTCGTGCGCCGCGTGAACGCGCAATCGGCTGTGCGCATCGCGGGCGTCCACATGTCGCCCGTGGAAAACGCCTGGAACAGCCGCATCCACCTGGCGATGCAGGAGGCCGCCGCCTCTGGCCTGATCGAGTATGAATTCTCCGAGGGCGTTGCCCCCACCGACTACCCCCGTGCCATGCGCGAATATGCCGAGGGCGGCGCGCAGATCATCTGGGGCGAATCCTACGCCGTGGAGCGTGAGGCGCGCGAAGTGGCGGGCGACTACCCGGAAACGGCGTTCCTGATGGGCTCGTCCGGTGGCCCCGACGGCGACAATTTCGGCGTCTTCGGCACCCGCAACCATGAAGCGGCGTATCTGGCGGGGATGCTGGCGGGCCATATGTCGGAAAGCAATGTCTTCGGCTCGGTCGGCGGCTATCCGATCCCCGAGGTGAACCTGCTGATTAACGCCTTCCGCATGGGTGTGAGCGAGGTAAACCCCGATGCCACCTTCCTCAACGGCTTCATCGGCGCCTGGTTCGACCCGGCCCGCGCGCAGGAAGCGGCGATTGCCCAGATCGACGCGGGCGCGGATATCCTCTTTGGCGAACGGATCGGCACCGCAGACGCGGCACAGGCACGGAGCATCAAGGCCATCGGCTCGCTGATCGACTATACGCCGCGCTATCCCGGCACGGTCTTTGCCAACGCGATCTGGAACTATGGCCCGACCATCGCGGCCATCGTGGCGGATGTGCAGGCGGGCAACCCGACGGGCCGGAACTACACGGAATACTCCTTCATGGCCCATGGCGGGAATGAGCTGATCTACGTGGCCGACGAAGTGCCCGCCGAAGCGATCCCGGCGATGGAGGCCAAGCAGGCCGCGATCCAGTCGGGCGAATGGGACGTTCCGATCGACGAAAGCGAACCGGCCTGATCGGGGCGCGAACGTGACCGACGCCACGGCCCTTGCTGCCGCCATTGCCGAGGGGCAGGTTTCTGCCGCCGACGTGATGGAGGCAAGCCTTGCCGCCTGCCACGCGCAGGGGGCTTTAGGGGCCGTGGTGCATCTGGATGAAGACATGGCCCGCGCAGGCGCAGCGGCGGCGGATGCGCTGCCTTTGGATCGGCGCGGGCCGTTTCATGGCGTGCCCTTTCTGGTGAAGGACCTAGGCGGAGTGGCCAAGGGCCTGCCGCAAGCCGCCGGGTCTGCCGCCATCCGCGCACAGGCGCGAAGGCCAGAGGCTGACAGCCACCTGTTGCAGGACCTGCGACGCACCGGGCTCATTCCCTTCGGCATTACCGCGACACCCCCGTTCGGCCTGTCCCTGACTTGCGAGCCTGAGGGGCTCCCCCCCGCCCGTAACCCGTGGAACGCGGACCTCACCCCCGGCGGATCGTCAGGCGGCGCGGCGGCGGCGGCTGCTGCCGGGATCGTCGCCATCGCCCATGCCACCGACGCGGCAGGGTCTATCCGTGTGCCTGCCGCCTGTTGCGGGCTGACGGGGCTCAAGCCCTCTCGCGGGGCCACGCCAGGCGGGCCGGATTTCGCCAATCACCTGATGGGAATCGCGTCGGAACTGGTGCTGGCGCGGTCGGTCCGCGACGTGGAAGCGACGTTCGGAGCCGTCTACCAGCCGCTCGCCCCCTACCACCTGTCTGACCGGCCCCGCATTGCGTTGGCCCTGCCCGACCGCTGCGGCCCCGACCAGCAGCGCGCCGCGAAAGAGGCCGCCGAGGCGCTGCGCGACGCGGGCTGCGAGGTGCATGACGTGCCCGCCCCCGACCGCATGGGGGCCGAGGCCCATGCCATCGCGCGCACCATCCTGTCTGTCTCGCTGGCCGAATGGCTGACTGCGCTGAAAATCCCCGATGATCAGGTGCCGCCCCTCGCCACCGCCATGGCCGCCGAAGGACGTGCGACGCCCGCCACCGCGCTTTTTGCCGCCTCCCGGCAACTGGCGCGCCTAACCAACCGGGCCCGCAAGCTTTTCACGGCGGCGGACGCGGTGCTGATGCCGGTCCTGTCTTCTGCCCCCCTGCCCGTGGGCGCGCTTGACCTGTCGGGCAGCGACCCCGAGGCCCACATGGCCGCGCTGGAGGCCTTTGCCCCGAACGCGGCGCTCGCCAATGTCGCGGGCCTGCCCGCCATGGCCCAACCCTTCGGCATGGCAGACGGCCTTCCCCTTGGTGTCCAGCTGATCGGCCCGCCCGGCGCGGATTTCGCCCTGCTGTCCCTCGCCGCGATGATCGAATCCCGCGCCCCCGCCCTTCCCTTCCCGTCCCCAATCGCAGGCCTGCCCGTATGACCAAGGTTCTGGAGCTTCACAACATCACCAAGCGCTTCGGCGCGCTGACCGCGAACGACAACGTGACTCTGACGCTGGATCAGGGCGAAATCCTCGCGCTTCTGGGCGAGAATGGCGCTGGCAAGACGACGCTGATGAACATCCTTTTCGGCCATTACGCCGCCGATGAAGGACAGGTGAAAGTCTTCGGGCAGGAGCTGCCCCCCGGCCTGCCGCGTGCGGCCATCGCGGCGGGCGTGGGCATGGTGCACCAGCATTTCACGCTGGCGGGCAACCTGACGGTTCTGGAAAACGTCATGCTGGGGTCGGAGCCGCTGACCCGGCTGAAATCGGCACGGGGTGAGGCCCGGAAGAAACTGATGGAGATCGCCGACCGATTCGGCCTGCCGGTGAAGCCTGAGGCAAAGGTCAGTTCGCTGAGCGTCGGGGAACGCCAGCGGGTGGAGATCCTGAAAGCGCTCTACCGCGACGCGCGGGTGCTGATCCTCGATGAACCCACGGCGGTTCTGGCCCGGCCCGAGGCAATGCGGCTGTTCGAGACCCTGCGCGACATGACCAACGAGGGGCTCTCGCTCATCTTCATCAGCCACAAGCTGCATGAGGTCATGGCGGCCTCGGACCGGGTCGCGGTGCTGAGGGGCGGCAGGATGGTGGCGGAACGCAAGACATCCGAAACCTCCCCCGGCGAACTCGCCGAGTTGATGGTGGGCCGCAAGGTGGAACGGCCCGTGCGCCATGACCACCAGATCGGCGCGCCGGTGCTGGTGGCGGACAAGGTGCGGGTGGAGGACGGCGGCGAAACCCGGCTCGATGACGTGTCCTTCACGGTCCATGCGGGTGAAATCCTCGGTATCGTCGGAGTCTCCGGCAACGGTCAGGCGGCGCTTGGGGCGCTGCTGTCGGGGCTGGCGCATCCGGCATCGGGCACCTTGACACTGGCCGATCAGGACGTAGGCCATCTGGGACCGCGCGGCATGATCCGGGCGGGCGCGGGCCGGGTGCCGGAGGACCGCCATGCGGAGGGCGTGGTGGGTGAGCTTAGCCTTTGGGAAAACGCGGTTCTGGAACGGCTGCGCACGCCGGAGTTTTCCCGTCGAGGCTTCGTGCGGCAAGGGGCGGCGAAGGCCTACACCAACGATCTGATCAAGCGGTTCGACATTCGCGGGGCGGCCCCCGACACGCGCATCAGGCTTCTGTCAGGTGGCAACATGCAAAAGCTCATCCTCGGCCGCGTCCTGTCCAACGGGCCGCGTTTCGTGCTGGCCAACCAGCCGACGCGGGGTCTGGACGAGGGCGCGATTGCCGCTGTCCATGCGGAACTGCTGGCGGCCCGCGCGGAAGGCGCTGCGATCCTGCTCATATCAGAAGAACTGGAGGAAGCCGTGGCCCTTTCAGACCGCATCCAGGCTATCGTGAAGGGCCGCCTGTCGGAGCCCATTTCGGCGGACGAGGCGGACCCACAACGATTGGGCCTGATGATGGCCGGTGTCTGGACGGAGGACGATCATGCGGCTTGAACGACGGGCGCATGTGCCCATTCACCTAGTGATCCTCGCACCTTTGGCCGCCGTGTTCACAGCGCTTGTGCTGGCGGCGGGGCTGATTGCTGCGGCGGGGGTGAACCCGCTGACAGCCTATGGCGAGATGCTGACCGGCGCGCTCGGGTCGCGCCTGTCGATCACCGAAATGCTGACCCGCGCCACGCCGCTCATCTTCACCGGCCTTGCTGCCGCCGTCGCCTTCCGCGCGCGGCTGTGGAATATCGGCGGCGAGGGGCAGTTCTTCGTGGGTGCGCTGGTCACCGCGTGGATTGGCCATTCGCTCGGGGTTCCCGGATGGATCGGCATACCGCTGCTGATGCTGGCGGGCATGACGGCGGGCGCGGCGCTGCTGGCGGGGCCTGCCTTCCTGCGGTTACGCTTTGGTGTGGATGAGGTGGTGACGACGTTGCTGATGAATTTCATCGTCATCCTGTTCGTGGGCCTCATGATCGAAGGCCCGATGCGTGATCCGCTGGCCTTTGGCTGGCCATCCTCCGTGCCGGTGGACGGGGATTTCCGGCTGCCTGATCTTGTGCCCCGCACGCGCCTGCATATCGGGCTGCTCTTCGCTATTGCCGCCGCCGGGGCCGTCTGGCTGGTCCTTGCGCGCACGGTCTTCGGCGCGGAAACGCGGGCGGCGGGACTCAATGCCTCTGCTGCCGCCTTTGCGGGAATTTCCCTGCCCAAGACCATCATGGGCGTTGCGCTACTGTCGGGTGCCTTGGCGGGCCTTGCCGGATCGGTCGAGGTGATGGGCGTTACGGCGGGCGTCACCACCACGATGAGCCCCGGCTTCGGCTACGCGGGCATCGTCGTCGCCATGCTGGCGGCGCTGCACCCCGCAGGTGTGGTCGCCGCTGCCGTTTTCGTCGCCACCGTCTTCGTCGGCGCAGATGCCATGAGCCGCGCCACCGGCGTTCCCAGCTTCATCGCCGATGTGATCGTGGCGCTGTGCCTTCTGACCATGATCGTGGCCCTTCTCTTTACAACCTACCGGGTGCGCCGATGAGTGACGCGATTGACCTTCTGATGAACACGAGCCTCTGGGCGGCGGTCCTCCGCATTGCAACGCCGCTCATTTTCGGGGTGCTCGGGGCGCTGCTTTGTGAACGTTCGGGCGTGCTGAACCTCGGGATCGAGGGCATTATGACCATGGGCGCGATGAGCGGTTGGCTCGCCGTCTACATGGGCGCGCCGCTGCTGGTGGGGTTGATGGTGGCCGCGACTTGCGGGGCGCTGATGGGGTTGATCCATGCGGGGCTGACGGTGCCACTTGGCCTGTCGCAGCATGTCTCGGGGCTTGGCATCACGCTCTTTGCGTCTGCACTGGCCTATTACCTCTACCGGCTGATCGTGGTGGTCGGCGAAACCCCGCCCGCAATCGAGGCGTTCCAGCCTCTGGATCTGCCTGTCCTGTCGGACCTGCCCATTGTCGGGCCGATCCTGTTTTCCCAAAGCGTACCGACCTATCTTGCGCTGCTGTCAGTTGCGGTGATGGCTTACGTTCTGGCGCGCACTCCGCTTGGGCTAGCCATTCGAATGACCGGCGAAAACCCCCATGCGGTCGAGGCGCAGGGGCTGAACCCGATCCGCATTCGCATCGGCGCGGTGGTGGCGGGATCCGCCCTGATGGCGGTTGGCGGGGCCTTCCTGACCACGGCAGCGTTCAACAGCTTCTTCCCCGGCATGGTCCAGGGACGCGGCTGGATCTGCATCGCACTGGTGGTCTTCGCAAGCTGGCGGCCAGGCAAGGCCCTTGTCGGCGCGCTTCTGTTCGCCTTCTTCGACGCCTACCAGTTGCGGCTGCAAACGGCGATTGAGGGCGTGCCCTATCAGCTGTTCCTTATGGCCCCCTATGTGCTGTCCATCGTGGCGCTGATCCTGGTGGCTCGCCGGGCGGAAGTGCCTGCCGCCCTGATGGCCCCCTACCGGCGCGGGGAGCGTTAGGTGAACGCCGCCATCGCGTGGGACAGGCCATTGCGGATATGGGTTTCCAGAATGGTCTGGGCCTTCGCAGCGTCCCGCGCGAGCGCCGCTTCGAACATCGCCCGATGTTCCTGCGCCGCGATCTCCCCCCGATGGGTCAGAACAAGCATCTGGTAGCGTAGATACTTGTCGAAGAGCGTGGCGTGCAGGGACAGCAGGTTGCGGGAATTGCAGGCCTGGATCATCGCCAGGTGAAATTCCCAGTCGTAGCGCTTCCACTGTTCCTTGTTGGTCTCATCCCCGGACAGCATCTGCTTTTCCATCAGGTGCAGCTTGTGATGGGCAGCCACCAGATTGCCTTCCCAATCCGCGTCCCCGTTCTCGATCGACACCTTGAGAGCGGAGCATTCCAGCAGCACCCGCAGATCGGCAATCTCGATCAGATCCTCGCGCGAGACCGGGGTCACGAAGAACCCGCGCTGCTCCTCGGCCGCGACGAAGCCTTCGCTGGCCAGACGGTTCAGGGTTTCGCGCAAGGTGGACACGCTTGCGGCATAGCGCGATTTCAGCGGCTCCAGCTTCAGCTTCGATCCCGGCGCAAGCCGCCCGAAGATGATATCGCGTTTGATCGCGTCATAGGTGGTTGAGCCTACTGTGCTCAGTGTCTTGATCATACCGATCTCCTGCCCGGTATTCCTTCGTTTTCCTGACAAGTAGCAACTTGTCCGACAAGCTTCAATCTAGCAGGATTTTTTACGTTTTTCAAAATATCATATATTATTGATTTTATCCGCTAACAACACTATCGTCGATTCGATAAACAAGAACAGGGCGCAATGCCCCTGCGACAGACCGGAACAGAACAGACGTGACATTAGCGGACGACATGACACCCACACGCAGCGGCTGCCCTGACACGGGACGCGCAAAGCCATGAGTTGCCCGACACGCATCGCGATTGTCGGCGCGGGATTGGTCGGCCGGCGTCACGCAGAGGCCATCTGGCGCAATCCGGGCGCGGACGTCTCCGCTATCGTCGACCCACATGACGAGGCCCGCCAGTATGCTGCACAGCACGGAATTCCCTGCCACAGCAACCTTGCGGAGCTGTTTGCCACCGACCATCCCGATGGGGTCATCCTGTCCACCCCGACCCTGATGCATGTGGATCAGGGGCTGGAGTGCATTCGCAACCGCTGTGCCGTGCTGGTTGAAAAGCCGATCTCCGCCAGCGCCAAAGACGCCATGCGATTGGTACTGGCAGCAGAACAGGCAGATGTGCCGTTGCTCGTCGGCCATCACCGCCGCCACAACCCGCTGGTCCAGAAGGCCAAGCAGATCATCGACAGCGGGGCCGTCGGAGCGATCCGCGCGGTGCATTCGCAATGCTGGTTTTACAAGCCCGACCACTATTTCGACATCGCCCCGTGGCGGACCCGTAAAGGGGCCGGGCCGGTCTCGGTCAACCTGGTTCACGACATCGACCTTCTGCGTCATCTCTGCGGCGAGATTGTCAGCGTTCAGGCGCAGGCCGCTCCGTCGAGCCGCGGTTTCGAAAACGAGGAGGTCGCCGGGGCCGTCATGCGGTTCGAAAACGGCGCTATCGGCACAGTGACCCTGTCTGACGGGATCGTTGCACCCTGGAGCTGGGAACTGACCGCGCGCGAATACCCGGTTTACCCCGCCACGTCACAAAGCTGCTACCTGATCGGCGGCAGCGAGGCGTCGCTGTCGCTGCCCGATTGCACCTTGTGGAACCAGACCGGCAGGCGCGACTGGTGGGAACCAATCAACGCGACCACCGTGGCCCGACCCTCCTCCGATCCGCTGGAAAACCAGATTGCGCATTTGCTGTCGGTTATCGCCGGGGAGGCCGAACCTCTGGTCTCGGGCCGGGAAGGCACCAGAACGCTCAGCGTCATCGAAGCCATCCAGAAATCCGCGCGAACCGGACAGGCGGAGGTGCCTGAAACCTTTGCGGACACGCCGACTGTCGGGGTGGCAATATGACGAGAGACAGCAGGCAAGAGCTTTTCACCACGCCCTTTCAAAACAGCTGCGGCTGTCACGGGCGGCACTACCCAAACCGCTGACCATCCAGCAAAACTCGTGTCAGGGAGGACACATCATGAAACTGAACTTCACACGCAGAGCCGCCATGTCGGCAACTCTTGCCGCGGGCCTTCTGGCCAGCGCATCGGGCGCCGCCTTCGCGGATGGCCACATGATCCAGCTGCGGCTGTCCATGTCCGGATCGGAAACCGACCAGCGGTCCGTCGCCATGGCAGAAGTCTTTGGCCCCGCCGTGTCGGGCTTTGCCAGCTACGAGCCCGCCTATAACGCGACACTCTTCGCACAAGGCACCGAGCTGGAAGCGATCAGCCGCGGCAACCTTGAGATGACGATCTCCTCGGCGCAGGAACTGGCACAGTTCTTCCCCGAGTTCTCGCTCTTCACTGCGGGCTATGTCCATCAGGACGCCGCCCATCAGGTTGCCGTCTTCAATGACCCGCTGTTCGAGCCGTTCCAGCAGCGCGTGATCGACGATCTCGGTGCGCGCCTTCTGTCGGTGATGTATCTGGGCCGCCGTCAGGTGAACCTGCGTCAGTGCCCCGATGAGCTGACCGTCAACACCCCGGCCGATCTGGAAGGTGTGAACCTGCGGATGCCCGGCACCGATGCATGGCAGTTCCTGGGCCGTGCGCTTGGCGCGTCTCCGACGCCGATGTCCTTCTCGGAAGTCTACACCGCCCTTTCGACCGGCGCCGTGGACGGGCAGGATAACCCGCTGCCGACCGTGGTTGACGCGCGCTTCTACGAAGTGACCTGTCAGATTGTGCTGACCTCGCATCTCGTCGACCTGAACTACATCACCATCTCGGAGGCCGTGTGGCAGAGTATGGATGCCGAGCAGCAGGCCATCGTCCAGCAGGCCGCCGATGACGCCGCAGAACTGGGCCGTCAGCGTCAGCTTCAGCTGGAAGACGAGCTGGTCGCCTTCCTCGAAGAGCAGGGCATGACGATCTACGAGCCCGACACCGCCGCGTTCCGCGAGGCGGTGCAGGCGGCCTATCTCGACAGCGAATTTGCCGAGACCTGGCCCGAGGGCGTGCTTGAGCAGATCAACGCTCTGGGCAACTAATCGTCCCCAACCATATCATTCCGTTCCGGAGGTCGTCTCATGCTGAACAAGCTTCGCAAGTGGTTCACCCACGGAACGGAATTCATCGCCGCGATGATGCTCGCGGCGATGTTCCTGACCTTCCTGATCCAGATCTTTTCCCGCTACGTGATGCTGAACCCGTTCGGCTGGACGCTGGAGCTGTGTCTGATCCTCTGGGTCTGGATCGTCTTTTTCGGCTGCGCCTTCATCGTGAAGGAGCGCGACCACGTCACCTTTGACATTTTCTACCTCGCCAGCGGGCGCCGTTTGAGGCAGGTTCTGGCGCTTGCCGCGGCCGCGGCCATCGTCATCGGCATGGGCATCTCTTTCCTGCCGACATGGGACTATATCGACTGGATGCGCATGCGACGCACCTCGACCGTGGAAAACCCCTTCACGGGCGACCGCATTCCGCTGCGCACGATCTTTTCCATCTACGCCATCTTCATGATTGTCATCATCGCCCGCTACGCTTGGCGCTTTGTCGACGTGCTGCGCAATGGCCCGCCCGACGACGACCACGAGATACCGGGCCATGACCCCGAACCGCCCCATATCCGCCACGGGGAGGACGCGACATGAGCTTTGAACTTGCCTCCTGCCTCGTCACGCTCTTCGTTCTGGCCGGGATCGGTACGCCGATCGGCTATGCGATCATCCTCGCCTCGCTGGTCTATCTGGGCTTCGCCGGGCTGGACCTTGCACTTGCTGGTGAAAAGATTCTGCAAGGGCTCTACCGCAGCTTTATCCTGCTGGCTGTGCCGCTTTTCATCGTTGCCGCCAATATCATGAACGCGGGCACCATTTCGGACAGGTTGCTGCAGTTCTGCGTGGCCGCCGTGGGCCGGTTCCGGGGTGGGCTTGGCCATGTGAATGTTGTGGCCTCGCTGATCTTTTCCGGCATGTCCGGGTCCGCCGTCGCGGATGCCGCCGGGATCGGCAAGATCATCATCCAGATGATGACCAAGGGTGGCCGCTACGCGCCCGGTTATGCCGCCGCGATCACCGCTGCCTCGGCCACGATCGGGCCGATCATTCCGCCGTCGATCCCCATGGTGCTCTATGCGCTTGTCTCCAACTCCTCCATCGGGGCGCTGTTTCTTGCTGGCATTGTGCCCGGCCTGATCATGGGCGTGGTGCTGATGGCGATGAATTACTACATCTCGTCAAAGCGGGGCTTTGCGCTTGAGGAACCGGTGCCGCTGAAGCAACTGCCCCGGCACACCGCCAATGCCTTCCCTGCCCTTCTGATGCCGGTCATCCTGCTTTACGGCATTTATGGCGGCGTCACCACGCCGACCGAGGCCGCCGCAGTCGCGGCGCTGTATGCGTTGCTGCTGGCCGGGCTGTTCTACCGCGCCCTGTCGCTGCGCGCGCTTTATAACATCTTTGTCGAAAGCGCCCGATCCTCCGCCGCTGTTGGCCTTGTGATCGGTGGCGCGCTGATCCTGAATTTCGTGGTCGTGTCGGAAAACATCCCGGCGATGGTGGCCAATTCACTGGTCGGCATCGATATCCACCCACTGGTTTTCCTGCTGCTGGTGAACCTGCTGATCCTGGCCCTTGGCTGTGTGCTGGACGCCACGACGATCATCCTTGTCATCGTGCCGCTGTTCATCCCCGCCTGCCGGGAACTTGACATCGACCTGGTGCATTTCGGGGTTCTGGTGGTGGTCAATTCCATGATCGGGCTGATCACGCCGCCCTATGGCATTCTGCTTTTTGTGATCAACGCCGTCACAGGCATCGCGCTGAAAGACATCATTGGCGAAATCTGGGCCTTCCTTGCCGTTCTGATTGGCGCACTGCTGCTTCTGATCCTGTTCCCCGATCTGGTGTTGTTCCTGCCACGTTTGCTTGGATACGGAGGCTAAGGGATCCACACCATGCCATTGTCGATTGCCACCTCTGCCGTCCCCGGTGACGTCCCGCAGAAACTGAAGGCCGTCGCCGAGGCCGGTTTCAATGGCATTGACCTGTCGGAGCCGGATTTCACCGGTTACGAGGGCAGCGCCAGCGATCTGGCCGGGCTTGTCACCGACAACGGGCTGACCATCTCGGCGCTCCTGGCCTTTGACGGGTTGGAGGGGTTGGACGGTCCCGCGCGAGTTGCGGCCTTTGACCGGCTGGAGCGTGTTTTCGACCGGATGGGCGCGCTTGGGACGGATCTTCTGGTGGTGCGCGCCTCCTCTTCGCCCAAGGCCACCCCGGATCGGGCCCGACTGCTACAAGACCTGAGGGAGCTTGCCGGGCGGGCCGAGGCGCGCGGCGTGAAAGCGGCCTTTCAGGCGCTGCCATGGGCACGCACCCTGACCCGAGAGGATACTGCGGCAGAGCTGATCGCAGAGATCGACAGCCCGGCGCTCGGGCTTGGGCTGAACAGCCTCTATTCGCTCGCCGATGGCTCCCGCCCGGCCCGGTTGGGCGGCCTCAACGGCGCGCAGGTCTTCCATGTGCAGCTGTCCGACGCCCCGAAGCTCGATATGGGCCTGCAATATCTCGCACATCACTACCAGATCCTGCCCGGTCAGGGCGATCTGAACCTTGCTGGCTTTGTCCGGGTTCTGGCGCGCGCGGGATACAACGGCCCCTGGTCCATCGCTACCGCCAATGACGTGGCAACGCGCAACGGCCCCGCTGCCGTGGCCTCCGACGCCTATCGCGCCCTTCTAAACCTGCTGGACGAGGTGGACAGCCCCGAGCCGGGGATGAATTTCGATATTCCCGCCCTGCCCAAACGGGTCCGCGCAACCGGGTTCGAATTCATCGAGTTTGCCGCCGATGAACGCAGTGCCGACGACATGCGGAAAACCCTGCGATCCATGCGGTTCCGGCGCGAACGTCAGCACCGGACCAAGTCGGTCGAGCTGTGGCGGCAAGGTGCGGTAAACATCGTCATCAACACAGAACGAAGCGGCTTTGCCCATTCCGCGTTCCTCGCCCATGGCCCGACCGTCTGCGACATGGGTCTGCGGGTGGAGGATGCGACGCTGACCGCCAAACGGGCAACGGGACTTGGCGGGTCGCTGTTCTCACAGCCCGTGGGCGCGGGAGAGCTGGACATTCCGGCGGTGCGCGGCGTCGGCGGAAGCGTCGTGCATTTCATCGACGAGAAATCCGACCTGCACCGAGTGTGGGACATCGAGTTCCTGCCCGTCCCCCGCACCGAGGCCACGCAACCCGCTGGCCTGCGCAGGATCGACCATCTGGCCCAGACCATGCGCCATGAGGACATGCAGAGCTGGCTTCTGTTCTACCTGTCAACTTTCGACATGCGGAAATCGCCCGTCGTGGATGTGCACGACCCGGCAGGCCATGTCCATTCGCAGGCGATCCAGACCCCAGAAGGCGAGATCCGGCTCAACCTGAACGGCACCGAACCGGGACAGACCGTTGCGGGCAGCTTCATCGCCGACAAGTTCGGCGCAGGCGTGCAGCATATTGCGCTTCTGAGCGACGATATCTTCGAAACCTCCGCCCTCTTGGCCGCGTCCGGCTTTCAGCGACTGGCCATTCCCGCCAATTACTACGCCCATATCCTGTCCACATACGAACTGGACGCGGCCATGGTGGCGCGCCTCAAGGACGGAAACATCCTGTATTCCCGCACTGATGGCGGAGAGTTCTTTCAGATCTACAGCCTGCCGATCCTGGGTGGGTTCTTCTTCGAGATCGTCGAACGCCGAAACGGCTACACGGGCTATGGCGCACGCAACGCGCCTGTCCGCATCGCGGCGCAAAGCCGTCTGCTGCGCCCCGCCGGGATGCCCCTGAGATGAGCCCGGCTCACTCCATGACGGCCGGGTTGATCGGGCACGGGATCGCAGGATCGCTCACGCCGTCGATGCACGAGGCCGAGGGGCGTGCCCATGGCCTTGACTACCGCTACGCCCGGATGGACACCGCCCTGCCCCCCTATCGGGAGCAGAGC
Source organism: Nioella sp. (assembly GCF_965215655.1). Lineage (GTDB taxonomy): Bacteria > Pseudomonadota > Alphaproteobacteria > Rhodobacterales > Rhodobacteraceae > Nioella. The sequence goes on from NZ_OZ244111.1 coordinate 2,507,725, forward strand.
CTTGCCCAGATGATCGACGCCGCGGAACGGGCAGGCTTTCGGGGCCTCAATATCACCCATCCGTTCAAGGTGCAGGTACTGCCCCTGCTGGACCAGCTATCGCCTGAGGCCAAGGCGATTGGCGCGGTGAATACCGTCCAGTTCCTCAACGGCTGCCGGATTGGGCACAACACCGACATCAGCGGCTTTGCCACAGCCTTTCGTGAGGCTTTGCCGGGTGCGGGAATGGATCATGTCCTGCTGCTTGGGGCTGGCGGCGCGGGGGCTGCGGTGGCCCATGCACTGATTGCGCTTGGCGTGCGGGTGCTGTCCGTTTTCAGCAAGGAGCCAGACCAGACGCGGGCATTGCTGAACAGGCTCGCTGCGCAATACCCCACGTGCCGCCTGCATGCGCCCGACGCGCTTGACCGTGCGGCGCTGCGCGACGTGGGCGGTGTGGTCAATGCCACGCCCATGGGAATGGACGCCTATCCCGGCACGGCGATTGCCGTCGACTGTCTGCACCCCGATATCTGGGTGTCGGATATCGTGTACTTCCCCCTGGAAACCGAGCTGCTACGGATTGCGCGGGCCATGGGATGCCGCACAATGTCCGGGGCTGGCATGGCCATTCATCAGGCCGCCCAGGCTTTTCAGATCATCACCGGACAGCAGGCGGATGCCGACCGTATGGCCGCTGAGTTCGACAGGCTGACCGCACCTGATATAGTTTCAGCAGAATCTTCAGGATAAGCTCAGATGAATGACGCAGACGAGATCCGCCATTGGTGGCGCACCTCCATCATCGACATGGAGCCGGGAAAGATCGCCTTTCGCGGGCACCCCGTTCAGGATCTGATCGGGACCGTCAGTTTCCCGCAGATGATCTGGCTGATGCTGCGCGGTGACCTGCCGACGCGGGCCGAGGCAGACCTCTTTGAATGCGCCCTTGTGGCCGGGGTCGATCATGGACCGCAGGCCCCCTCGATCGCTGCCGCACGCATGGCCGCGACCTGTGGCGTGGGGCTGAACAACGTGATGGCCACGGGTGTGAACATGCTTGGTGACGTGCATGGCGGCGCGGGGGAACAATGCGCCGTGCTGTACTATGATGTCGCTGCAAGGATTGACGCGGGCGCGGATCTGGATCAGGCGGTTCGCGACGGGCTCGATGCCTGGCGGGCCGAATATGGCAAGATCGTCTCGGGCTTCGGGCACCGCTTTCACAAACCCGTCGATCCGCGCGCGCCGCGCCTGATGGCACTGGTGCGGGAGGCCGCCGCGGCGGGCACAGTCTCGGGCCGCTTCGCCACCATCGGCGAGGCCGTACAGGGCGAGCTTGGCCGCCAGCGCGGCGGTCGTCCCATTGCGATGAATATTGACGGGGCCACGGCGGTGATCTTCTGCGAGCTTGGCTTCCCCCCACCCCTGTCGCGCGGGCTGTTCTGCCTGTCACGCTCTGTCGGGGTGCTGGCCCATGGCTGGGAGCAGATGCAGCAAGGTGGGCGCAACAAGGGGCCGATGCCGCCGAAATTCCTTCCGGAATACCAACCCAAGGACGTCACCAGCTAACCGCGGCCTCCCTGCGAAGGGGCCAGACCGACCGCATGCAGCCGCGCCCTCACCGCGTGCGGCCTTCGAGCAGATGCGCAATCGCAACGCGATCGGATGTTACCGGACCCACTGTCCCGCCTGTCGCCCCATGCCGATAGGCGCGCAAATGATGCCCCTCAAATCATTGAAAATAATACGAAACCCCAGAGGACGAAGCCCCGGCCTTGCAAAATGATTGATGTTTTTAAAAATCTCATATATTTTTCTTTTCACCACATATATATAATCCTGTATCATGATTCCGCGGAGCTTCTTCGATGGCGAAGACAGACCAAACGCCCCAGCCAGACCCGCTATATTCGCTGGCCCATCTGACCCTGATCGACTGTTCCGCGCCCGAGCTGGTCTATATCGCGGCGCGGGCGGGATATGACGCGGTCAGCCCGCGCTTCATCCCCATGCATGTGCCCGGCGAGTTTGCGAACCGGCCCGAGGACAAGGCGCTGGTGGCGGCCACCAAGCTGGCACTGAAGACGACCGGGCTTAAGGTTCTGGACATCGAGCTTGCGCGGATCACCGACGACTGCGACCCCAAAAGCTTTGAACCGTCGCTGGAACTGGGTGGCGAATTGGGGGCCAAACGCCTGATCATGAGCGCCTGGACCAGCGACCGCGATGACCGGAACTTCCTGGTCGAGTGCTACGGGGAAACCTGTGATATCGCCGCGCAATACGGGCTGAGTGTCGATCTGGAGTTTCCCTCGTTCTCGCGGCTCAGAACCCTGGATGAGGCGCTCGATATCGTGCGGGCAGCGGACCGGCCCAATGGCGGCATTCTCGTCGACACGCTCTACCTGCATCTCAGCCGCGTCGATATCGGCGAGCTTCTGCATGTCCCGAGCGAGCTGCTGCATTTCCTCCACATCTCCGACTGCCTGCCCGGCATCGCCGACACGCGCGAGGGCATGATCCAGCTGGCCCGCGATGCGCGACTTTATCCCGGCGAGGGCTGGATCGACTTTACCGGCATCATCGAACGGATGCCGCCGGTCGACTACTCCATCGAACTTCCCAATCAGAGCCGCGTGGCCGAGCTCGGGCTCGAAGAACACGCCCGCCGCTGTCTGATCCAGGCAAAACGCACCTTCGGGACAGCCCGGTCGAAACGGCTGCACCCCGATCCTGTTCTGGCGCAAGCCAACACACACAACGAGGGCCATCATGGGCAAAGACCTGACTGAAGACGACCGACAGCTTGTGGCTGACATGCTATCGCGCGCCCGTGCGGCAATGGCAGAGATCGAAGACTGGAGCCAGAAAGACCTGGACCGCTTGTCTCAGGCGATTGCATGGTATGCCGGAAACGAGAAGACCTTTACCCGGCTGGCGCAGCAAGGGGTCGATGAAAGCGGCATCGGCGATCGTGAAGGGCGGCCCGCCAAGCGGTTCAAGATCCACATGGTGTTGCGTGACGTGCTGCGCACCCCCTCGACCGGGGTCGTGGAGGTGGATGAGGCGCGCGGGCTGGTCAAATACGCCAAACCCGCCGGGGTGATTGCATCGCTCATCCCGATGACCAACCCGGCGATGACGCCACCGGTCACGGGCGTATCCTCGGCAAACGCCCGCAATGCCGTTATATTCAGCCCCCACCCTCGCACCGCGCAGACGACCTATGAGATGGTCGAAGTGATGCGCGCCGCCTGCCGGGCCGTGGGCGCACCCGAGGACCTGTTCCAGTCGATCCGCAAGCCCTCGATCCCCATGACCCAGCATCTGATGGAGGTCTGCGACCTGACCCTTGCCACCGGTGGCAAACCGATGGTGAAGGCCGCCTATTCCTCCGGCCGTCCGGCCTATGGCGTCGGCGCAGGCAATTCCTCGATCGTCATCGACGAGACCGCGGATATCGAGATTGCCGCAGCGAACACGCGGATTTCCAAAACCTCCGATTTCGGGTCCGGCTGTTCGGCGGATGGTAACATCATCATCCAGCGCTCGATCTATGACGCCATGGTCAAGGCGCTGGAGGCTGAGGGCGGGTATCTGTGCAACGCGCAGGAAAAGGCCTTGCTTGAGGCGGCCATGTGGGACGAAAAGGGCAATCGCACTTTCCCCACCATCGCTTGCCGTCCGCAGCAAACCGCCGAGGTGGCCGGGTTTTCGATCCCTGAGGATCGCAAGTTCCTGATGGTCGAAAACCAGGGCCAGATCGGGCCTGAACACAAGTTCTCCAAGGAAAAGCTGACCACGCTGATGGCGCTTTACCACTTCGAAACGTTCGATGACGCGCTGGACACCGTCCGCGCCATCTACAACACCGGCGGCAAGGGCCATTCCTGCGGCATCTACAGCCACAATGACGAAAACATCGACCGTCTTGCCCGTCTGGCCCCTGTCAGTCGCATGATGGTCCGCCAGCCGCAATCCAAGGCCAACGCGGGTGCCTGGACAAACGGGATGCCGATGACCTCCAGCCTCGGCTGCGGGATCTGGGGCGGCAACATCACCAATGAGAACGTCACCATGAAACACATGATGAACTACACCTGGGTCAGCCGCCCGATCCCCGAGGATCGCCCCTCGGAGGAGGAGCTGTTCGGTGAGTTCTTCGGACAGGAGGTCGCGTGATGGACGGTACAGCAGTTGAGCACAAGACCGTCGCCGAACATATCGTCGATTTCCTTGAACGGCGCGAGGTCAGCCATGTTTTCGGCCTCTGCGGTCATACCAATATCGCAGTGCTGGCGGCCCTCGCCGACAGTCCCATCGACTTCGTCACCGTGCGCCATGAACAGATCGCGAGCCACGCGGCAGACGCCTATGCGCGGGTAACAGGGAAGGCCTCGGTGGTGTTGTCGCACCTGTCGCCGGGGTTGACCAATTGCGCCACCGGGGTCGCCAATGCGGCGCTCGACTGCATCCCCATGGTGGTGATCGCGGGCGATATTCCGACGCATTACTACGGCAAGCACCCGCATCAGGAGGTCAACCTGCATGCCGACGCCGCCCAATGGGAAATCTACCGCCCCTTCGTGAAACGCGCCTGGCGGGTTGACCGGGCCGATTTGATGGCCGAGATCCTCGAAAAGGCGTTCCATCTGGCCGAAAGCGGACAGCCCGGCCCGGTGCTGGTCAACGTGCCGATGGACATCTTCAGCGCCCGCATCCCGGCGGACAGTTTCGACCGGATCAGGGACAACACCCGCGCACTGGTGAAACCCTCGATCGACGATGACACAGCGCGCAAGATCGTCGAACGTCTGGCCACGGCTGAACGCCCCGTGGCCTATGTGGGCGGCGGCATCCTGCTGGCCAAGGCGAGCGAGGAGTTGCGCGCGTTCGTGGAGCATATGGGCCTGCCCGTGGCGCATAGCCTGATGGGCAAGGGCGCGCTGCGCGACGATCACCCCTTGGTCATGGGCATGACCGGGTTCTGGGGGACGGAGCTGGTGAACCAGTCCTGCCTGAATGCCGACTATGTCTTCGCCGTGGGCACAAGGTTCAAGGAAGCCGACTGTTCCAGCTGGTATCCCGGCTACACCTTCAACATTCCCGGATCAAAAGTCATCCATATCGACATTGAACCACAGGAGATCGGTCGCAACTATCCGACCGAGATCGGCGTGGTGGCGGATGCCAGAGCGGCGCTGCGGGTGCTGACCCGTGTGGCGAAAGAGATGTATCCGGACGGGTTTGCACGGTCGGAGAAGAAGGCCGAAATCGCCGAGTTCCGTACCGCCTTCAAAGCGTCGAACGCAGAGATGCAAAGCTCGCAAGCCTTCCCGATGATGCCCGAACGCATTCTGGCCGACACCCGAAAGGCGCTGCCCGAAGATGCGATCATCACCACCGATGTGGGCTGGAACAAGAATGGCGTGGGCCAGCAGTTCGATATTCTCACGCCGGGGTCAATCCTGACGCCGGGCGGCTTTGCCACCATGGGGTTCGGCCCCCCGGCGGCCATCGGCGCCAAGCTGGCCGCGCCAGACCGGGTGGTGCTCAGCCTCGTGGGCGATGGTGGGTTCGGACAGAACCCGTCGATGCTGGCCACGGCGGTGGAGCTTGATCTGGGCATCATCTGGCTGGTGATGAACAACAACGCGTTTGGCACCATCGCGGGCCTGCAAAAGGCCCATTACGGGCTGACCTATGGCACCACCTTCCCCGGCACAGCCGCCGCGCCCACCAACGGGCCGGGCTATGCGGAAATCGCACGGGCCTATGGTGCGGAAGGGGTTCGCGTGACCTCAGCCGATGACCTGCTGCCGGCCCTTCAGGCGGCGATTGCCAGCGGCAAACCAACGGTTCTGGACGTAGCAATGATCAACAACCCGACGCCCACAACCGGGCATTGGAACATCCTCGACATCTACTCGCCAGACAAGGATGTGAGCCACGTCTCGACGTGATTCAGGGTTGCCGGTTGAAAGATTAACATCCCCCGCCCTCGCGGGGGGTGTTTGCGTTCAGCCTTTGGCGGTCAGCATCTCGCAGACATGGCGCGTGGCCAGCGCATATCCATTGACGCCAAAGCCCATCAGCACCGCGTCCGCCCGAAGACCCACATAAGACGTGTGGCGGAAGCTTTCGCGCTTGTGGATCTGGCTGACGTGAACCTCGATCACCAGACCGTCATAGGTGTTAAGCGCATCCAGAATGGCAATCGACGTATGCGTATAGGCCGCCGCATTCAGCACGATCCCGGCAGCGTTCTGACGCGCCTCGTGAATCCAATCGACGAGCTGGCCTTCATGGTTGGATTGCCTCTGAACGATCTCACAGCCAAACTCTGCCGCCACGGCCGTACAGGTCCGCTCCACATCCTGCAGCGTGTCGTGGCCGTAAAGCTCCGGCTGTCGCTGGCCCAACAGGTTCAGGTTGGGACCGTTCAGGATGTAGATGGTCTTGCTCATATCGGGTCTTTCCGGGGCATGAGGGGCGGCGTTCGCCTTCTAATGGCAGCGAAACCGCCCTGTATCAAGCCTTTGCGCCCAATGCGGTCAGAGCGAGGCATCCTCCTCGAACTTCGCCAACTCCTCTTCAAGGATCGGGGTGGACATGGTCATGGCGTGAATGCCCATGATGGTGGTCAGCTGGATGACCTCCATGATTTCCTCGCGCGTGGCCCCGGCCCTGAGCGCGTTCTGAATGTGCCGTCGCACACCCGGCGCCCAGAGATGCGTCGTCGCCGCGTTGATCGCGATGAAGATCAATTCCTTGTATTTCTGCTCGAGCGGCCCGTGGTTTTGCGGCACGGAGCGGAAATGCAGGAAGCCCTCCAGATAGTCAGGGTCCATCTCGGCCATCTTGTCCCAGACCGGGTTCCAGTCATCGGACTGCCGCTGCGCTTCGGTATATGGGTATTTCTTGTCGGTCATGGCTCACCCTCCCCGGTGCTTGAAACTGTCGCGGCGGAAGGAATAGAGCGCGGCGGGGTCAACCGACACGTCAATGACGGCTGGCTTTCCGCAGTCCAGAGCGGCCTTGATGCAATCGGCGGTCTCGTCCAGCGTTTCCGCCTTGAAGCCCGCCGCGCCGTAAAGCTCCGCCAACTTGTCGAAGGGCGGGCTGGAGATGTCCGCGCCGATGTAGCGCTGGCCGAAGAAATCGCGCTGATAGGCTTTCTCCGCCCCCCAACAGCCATTGTTCATGACCACGGTCACGGTGTTGATGCCGTAATCGACTGCTGTCGACAGTTCCGACACCGTCATGCCGAAGCCACCGTCGCCCATCAGGCTGATCACCGGCCGGTCGGGCATGGCCAGTTTCACGCCGAGGCCGGCGGCGAAGGAAAAGCCCACGAGGCCGAAATCGAGCGGGGTGAAGAGGCTTTTGGGTTGCCAGTAGTTCATCGCATCCGTGGCCTGTAGACACAGCGTGCCCGCATCCATCGTCAGGGCGCTCTCTTTCGGCAACACGTTGCGCAGCGTCTTGAACAGGCCCGAGGGCTGGATGGGCAGCGTCGCCACATCCGCATCCGCATCGCGCTTCGTCAGATAGGCCTGCCGCTCGGTCTTGTAGGCCGCCGTCCACGCCTCGGCCAGTTTGCGATCGTCGATCCTGGCCAGCGCCGCCACCAGTTGCCGGGCCGCCGTAGGGGCATCGGCCAGGATGCCAAGGGTCGCGGGGAAATAGCGCCCGATGGCGGTCGGCTCCTGCTCGATCTGGATGATCGCGGCGTCGCGGTTGATGTTGTCGTAGCTGTAGAAGGTGGAGTTGAAGCCGAGCCGCGTGCCAAGCGCGAGGATCACGTCGGCCTCTTTCACCAGCCTGGAAGCCACCGGGTTGCCGCGCGGGCCCATCTGGCCGGCGTTCAGGGGATGGCCGAAGGGCAGCGCGTCGCCGTGACCGGGCGAGGTCACGATGGGACAGCCCGTCGCCTCTGCCAGCGCCAGCGCGTCGTCGGCGGCCCCGGTCATCTTGATGCCGCCCCCGGCAACTATCACGGGGCGCGCGGCCCCACGCAGCATGGCGGCGGCCTTGGCAATCGCGTCGTCCGATCCGGCGGCGGGGGCATGGGCGTAGGTTTCCGGCCCCGGCATCGGGCCGAAATCTGCCTCACCGGACAGCACGTCGCGCGGCAGGTTCAACTGCACCGGTCCCTTGCGGGGGGCCTGCGCCACGCGGAAGGCCTCGCGCACCATTTCCGGCACCCTGTCGGTGCTGGTCGCGGTCCATGTCTGCTTGGTGATGGGCTTGAACAGGGCCTCCTGATCGACCTCCTGGAAGGCATCACGATACTTGTGGCCCGAGGACAGCATTCCCGCGATGGACACGACCGGCGAGTAGGCCGCCTTCGCCTGCGCCAGACCAGTCACGAGGTTCGTTGCCCCCGGCCCGTTCTGACCCGCCAGAACCACACCCGCTTGCCCGCTGGCCCGCGCAAACCCATCTGCCATATGGGTGCCGGTGCGTTCATCATGCACCCCGATAAACCGGATCTCGGGCGCGTCGTAGAGCGCGTCGAACATCTCCATCGTGGCCGAGCCGATGAGCCCGAAGATATGATCGGCCTTCTCGGCCTTCAGCGCCTCCACGGCCGCCTGACCGCCTGTGAGTTTCGTCATTGTTGCGTGTCCTTGTTCCTGACCTCAACCCGCGTGGCGGATGAGGTAATCCCTTGTCGGGCCGGTAAAGAGCTCGGGCCGTTCCAAAAGGCCCAGATGCTGCAAGCCCGGCACGATGATGGTTTCCGCCCCGGCGATTTCGCTGGCGATGGCGTGGCTCATGGCCGGTGTGCTGCCGCTGTCATTCTCGCAGGTCATGACCAGCGTGGGGTGAGTGATGGGCGGCTCGGGCCGGATCAGTTCGGTGACGCCCGCCGCCAGCACGTAGCGGTGACCTGTGTAGTTGTCGGGGTCATTGGCCAGCACGGTGTCCCGCACCCAGTTCACCGTCGCAGGATGATCCGCAAGAAACCATGGCGTGAACCAGCGTTTCAGCGTTTCCTCGATTGTCGCCGCAGGCCCCCCTGCCCCGGTGTCCTTCGCCCGTTTCTCGACCAGCGCCTGCGCTTCCGGGCTTCGCTCGTGCGGCGAGTTCTGGATGACGAGCGCCGTAGCCCTTTCAGGATGATCCATGGCGAAGCGCCGGTTGATCATGCCGCCAAGGGAAAAGCCTACGAGCGCGGCCTTCACAATACCCAGATGATCCAGCAGCCGCACGATCTGTTCCGACAGCACCGCCAGGCTCGGGGTTTCGCCCGGCAGGGCACTTTCCCCGTGACCGCAAAGGTCATAGGTCAGCACCCGAAACCGGTCAGCAAAGGCCGGGACGTGATCATTCCATGTCGCCCGCGTCAGCCCGAGCCCGTGGATCAGCACCACCACCGGCGCGCCCTCGGGGCCCGTCAGATCATAGGCGGTGCCATCAGGCGCGATTGCCATCGCTTACACCCCCGCCGGATTATCGACGGAGCGGCCCATTTCCTCCAGATCCTCGTAGCGGTTGCCGATCCGGTGAAGGGGATGTCCGCCAAGGCTGCCGCCAAGGGCCACGATGATCTCATCCTCTGCGGGGGCGTCGGGAATGGTGGTTTGCAGCGTCTGGTAGTGCGAGCGCCGCCCGCCATCGTCCTTGTCCATCATAGGGATGGTGATGGTGCAGCCCGCCGCGCCTCGCGTGTTCGAGAACACCAGATAGGTCTTGGCATCAATCGCCTCACGCAACTGGTTGCCGAACCACAGCGAATGGGTCAGCGCCTGCGCATGCTCGACCTCACCGCCCATGCCGACGATGGAGGCCTTGCCGACCCCTTCGATGGACCCGCCCGACAGGCGCAACATTTCTTCTGTAAGAAGCTTGCCGATGACGGGGCAGTGTTCGCGGATCTCGGGCTTCATGTCTTCCACGAAACCGCGCCCGAACCACGGGTTCCGGATCACGGCCATCGCGGCAAACATGCGGGTGGGTTCGGGAACTTCGCGGCCCCCTTCCACATGGGTCAGTTGGGTCAGCGTGAGCACACGCCGGATTTCTACAGCCATTTTCTCTGGTCCTGTTCGCGTTCGTTTCTGGGGTCAGGCGTAGGCCGGCATGACCTTGTCGATGAAGAGCCTCAGGCTCTCCTTCTGCTGGTCCATATCCATGCCCATGGAGGCGTAATAGATGAACGCATCCACACCGATCGCCTCGTATAGCTTGAGCTTCTCGATGACCGTCTCGGGCGTGCCGAACATCAGGTTTTCTTCCAGCATCACCGGATCGACGCGGAAATTGCCCTCCAGCTGTTCAGCATTCACCGTGTCGGGGAAGCCGTTATGGACTTCGCCAGTCTTGGTCATGAGGTTGCCGAACATGGCCAGCTGCACCCGGACGGAATCGAGCGCACGCTGGCGGTCTTCCTCGGTCTCATAGACAGCCGTGTGGCGCATCATCGCCCAGGTGCCGTTGAATTTGCCGCCGTTCTTGGCAATCGCATCGTCCAGTCGTCCGCGATAGCTTTCCGCCTCGCTCATCGGCATGGTCAGCGGCCAGCTCATGATGTTGCAATCATGCTCAACGGCATAATCGAAGGTAATCGGCGCGCGCGCGGCGACCCAGATCGGCACGTCTTCCTGCAAGGGTTTCGGGCAGGAGGTCGATTTGGGGAAGTTCCAGTAGGTGCCGTTATGCTCGTAATCGCCCTTCCAAAGCTCCTTCACCACGGGCAGCATTTCTTGCATGTAGCGCCAGCCGTCTTTCTGATCGAGGCCGGGGAACATCCGGTCGAACTCGCGCTGATAGGCGCCCGATCCGATGCCAAACTCAAGCCGCCCTTCGCTTGTGAGGTCAAGAAACGCCGCTTCGCCCGCCAGATCAATCGGGTGCCAGTAGGCCGCGTTCACCACGCCCACGCCAAGGCGGATGTTCTTGGCATGCTCGCCCCACCAGGTCAGGATCTGGAACGGGTTGGGCGCGATGGTCATTTCCAGCGCATGGTGTTCAGCAGCCCAGGCAATCTCAAAGCCTGCTTCATCGGCCATCTTGACCATTTCCAATGTATGGTCGCGGACCGCACGAATATCGGTCTCGGGCGTCATGCGTTCGAGGTTGATCGCGAGGTGGAATTTCATGGGGTGATCCTCAACGGGGTTGGAAGGGGCTGGCGATCGGGTCTTCGGACATGTTCATCCAGACGGTCTTGGGGCGTGTGAAATCCCACAGCGCCTGGAAGCCGCTTTCGCGCCCGTAGCCAGAGTTTTTCATGCCGCCGAATTCCGCAATCGGGGAAATCGCGCGGTAGGTGTTGACCCAGACAATGCCCGCCTTGATGCGCTTGGACATGCGCAGGGCACGGGCGTTGTTGCGGGTAAAGATGCCAGCCGCGAGGCCGTGCACCGTTTCATTGGCCATCGCCAGCGCTTCCTCTTCGGTACGGAAACGTTGCACGGCGAGGACGGGGCCAAACAGTTCCGTGTCCACGATGGTCAGGTCATTGCGCGGGCAGTCGATGATGGTGGGCTGGAAGTAAAGCCCTGCCAGCCCCTCGGGGCGTTGACCGCCGACCAGCACCTTGCCGCCTTCTTCCTGCGCCAACGCCACCTGCCGGGTGATGTGATCAAGCTGCCCTTGCGTGCAGAGCGGCCCCATCTCGGTCTCTTCCGCCTGCGGATCACCGATGGTGATGCCTTGGGCGATCTTGACCATGCGGGCAAGGAAGTCGTCCGCGATATCCTCATGCAGGTAGAGCCGCGAGCCTGCCACGCAGCTTTGCCCCGAGGCCGCGAAGATGCCCGCGACCGAGCCATTCACGGCGCTTTCGATGTCCGCGTCGTCGAACACGATGAAGGGGGATTTGCCGCCCAGTTCCAGGCTGACTTCCGCGAAATTCTCCGCCGAATTGCGCACCACATGGCGTGCGGCCACCGGACCACCGGTAAAGGCGATGCGGGCCACGAGGGGGTGTTTCGTCAGCGCCTCGCCACAGGCGACGCCGCCGGTCACGATATTGACGACGCCATCGGGAATGCCCGCCTCGGAAACCAGCTTACCGAATTCCAGCAAGGGCGCGGAGGCATGTTCGGAGGCTTTCAGGACGATGGTATTCCCCGTGGCCAGTGCCGGGCCAATCTTCACGGCAGACAGGAACATCTGGGAATTCCACGGGATCACGGCAGCGATCACGCCAAGCGGTTCGCGGTTCGTGAAGACGAACATATCGGGCTTGTCGATCGGCAACGTCTCGCCATGGATCTTGTCGGCAGCTCCCGCGTAGAAGCGCAGAAATTCCGCGATATAGCTGGCCTGCCAGCGGGTTTCCTTGAACATCTTGCCGGTGTCGCGGGTCTCGATCCGGCCAATCCGCTCAGAATTTGCCGCCAGCAGATCCGCGAGCCGCCCAAGGCACTTGCCGCGCTCGGTCGGCGTCATCTGCCCCCAGGGGCCATCCAGCGCCGCATGGGCGGCCCGCACCGCGCGGTCAACGTCTTCGGGCGTCGCTTCGGGGATCTCGCACCAGTCTTCGCCGGTTGCCGGGTCGAAGGTGGTGAAGCGCGCGGCATCCTTGGCCTGCACCCATTCCCCGCCGATCAGCATGTCATATCGCTGAAGCTCTCCCATCAGTTCACGGCCCCCATGGTTTGAACGGTTTTCGGTGTGACGAAGTGATAAGCCCCATCGAGATAGGTCAGCGGCTCGCGATCCCCATGGCCGACGGCCTCGACACGGCCAAAGACCACCAGATGACTGCCCGACTGAACCACGTTGTCGACGGTGCAGGCGAAACTGGTCGCGCCCTCGATCTGCGGCGGCATGCCCTTGTCACCCTGACAGGGAATGCCGGTAAACCGGTCTGCGATTTCCCGGTCATGGGCCCCGGCGAAGCGGTCCGCGATACGGTCGCTGTGATCGGGCAGCACGTTGACGCAGAAACGCCCGTTTGCCTCGACCGCCGCCGCGATGCGGCTTTTGGCGTGCAGGCAGACCAGCACCGTCGGCGGATCGGCCGACACCGAAGAAAATGCACTGACTGTCGCCCCGTGCCGTCCGGCACTGCCATCGGTGGTGACCACAGTCACGCTGGACGCCACGCGGCGCATTGCGTTGATGAAATCTGCCCGCTCGACGGCGGGTTTTGGGGGTGTCCCCTGCATCGCAACCTCCCTTGCTCTGCCGGTTTCGCGTTAAGGAGAAGGTTGCAGATTCGGTCGTATTTGTATAACGAATTATTTTAAGCAATAAATTCAACTTTCTTGAATTGATAAATCATGAACCTCGCCGCCCTGCAAACCTTCGTCGCCATCGTCGAAACCGGGTCGCTGGTGCGCGCCTCGGAACGGCTGCACGTGACACAATCGACCGTGACCATGCGGCTGAAGGCTTTGGAGGCGGAACTGGGTCAGACGGTGCTGAACCGGCAGAAATCCGGGGTGACCCTGACCCCTGCGGGCACAAAGCTGCTGAACTATGCGCAAATCATGATCGGGCTTTGGCGTCAGGCCAAGCTGGAGGCCGGGTTGCCCACGGGCGTCAACATGATCTGCAACTTCGGCTGCACGCCGGAACTCTGGCCAATCGGTGGCAAGCGCATCTTCGACATGATCCGGGCGCGTCAGCCGGATATCGCCCTGTCGGTTTATCACGGCAGCCCCGAGGTGCTGGACAGATGGATGTCAGCGGGTCAGATCGACCTGTGCCTGACCCGTGAACCGGTCGCGCGCAAGGGCCAGACGGTGCTGCCCCTGCCCGCCGATGAACTAGCACTTTACTCCGACCGGCCCGATACGCCCGTTCGCAGCGGGTCGAATTACATCTTCGTGGATTACGGCGAGGATTTCCGCCGCAGCCATGGCGAGGAATACCACGACGCAGGCACTGCCCGGACAACCTTTAACGCGGCCGTCGCGGCGCTGGATTACCTGCTGGAAGTGGGCGGATCCGTCTATCTACCCCGGTCCCTGGTCGCGGCCCGAACCGATGCCACGGGGCTGTATGAAATCGCCGACGCCCCGCTCTTTGCCCTAGGCACCTATCTGCTGATGCCAGAGACCGCGAAAAGCACCTGGAACTGGATCGCCGAGGCATTTGCGCAAGGCTGACTCCATCTGGCAAATTGCGTGGCCCCCACCAGTTTGCTAGCCTACCGCCAGCACCGGGGAGAGTGCAGGGACATCATGCTCGACTACACACATAATGGCTGGCTTGTTGCGGCCTCTCTGGCCGTGGCCCTGATGGCTGGCTTCACGGGGCTGTCCCTGACCCATGGGGCGTCGCGGCTGGACCGGCCAAGGCGCAAGATCATCGTGGCACTGGCAGCGGTGGTTCTGGGCGGCGGTATCTGGTCGATGCATTTTGTGGCGATGCTGGGGCTGCAACTGCCGATCCTGTTCTATTACGACGCGCTGATCACGCTCGCCTCGGCCCTGATCGCGATCCTGATGGTGGGGCTGGCGCTGCTGCTATTGCATTTCCGCGCCCGGTCTTTGCCGGTCATTGTCGGTGCGGGAACGATCGTGGGGCTTGGTATCGTGGTGATGCATTACGTGGGCATGGCTGGGATGCAGCTGTGCAGACCGGTCTACACGGCTTTGGATGTCGCGATAGCGACCCTGGCGTCGGTCGTGCTGTCAGTGCTGGCGATCTGGGTCGCTTATGACAGCCGCACGCATCGCAACATCCTGCTTGGCACCGCCTGTTTCGGGCTGGCGGTCTTCACCATGCATTTCGTGGCAACGGGCCTAACCAGCTTTACCGCCGCTGATGCAGGGGGCGGGGCCGGGCCGACGCTGAGCAATCAGGTGCTGGCCATGGGCGTCACGGTCTCGGCCTTCCTGATCTGCGGGGCCTTCCTGCTGACCGGCATCACCTTCATAGAACCTGTCCCCAGCGCCACCACGCCCCCACCGTCGCCCCCCTCGGCACCGCGCGCGACCGCAAGCGCCACGGCAGGCGTTCCCTATGAACGTGACGGCAAGACGGTCTTTGCTACCCCGTCCCGCATCGCCGCCATTCGTGCGGAAGGGCATTACACGGTGCTCTATGTCGGGGCCGAGAAACTCTTCTGCCCCTGGACCATATCCGAGGCAGATGAGCGCCTGGCATCTGCGGGCTTCCTGCGGGTGCACCGCAGCTACCTCGTGAACCCCGCGCATGTGTCCAGCTTCGAGCGACACAAGGACAACGGCACCTGCTATTTCGAGGGAGTCGCCTCGCTGCCCAAGGTGCCCGTCAGCCGATCACGCCTGAGCGACATTCGGGAGGCGCTCGGGCTCTGATCGCAACTCGTGCAGCTCATTCGCATTTCGTGAAACAGATGGCGCGGCCTGTTCCCGGCCGCTGGAATGCAACCGCATAGTGATCGTTCCATGTCCCCGGACCCGATTGGCCAAGGCCTCGGGCGCAGGGAGGACAACAGACATGATACCAGCCGGTTTCGAGTATCACCGGCCGACCGATACGGCGTCGGCCATCAGCATCTTGCAGGAACACGGGGATGAAGCGCGGGTCATCGCGGGCGGGCACAGCCTGATCCCGATGATGAAGCTGCGCATGGCCGATCTGGCCCATGTGATCGACCTACAGGATATTCAGGAGATGAAGGGGATCGAGATCGGCGCGGACAGCGTCACGCTCGGTGCCATGGTCACCCAGCACGAGCTGATTACCCATGACGGATTGGCGGCGGCAGTGCCGATCATCCGCGAGGCTGCCTTGCAGATCGCGGACCCGCAGGTGCGCTACATGGGTACTGTCGGCGGCAACGTGGCCAATGGCGATCCGGGCAACGACATGCCAGGGCTGATGCAGTGCCTTGACGCGTCTTTCGAACTGGTGGGCCCCGACGGCACCCGGACCGTGGCCGCGCGCGAGTTTTACGAGGCCGCCTATTTCACCGCCCGCGAGGACGAGGAAATCCTGACCCGGATCACGATCCCGGTGCCGGGGGCCGGCGTGGGCCAGGCTTATGAGAAGCAGAAGCGCAAGATCGGTGACTATGCCACCGCCGCCGCCGCCGTGATGGTCGGGAACGGGTCGGCCTCGGTCGCGATGACCAACCTTGCCGACACGCCGATCTGGTCGGAAGCGGCCAGCGCCGCGCTTGCGGGTGGTGACGTGGAAGGCTGCGTTTCCGCCATGCTCGACGCCATCGACCCGGTCGAGGACAATCGCGGCCCGGTCGCATTCAAGAAACACGTCGCCGCCGTCATGCTGCGCCGCGCCATCGCGCGCGCCATGAGCCGCGCGGGCTGAGGAGAACGCTCATGTCAAAGATGCACGTAAAACTGAACGTGAACGGGCGCGAGGTCGAGGGCCTTGCAGAGCCGCGCACGCTGCTGATCCATTTCCTGCGGGAAAACCTGCGCATCACCGGGCCGCACATTGGCTGCGAGACCAGCCATTGCGGGGCCTGCACGGTGGATATCGACGGCAAGTCGGTGAAATCCTGCACCGTCTTCGTGGCGCAGGCCAACGGGTCCGATGTGACCACGGTCGAGGGACTCGTCAACGAAGATGGCAGCCTTGGCGTCATTCAGGAGATGTTCCGCGAACATCACGGGCTGCAATGCGGCTTCTGCACGCCGGGGATGATCACCCGCGCGCATCGCTTGCTGCAGGAAAACCCGACGCCCACCGAGGAAGAGGTGCGGTTCGGCATGGCCGGCAATCTCTGCCGCTGCACGGGCTACCAGAACATCGTCAAGGCCATCATGGCGTCGGCTGACATGCTGAACGCCCAGAAGGAGGCTGCGGAATGAACGACCAGAGCATGACCCCCGAAGAACGCGCTGCCAATCTCAAGGGCATGGGCTGCTCGCGCAAGCGGGTGGAGGATGTGCGCTTCACGCAAGGCAAGGGCAACTATGTCGATGACATCAAGATGGACGGGATGCTGTTTGGCGATTTCGTCCGCTCCCCCTATGCCCATGCCCGCGTGGTGTCCGTCAACAAGGAGGCCGCGCTGGCCCTGCCCGGTGTGGTGGCGGTGCTCACCGCCGAAGACCTTGCGCCGCTCGGGCTTCATTGGATGCCGACGCTGGCGGGCGACAAGCAGATGGTGCTGGCCGATGGCAAGGTGCTGTTCCAGGGCCAGGAGGTCGCCTATGTGGTGGCCGAGGACCGCTATATCGCGGCGGACGCGGTGGAACTGGTCGAGGTGGAATACGAGGAACTTCCCGTTATCACCGATCCGTTCGAGGCGATGAAATCGGACGTGGTCCTGCGCGAAGACCTTGAGGGGCAGACCGAAGGGGCCCATGGCCCGCGCAAGCACCACAACCACATATTCACCTGGGAAGTGGGTGACAAGGACGGAACCGAGGCGGTTCTGGGCGGTGCCGAGGTGGTGGCCGAGGAGATGGTCTATTACCATCGGACCCACCCTTGCCCGCTGGAAACCTGCGGCTGCGTGGCCTCGATGGACAAGGTGACCGGCAAGCTGACGCTTTACGGCACCTTCCAGGCACCCCACGCGATCCGCACCGTGGTGTCGCTGATCTCGGGCCTGGCAGAACACAACATCCGCGTCATCAGCCCCGATATCGGCGGCGGCTTTGGCAACAAGGTGGGCGCCTATCCGGGCTATGTCTGTTCGGTCGTCGCCTCCATCGTGACGGGCAAGCCGGTGAAGTGGGTTGAGGACCGGATGGAAAACCTCATGTCCACGGCCTTTGCCCGCGACTACTGGATGCACGGCAAGATTGCCGCCACGAAAGAGGGCAAGATCACCGGGCTGTGGTGCCACACCACGGCAGACCACGGCGGGTTTGACGCCTGCGCCGACCCCACCAAGTTCCCGGCGGGTTTCATGAACATCTGCACCGGATCCTACGACATCCCGACCGCCTACCTTGCCGTTGATGGGGTCTATACCAACAAGGCACCGGGCGGCGTCGCCTATCGCTGTTCCTTCCGGGTGACGGAAGCGGCCTATTTCATCGAGCGGATGATCGAGGTTCTGGCGATCAAGCTCAACATGGACGCGGCCGAGCTGCGCCGGATCAACTTCATCCGGGCCGACCAGTTCCCCTACCAGTCGGCGCTTGGCTGGGAATATGACTCGGGCGACTACCACACCGCCTGGGACAAGGCGCTGAAGGCCGTGGGGTATGAGGACCTGCGCGCCGAACAGGCGCAGCGGGTCGAGGACTTCAAGGCAGGCAAGACGCGCAAGCTTCTGGGCATCGGCCTCACCCACTTCACGGAAATCGTGGGCGCGGGGCCGGTCAAGAACTGCGACATCCTCGGGCTTGGTATGTTCGACAGCTGCGAGATCCGCATCCACCCCACCGGATCGGCCATCGCGCGGCTTGGCACGATCAGCCAGGGTCAAGGCCACGCTACGACCTTCGCGCAGATCATCGCCAGCGAAATCGGCCTGCCCGCCGATGACATCACGCTGGAGGAGGGTGACACCGACACCGCCCCCTACGGCCTGGGCACCTATGGATCGCGCTCGACCCCCGTGGCGGGGGCGGCAACGGCCATGGCCGCCCGCAAGATCCGCGCCAAGGCGCAGATGATCGCGGCCTACCTGCTGGAGGTCCATGACGACGACGTGGAATGGGACGTGGATCGCTTCACGGTCAAGGGCGCGCCCGAGCGCTTCAAGACCATGAAAGAGATCGCCTTCGCCGCCTACAACCAGGCCATTCCCGGTCTGGAACCTGGGCTGGAGGCGGTCAGCTACTACGACCCGCCCAACATGACCTACCCGTTCGGGGCCTATATCTGCGTGATGGAGATCGACGTGGACACCGGCGAGTGGGAGATCCGGCAGTTCTATGCGCTGGACGATTGCGGCACGCGGATTAACCCGATGATCATCGAGGGTCAGGTCCATGGCGGCGTGACCGAAGCGCTCGCCATCGCCATGGGGCAGGAGATTGCCTATGATGAGATGGGGAATGTGAAGACCGGCACGCTGATGGATTTCTTCATCCCGACCGCGTGGGAAACGCCCAATTACACCACCGACCACACGGTGACTCCGTCGCCGCACCACCCGATCGGGGCCAAGGGCGTGGGCGAAAGCCCCAACGTGGGCGGTGTTCCGGCCTTCTCGAACGCCGTGCACGATGCCTTCCGGCCCTTCGGGCTTGTGCAAAGCCACATGCCGCATGACCATTGGCGGATCTGGAAGATCGCCAACGGGCTCGGCCTGCACGGCTGATCGTGGACTGGCCGCCGCGCTTCTTTCCAAGTGCGGCGGCCAACCGCGGAGGATTGCATGAGCACGCCTGAGCAACGGATCGAATCCTTAGGACTGACCTTGCCACCGCCGGTACGTTTGCCGGATGGGGTCCATCTTCCGTTTTCGATGGTGAATGTCCGCGGAAACCGGGCATTGATTTCGGGCCATCCACGCCACGGTGCGGACGGCGGTCTTAACGGACCTTTCGGTCAGGTGGGTGCAGATTTGACCACGGAGGAAGCCGCCGAGGCAGCATCCGAAATCGCATTATGCGTTCTTGCCAACCTCAAACAGGAAATTGGTGAATTGTCCCGCATAACCGGATGGACGCGTGTGTTTGGCATGGTCAACTCCGCGCCGGGATATTCGGATCAGCACCTGGTGATCAACGGATTCAGCAATCTGGTCCTGGATGTCTTCGGCCCCGAGATTGGGGCCCACGCACGCTCAGCCATCGGTACCGCCGGATTGCCGATGAATTTTGCCATTGAAGTCGAAGCCGAGGTGCTTGTGTCATGACCGCCCCCTCTGTCCTCCAACAGGGCCTTGCCCGCGCGGGCTATGTCGCCGACGACCGGCTGGCGATGGCGCTTCATCTCGCGCAGACGCTTGGCCGGCCTCTTTTGCTGGAAGGTCCCGCCGGGGTGGGCAAGACCGAGGTCGCCAAAGCCATGGCCGGCCTGCGTGACACGAAACTGATCCGTCTGCAGTGCTACGAGGGGCTGGATGCCTCGCATGCCATTTACGAATGGAATTACCAGAGGCAGTTGCTGGCGATCCGCGCAGCCGAAGGGAGCGCGAGCGAAGACGAGCTTTTTGCGGATAAATACCTGCTTCGGAGGCCGCTTCTGGAGGCGATCAGCGAAGAGATACCGCCCGTTTTGCTGATTGACGAAATTGACCGCGCCGACGAAGAGTTCGAGGCTTACCTTCTTGAAATACTGTCGGATTTTCAAATCACGATCCCCGAGCTTGGCACCATCCGGGCAAAGTCGCGTCCGATCATGATCTTGACTGCCAACGGTACGCGCGATCTGTCAGATGCGCTGCGACGCAGGTGTCTTTATTCCTTCCTCGACTATCCCGACCGCGACACAGAACTCGCGATCCTGAAGGCGAGGATGCCGGAGATCGAGGCCCAACTCGCGCGTCAGATCGTGGGGGTGGTGCAGGCCCTGCGCAAGGAGGATCTGGAGAAAACTCCGGGCATTGCCGAGATGCTGGATTGGGCGGCTGCGCTTTCCGGCCTTGGTGTGAACGATCTGGCCAAAGCACGTGACGAGGTACAGGCCACTCTGGTCTGTCTTTTGAAAACCGCTGCCGACTACGACGCCGCACCGGCCGAGGTCATGGACCGGCTGATTGGAAAGGTGGCCTGATGCAAGTCACCCGCTTCCCCTTTCGCGCCGACGGGTTGGCTGACCGGATGTCCGGCTTCATCGGCCATCTGCGTATGAACGGGATGCGTGTCGGTCCGCGTGAAACCGGGGATGCGCTTGCGGCGTTGGCGGCGGTGGAGGCGACGGACCGCACACAGGCGCGGCAGGCTCTGTGTGCGTTGCTGGCGGGCGATGCCGACGGGTGGCGGCGGTTCGACGAACTCTTTGACGCCTATTGGTTCAACGCGGGCAAACAGCGTGCGGGAACCGCTCAGAACGGTCACGTTCGGGTGCAATCCGCCAAACCGAAGATCTGGCAAGACTCTGAACAAGGGGCAGGGCAAGAAGATCGTCACTCACGGAACGACGACGCCACAACCCCTGATCCCGGTGAGGGCGAGGCCGAAGGGACAGACGGGAAGCTGATTGCGACCCGCACGGCCAACCTCAACCGCCGGGATCTGCGCGAGCTGATGGACGAAGAGGCACTGAGGCAGGCAGAAGCCGCAGCCCTCGCCATCGCTCGCGCCATTCGTGACCGCCGCTCGCGCCGCCGCAGGCAGGCGCTGCGGGGCCCCGCGCTCGACATGCGTCGCATCCAGCGGGCGAGCCTCGCACGCGGGGGAGAGCCCTTGGACCTTTTCCGCCGCGCCCGCCCGCCGCGCCGCATGCGGATCGTGGCACTGTGCGACGTGAGCGGGTCGATGACCGTCTATTCGCGGGTCTTCCTGGCGTTTCTGAAAGGATTGATCGGCAGCGGGACGGAGGCGGATGCCTATCTTTTCCATACCCGCCTGATGCGTGTCACGGACGCCTTGCGCGATCATGACAGCATTCGCGCGGCCGGGCGTCTGTCGCTGATGGCCGAGGGCTTCGGCGGCGGCACCGATATTTCCGGCAGTTTGGAAAGCTTCCTGGGGGGCTACGGCGCGCGGGCGCTGAATGGCCGGACCGTGGTGCTGATCCTGTCGGACGGCTATTGCACGCGTGAGCCGCAGGCGCTGGCTGACGTTCTGGCCCGCATCCGCCGCAAGGCCCGGCGGATCGTCTGGCTCAACCCGCTCAAGGGCTGGACCGACTACGCCCCGGTTGCTGCCGCCATGCAGGCCGCGCTGCCCCATCTCGACGCCCATCTGCCGGCCAATACGCTTGATGCGCTGGCCGCGCTGGAACCCGAATTCCGGAAGCTGTGAAAGGACATCCCATGGCAGGTTTCGACATCTTCGACACGGTGGAAAGGTTGCGCGCGGAGGGCGAGGCGTTCTGCGTCGCGACCGTGTTGCGCACTGCCGATGCGACCAGTGCAAAGGCCGGTGCCAAGGCCGCCGTGACGCGGGGCGGCGAGATCCTCGGCCATCTCGGCGGGGCCTGTGTACAACGGGCTGTGCGCACGGCGGCGGGCGAAGCGCTGGCCGAGGGCGCCCCCCGCATGATCCGTGTGAAACCCTCCGACAAGGTGGTGGCCATGACCGACCCAGACGGTGTGCAGACCTACAAGAGCGGCTGTCCCTCTGGCGGCACGGTGGATCTGCTGATCGAACCATACCAGCATGCGCCCCGGCTGGTGATCTTCGGCGACAGCCCGATCGCGCGGGCGCTGGCGACCCATGCGGCCCTGACCGGGCTGCGCGTCTTCGTGTCGGGGGCTTTCGAGGGGGCGGGCACAACACGGTTCGATCCCGAAGAGATCGACGGTCTGGGCGTCGAGCCGCGCGATTTCGTTGTCGTGGCCTCGCAGGGCAAGGGCGACGGTGTGGCTCTGAAGGCGGCGCTGGAAACCCCCGCGCGGCGCGTGTCGATGGTGGCCAGCCGCCGCAAGGCCGGGGTGCTTTCGGCCAAGCTGGTGGATGCGGGCACGGACCCGGCCCGCGTGGCGCGGCTCAAATCCCCTGCAGGGCTCGATATCCGCGCCATCGACCCCCATGAAATCGCCCTGTCGATCCTCGCCGAGGTGATCCAGTGGCGCAACACCGATACCCAGAGGGAAGCCAGCCATGGTGAAAAGCGTGCGTGACTGGTTTCGGGCCCGCTGGCCCGCGCCCCCGGAAATGCCCCCCGAAGAAAAGGCCGAAGCGGCCCTTCGCGCCTATCCCAGATGTTGCTGAGCAGAGGAAACAAGACATGGACCTGAGCGACGAAATTCGTATCCAAGCCCCCCGCGACGTGGTCTACCGCGCGCTCAATGACCCCGAGATCCTGCGCGAATGCATCCCCGGCTGCGAAGAATTGATCCAGCATTCGCCAGAGAACCTGGAGGCCAAGGTGGTGCTGAAGATCGGCCCGGTGAAGGCGCGCTTTGCAGGCGAGGTGACGTTGGACACATCGAACGCGCCGGATGGCTTCACGCTGACCGGCGAGGGCAAGGGCGGTGCGGCGGGCTTCGCCAAGGGCGGGGCCGAGGTGACCCTGACCGAGGACGGCCCCGAAACCATCCTCGCCTATACCGCCACGGTCGACATCGGCGGCAAGATCGCGCAGCTTGGCAGCCGCCTGATCGCGGGCACCGCCAAGAAACTGTCGGGCAAGTTCTTCACCCGCTTCGGCGAGATCGTCTCCGAGCAATCGGTCGGCTGACTGGTACGGGAACCGGTTGCAATTCGCCCCGTCCCGCTGTCTGATTTCCCGAACGATAGACAGCGGGAGGCAGCGGGCCGGAATGACGGTGACCCTGAAGGATGTGGCAGAGCGGGCGGGTGTCTCGCGCTCGGCGGTGTCGCGGACGTTCACACCCGGCGCATCGGTTTCCGCCAAGACCCGTTCCAAGGTCGAACAGGCCGCGGCAGAGCTTGGATACGCGCCAAGCGCGCTGGCCTCGGGCCTGTCCACCGGGCGCACCAAGTTGATCGGCCTGGTGTCCAACAACTTCCGCAACCCGATCTTTCTGGAGGTCTTCGACCTGTTCACCCGCGCCATTCAGGACCGGGGATTGCGCCCGCTGCTGGTGAACCTGTCGGAGGATTCGGACCCCGGGGCCGCCATTCGCATGTTGCGGCAATACTCGGTGGACGCGGTGATCGTGGCCTCCTCTACCCTGACGCCGGCCTTTGCGGAGGACTGCAAGGCAGCGGGATTGCCGGTGGTGCATGCGTTCGGCCGGGCCACGGAACAGCCAAAGGTCCCGGTTGTCGGCATCGACAATGTGGAAGCCGGGAGGATGGCCGCGCGGGCGCTGCTTGCAAGGGGCTATCGCGATATTGGCTTTCTGGGCGGACCAGAGACGGCAACCACGACGCAGGACCGGCTGGAGGGGCTTCGGCAGGAATTGTTGGGCCATGGCGGGATTCGCCTGAGTGAAAGCTTCGCAGGCGGATATTCCCACGATGCCGGCGCGACGGAAATGGCCCGCCTGATTGCAGCCGGCCCCCTGGCCGAGGCCTATTTCTGCGGTGATGACGTGGTTGCCATCGGCGCACTCAGCGCCCTGCGCGCAGCTGACCGTAACGTGCCGCGTGATGTGGGGCTGATCGGGTTCAACGATATGGACGCGGCCTCCTGGGGGCTGGTGAACCTGACCACCATAAGGCAGCCCCTGGATGCGATTATCGCCACATCTGTTGAGACAGCTATCACCCTGTCAGAGCATCCCGATGTGAAGCCGGTTCAGAAACTTCTGTCCCTTTCCCTAATCGAACGCGGCACACTTAAAGGTTGCATCTGATCACAGGGATCGCGTCAATATGGGCAGGGTTCATCCCGAGGAGCCACCCAATATGACGTTCAAGTCGGTCCTTTTCTTCGCCATTCTGGCGCTCATGCCGATGCCGGCGCACGCTCAATCAGAACCTGACCTGACCGAAATTGTGGCGCTTTGGCTGTCTGGCAATGACGCTGAGAGCCTCCCGGCACTCTCCCAAATGTCCCAGGCCGGGGATCGCGATGCTCAACTTCTGCTGGCCAGGATCGAAACCGGCGATCTGGGGCCGTCGCCCTACAGATTGTCGCTGCCAAGAGAAACCTCGCGCACTCTCTTCCGCGCGGTTGGCCCGGACGACCGGTTCGGCAGAAGCTGGCTGGCCGTCGCGGCCCGCTCTGACGATGCGCGGGCCCAAGCCCTGGCCACTGCGGACCGCCCCGGCGTAACGCTGGACCGGATCGCCGCCCTTCACCGGTTGGGCGAAGCGCAGGCCGCCCATCACGCCACGCAGATCCTTGCCCTTTATGGAGATGCGGCAGACCGGGCGGCGCTGTCAGGCAGCGGTTTGGTTCTCGAGGAACTTACCCCCTATCTCGACTATCTGAGCGGCCCACCGGAACCCCGTGGAAACGGGCTTGCGGCACTTAGATACATAACCGGTCTGGATGCTGACGCCACGGACCCGGACGCGCGCGGCATGGCCGAACTGCTGGCCCTGGGGCATGGTTTCGGGGACACCGACCCTGACAATCGCTGGCGAGGCGCCGTTGAGAGTTGGGTCATGACCTCGCCGCATACAGCCCCAATCGCCCGGCTCTGCCATGCTGCCTGCCCAGAGGAGGACGTGCCTGCCTGTGCCTTCGCCCTCATGTCCGCCACCGGGGGCTATTACGAGGTCATCCGACTCGACAGCCCGCTGGAGACGGTCATCCCGCAGGCTGATTTTCTTGCCAGCCGCCGGGCGGAACTGATGGCCCTGCGCCGAGCTGTTCTTGTCCGGCGCGAGACAAATCTGGGCTTTGTTGCGGAATGGGAAGAGATTGCCCCGCTCTCCGTCTGCGCCGCCCGGATGATCATCGAGGAACGACAAAACTATGGCGGGCTGGCAGATGGCTGACCCAGTCACCTCACCCGGAGGTTGGCGCGGGGAAGGCCCTTCGAAGGGCCTTTAAGCGCGTTTTCAAAAACGCGTCCCCGCGCTGCACTCACCCCTGGCGGAACATCGGCGGGCGGGCATCGACCCACCGGCCATCCGCCTTGCCGCTCTCGGCCACGGCGAAGACAGCCGCCATTGACCGCAATCCATCCTCGGCCCGTGGATAAAGATCGGCGGCAGGATCCATCGCGCGACCTTCCTTCTCCGCCCGGATCGCCTCGGCCAGATCCCGATAGATATTGGCGAAGGCCAAAGGCATGCCCTCGGCATGGCCCACGGTCACGCGGCTCGACCGGTCGGCCTCGGGTGACAGGCCCCCTTCCCCGCGTTCGATCACCTGCAAGCGCCCCCGCAGCGGCATCCAGTACAGCTGGTTGGGCTGTTCCTGGCTCCAGCGCAGGCCACCGTTTTCCCCGAAGACCTGAAGGGTCAGACCGTGCTGGCGGCCAAGCGCAACGGATGAGGTCCAGAGCCGCCCCACGGCCCCGCCATCGAAGCGCAGGTTGACCATTGCGTCATCTTCCAGCTCTCGGCTGGCGATGCAGCTGACCGTATCGGCAGACAGGCGATCTGCTTCCTGACCAATGACAAAGCTCGCCATATGCAACGCATGGATGCCGCAATCTGCGAATTGGGCGGATACGCCCGCCTGCGCCGGATCATAGCGCCAGCGCACCCGCGGGTTGTCGGCATCGGCGGCATCGGCGTGGTGGCCATGGGCGAACTCTGCCTTCACCAGCCGGATCGCGCCCAGATCACCGCGTGCCACCATCGCCCGCATGTGCCGGACCAGCGGATAGCCTGTATAGCCGTAGTTCACCGCGCAGATGCGTCCCGTGTTGCGGGCGAGTTTCACGATCTCTTCGCCCTCTTCGACGGTCATGGTCATGGGCTTTTCGCACAGCACGTGGAACCCTGCCTCAAGGAAAGCCTTCGTGATCTCGAAATGGGTCGCATTCGGCGTGGCCACGGTCACGAGGTCAATCCGATCCTCCCGGCCCCTCTCACCCTCCAGCATCTCGCGCCAGTCGCCATATGCACGGTCTGCCGCGAGCCCGAGCCGCCTGCCATAGTCGCGACCCACATCGGGGCGGTGATCCAGCGCGCCCGCCGCGAAGGCAAACTCACCGTCGAGCCCCGCCCCCAACCGATGCGCCGGGCCGATCTGGCTGCCTTCACCGCCGCCGATCATACCCCAGTTCAGTTTTCCCATGGCAGTTCTCCCTCAGTCAAAGCCAATGGATGTCAGATAGTCCCGGTTCGCCTTTGCATCGGCGATCGGGGAAATGTCCAGTGTCGGGTCGCAATCCTGCTCGACCGTGCACCAGCCGCGATAGCCGCGTTCCACCAACAGGCGCCGCACGGCCTGAAAATTCACGTCGCCCTTGCCCAGATTGCAGAAGATGCCCTGCCCGCAAGCCTCGTAAAAGCCGGTCCGCTTCGCGATCACATCGGCTTTTACACGCGGGTCAATGTCCTTGAAGTGGATATAGCTGATCCGGTCCATATGCCGTTTCATGAAAGCAATCGGATCATAACCCGCATAGGCGTGATGACCGGTGTCCAGGCAGATCTTCAGAAGGCCAGGATCGATCTCGTCAAGCAGCCGCTCCAGTTCCGGCTCGAAATCAATGAAGCCGCCCGCATGGGCGTGGATCGAGACATCGAGTCCGTAGACCTCTGCCGCCATCCTGGCAATCGTCACGATTCGGTTGCGAAAGGCGGTCCATTCCGCGCCATCCATCTGCTCGGCCTCGGCTGCCCGGCCCGCCGTTGGCGCCCGCCGGGGAGAGATCGCGTCGATCAGCACCAGATGCTTCGCACCGAGAGAGGCGAGCGCCTTGCAGGTCCGCTCGGCCCCATCGACCACATCCATCCACTTGTCAGGGTCATGAAAGGGCCGGTAGACCACGCCGCCGATCAGGGTCAGCCCATGGTCTTGCAGCGCTTCGGCCAGCACCTGCGGATTTTCCGGCATGTAGCCGACAGGCCCTAGTTCGATGCCCTGATATCCTGCCTCGGCGCATTCCCTCAGCACCTGCCGCCAGGGCGGGTTGCGCGCGTCGTCGGGGAACTCGACGCCCCAGGAACAGGGCGCATTGCCGATCTGGATCATGCCCTGCCCTCAGAATTCGGATGGCGCCTGCCAAGTGCGCGTGGCATCGGACGCCCGCGCCGCGGCAATGACCTGATGCACCTCCAGCCCGGCCTCGAATGTGGGCCAGACAGCCTGACCGGTGTCGATGGCGGTCAGGAAATCATGCGCCTCGATAATGATCTGGTCCTGATAGCCGGTGCCATGCCCCGCCCCCTGACAGAAGGGCAGATAGTCGGGGTGATCGGGTCCGGTCAGGATCTTGCGAAAGCCCTTCTGGCCGTCCGGGTCATCCTTGCGATAGAACCAGATGGCGTTCTGATCCTCCTGATCGAAGCGGATCGCGCCTTCGGTTCCTGTGATCTCGTAGCCATAGCCCATCTTGCGACCGGTCGCGACGCGCGAGGCGTGGATATGGCCGACGACGCCGCTCTCGAACCGCACCATCATCTGCACCTGATCGTCATTCGTGACCGGAATGCCGTTGCGATCGGGGTAGACGGTTTCCATGACCGCATTCAGTTCCGCAATCGGCCCCATCAGCGCCAGGGCCGCGTTGATCGGATGCGGGGCGAGATCGCCAAGACAGCCATTGGCCTCGCCCTCGCAGCGCCAGGCGGGGGTTTTCTGCGCAATGTGGAAGTCCTCCTCGTGGAAGCAGCGGAACCCGGTAATGCGGCCAAGCGCGCCCTCGGACAACAACTGCCGCACATATTGGGATGCAGGCGTACGGATGTAGTTATAGGCCACCATGTTGGCCACGCCCGCCGTTTTCGCCGCCGCCACCATGGCCCGCGCCTCGGACACGTCGAGCCCCATCGGTTTCTCGCACAGTACCGGCTTGCCCAATGCCAACGCCGCCTCCGCGATCTGCAAATGGGTGTTCTGGGGCGAGGCAATCACGACGGCATCCACGGATGGATCGGAAACCAGATCGCGCCAATCCTGCGCGGCGCGGGCGAACCCGAAGGCCTGCGCATAGCGTTCGGCGCTGGCCTGAGACGAGGCCGCGATGGCCGCAAGGCGCGGCTTCAGGCGGGTTTCGAACACAGCACCCACAGACGCAAAGGCCACCGAATGGGCCTTGCCCATATAGCCGCCCCCGACGATTCCGATCCCGATCTGGTTCATGGTTTCGGCCTCTCTCATTCGCATATTGCAACCGGTTGCAAAATTGTTATCCTGAGTGCATGCTTCATGCAACCATGAATTCGGAGGGACGGGGAAATGACAGGTCTAGCGCGGCTGTCCGGTAAATCCTTTCTGGTGATCGGGCGAGCGGGCATGGATCTCTATGCCGACCCGCCGGGCGCGCGGGTGGAAGAGGCCACCGCCTTCACCACGGCCCTCGGCGGGTCATCCGCGAACATCGCCGCCGGGTTGTGCCGGTTGGGGTGCAAGGCTTCACTGGTCACGCGGGTGTCCGATGATGCAATCGGGCGCTACTGCCTGAACCAGCTCGACGCCTACGGCATCGACCGCACCCATGTGCATCTGGAAGGTGGCGAAGCGCGCAATTCTTTGGCCGTCGTGGAAACCCGGCTCGAAGACACCCAATCGGTGATCTACCGCAACGGCGCGGCGGATTTCGAGATGACCTTGGCGGATGTAGAGGCGGTGGACTACAGCGCCTATTCCGCCCTCGTCACCACTGGAACCGTCTTGGCCGCAGAACCCTCCCGCAGCGCCTGTTTCCGGGCCGTCGATCTGGCCCGCGCCGCCGGTCTGCCGCTGATCTTCGATGTGGATTACCGGCCCTATTCCTGGGCTTCTGCCAGCGAGGCCGAAGAGGTCTACTCCCGCGCCGCCGCGCTTTGCGACATCATCATCGGAAATGACGTGGAATTCGGCTTCATGGCGGGCGGTATCGAGAAAGGGCTCGACAAGGCCCGGTCGCTGATCAGCGAGGGCGCGCAAATCGTCGTCTACAAGATGGGCGAAAAAGGCGCGATCACGATCACCGCAGAAGGCGAAATGCAAACCGGCATTTACGACACAAAGGCGCTTAAACCCACCGGCGCGGGCGACAGTTTCATGGCCGGGTTCCTCGCGACGCTGGCCGCTGGCAGCGATGCCAGAACCGCCGTGCAAACCGGGTCCGCCGCCGCCGCAATCGTCGTCTCTCGCGTTGGCTGCGCCCCCGCCATGCCCACCCCTGAGGAACTGGCCCGTTTCATGGCCGCTGCCACCCCATAAGAGGATATCGCAATGCACATCCCCCCGTTCGACAATCAAAACAAGGCCATAGTAGACGTGGATGACGCCCATGTGCCGCTGACCTATTTCAATATCGTCAAGCTGAAGGCCGGCGAGACATTCGATTATCGGCTGGCTGGCTACGAGACCTGCGTCGTGCCTGCGACCGGCACGGTGACCGTGGAATGCGGAGGCGAAACCTTCACCGACATCGGCAACCGGGGCGCGGATGTCTGGGACGGGGAGCCGGAGGGCGTCTATGTG
Source organism: Nioella sp. (assembly GCF_965215655.1). Lineage (GTDB taxonomy): Bacteria > Pseudomonadota > Alphaproteobacteria > Rhodobacterales > Rhodobacteraceae > Nioella. Next base: position 2,537,596 of record NZ_OZ244111.1, read on the forward strand.
CCGACCGATATCGGTTGCAGGATCACCGCCCGGACCGACACGGAGACTTTCATCGCAGGTGCGAAATACGCTGAGACGCTGAAACCCTTCGCCGTGCGCAAGGGGGAGCTGGACCTCGTTCAATACGGGTCGGACGACACCAAGACGCACCGCAAGATCAAGCATATTCTGGGTGCGGGCCATCATGACAGGGTCGGGCGGCTGCTGGTCAGCGAGCTGTTCACCGTCGGCGCGGGCGGCTGGTCGGGCTTTCCCAGCCACAAGCACGATACCGACCGGCGCGACGACAGCGAGGAACTGATCGAAACCCGTCACGACGAATGCTACAACTTCCGCTTCAAACCCAATTACGGCTCAGGCCTGCAAATGCTGCAGCGGGTCGATAACGAACCGGGGGACGCCTATCACATCATGGATGGGTCCACGGTGCTGATCGACAAGGGCTATCATCCCTGCTGCGCTCTGCCGGGCTACGAGATGTACTATTTCACCATCCTCGGCGGGCTCAGCCAGCGCAGCCTGAAGCAGTATTTCCAGCCCACCCATGCCGAGCAGCTGCACACCATCCCCGGCATCATGGACATGGTGGCTAAGTTCAAATGACCCGCGCGACGCTGTCGGAGGTTCTGCAACCGGCCCTGACGGGTGGCTATGCGATCGCTGGCGTGGTGTGCCTTGGCTGGGAGGACGCCCGCGCCTATGTGGCCGCGGCGGAGGCTGAGGGCGCGCCGCTGATCCTGCAAGCCGGTCCCGGCGCACGGGCCCATACCCCCCTGCCCGTCTGGGGCGCGATGTTCCGGGAACTGGCAGAAGGCGCGTCGGTCCCCGTGGTCACGCATCTGGACCATGGCACCGATGAAGAGGACTGCCGGATCGCCATCGCGGAAGGCTTCACCTCGGTCATGTTCGACGGCTCTCGCCTGTCGCTGGAGGACAACATCGCCGCCACCGCCCGCATCGCGGAGCTGGCCCATGCGGCAGGCGTCAGTTGCGAAGGCGAGATCGGCTTCGTGGGCTATGCGGCGGGCGAAGCCTCTCGCGGGACCGACCCGCAGGAGGCGGCGCGGTTCGCGCGGGACACCGGCGTCGATGCGATGGCGATCTCCGTGGGCAACACCCACTTGCAGACCTCGGCGGGCGACGGGCTGGACGAGGCGCGGATCGCCGAAATCGCGGCCCTGACCCAAACTCCGCTGGTCATCCATGGCGGATCGGGCGTGCCGCATAATCAGCGCCGCCGCCTCGCCACCGGAACCAGTATCTGCAAGTTCAATATCGGCACGGAACTGAGGCAGGTCTTCGGTGCAACCATCCGCCAGAGGCTGGCCACGGAACCGGAAGTCTACGACCGTATCGCCATCCTCTCGGCCCTGCACGACCCGCTATGCGAGGCCGCGCAGGCGGTCATTAGGGGGCTTCGCCCCTGACAGGCCGCCAAAACGGACCCGAGTGAAACGAATGGACATGAGGCTGATACGAGCGGCCATGGCGATACGCAGCCATCCTGACTAGGTTGATCCCGACCTAGCCAGAGAAGAGCATCCCATGACCGTAGCCCTTGCCCCGAGAACCGTCCTCATCGCAGGTGCGACCGGCTATCTCGGGCGGCACCTTACCGCCGAATATGCGCGCCGTGGCTGGCGTGTGCGCGCCCTCGTGCGCCGCGATACCGACCTTCCCGCCGAGTTGGTCCATGCCGAAGCCACCCGGCCCGAGACGCTGACGGGCTGCATGGAGGGCGTCGACCTGGTGATCTCTGCCCTCGGCATCACCCGCCAGACCGACGGGCTGACCTATCGCGACGTGGATTATCAGGCGAATGCCAACCTGCTGGAGGAAGCGCTGCGCGCGGGCGTGGACCGCTTCGCCTATATCCACGTGCTGAATGCTGACCGCATGCCCCATGTACCGCTGGTCGCGGCCAAGGCCGCCTTTGTGGACCGGCTTCGGGCCAGCCCCGTGGCCTCGACCGTGATCGCGCCCTCCGGCTATTTCTCGGACATGGGCGATTTCCTGTCGATGGCGCAGGCCGGGCGGGCGTGGCTGTTCGGGGACGGTCAGCACCGGCTCAACCCGATCCACGGCGCGGACCTTGCCGCCGCGACAGCCGAGGCGATCGCGGCGGGGCGCGACTGGCTGGACGTGGGCGGGCCCGAGATTTTCACGCATGAGGCCCTAGCACGGCTGGCCTTCGCGGCGCTGAACCGGCCCGCGCGCATCACCCGCCTGCCGGATGCCCTGCGCCGGGCCGCGCTCCGCCTGCTGCCCTGGGTAACGCCCGTGCGCGTCCACGGGCCGGCGCAGTTCTTCCTGACCGCCATGGGCGGCGACATGGTGGGCGAATGCCATGGCACGAAACGACTGGCCGACCACTTTCTGACCCTCTCGGCGAACAGCGAAAGGATGACCCCATGACCCTGATCAAGACCGGAGGCTTCGCTGCCCTTGTCAGCGCCCTGACCTATGTCGCGGGATTTGCCCTGCTGCTGACGCTGCTGGCCCCGCTTGGCTTTGGCAGCAACCAGATCGACGCGGAGGCGGTTGTGGCCTTCATCGCCGAACAGCCGCACCTGCTGATCGCCTGGAACAGCACGATCTATATTGCCAATGCCATTGCCCTCGTCCTTCTGGTTCTGGCTGTCCATGACCTGTTGCGGAAAGCGACTCCCGGATGGGCGGAAGCCAGCCGCGCCTTCGGGCTGATCTGGGCGGCGCTCGTGCTTGGCGCGGGCATGATCGCCAATGTCTCGGTCGAGACGGCCCTGAGCCTGTCGCAAACCGACACGGAGGCCGCCGCAGAGGCCTGGGCGCTGCTGCACGCGGTCGAGCTTGGGCTTGGCGGCGGCAACGAAATCGCGGGTGGCGTCTGGCTGCTATGCGTCGGGCTGGCGGCATTGCGGGCCCGTGCCCTGCCCCGGGTGACGGCGCTTTTGGCGGCTCTGGTCGGGGCGGCGGGCCTGTTGACCGTCATTCCGGCCCTGGGCGAACCGGCCGGAGCCCTGTTCGGCGTCGGAGCAATCCTGTGGTTTCTGCTGGTAGGTCTGGCTCTTTTGCGCCACATCCCCCGGGGGCGTGATTTGCAATCCCCATAGCTTTATCCTATGTAAAGGTTTCGAGCCCAAGAAAAACAAAAGCCAGAGCAGTCGTTTAACCAATATGGTCGATTTTTTGAAGAAAGCCTGGAGCGAAGTGCTCCATCCCATGCTGCAACGCCCCAAGCGATTGCAGGTGGCTGCGCTGTGCTATCGCACGGACGAACAGGGGAAAAAGGTTCTTCTGGTCACCAGCCGTGGCACCGGCCGCTGGATCTTGCCAAAAGGCTGGCCCATCAAAGGGTTGGACGCCGGTGAAGCCGCGCTTCAGGAAGCTTGGGAAGAGGCTGGAGTGCGCAAGGGCTCGGTCGATGGGAACGCAATCGGCACCTATACCTATGACAAGGACCTCGACGAGGGCTGGAGCATAGAGATCGAGACACTGGTTTACCCGGTCGAGGTCGAGGATATGCGCAAGGACTTCCCCGAGGCGCATCAGCGCAAACGAACATGGGTAGAGCCATCGGAAGCGGCCAACATGGTCCGCGAGCCGGAGCTTCAGTCGATCCTGAGGGATTTGTAACAGTTTTGCGAAGAATTTGTAACAAGGGCGGTTGATTTGCGACACGCTCTTGCATAGGCCCGTCCCGCAGAGCGAGGGGAGCCTGAGGCATGAGCAACGATTCCGGCGACAGCCGTCACCTTGAAACACTGGACCGGGATCTGCACAGGCTGTCCTACCTGGAATCCGCCACCAGCTATGTGGCGCGGCCGATGGTCGGGCCGGGTGTCGCCCTGATCTTCATCGTGCTGGCGGGGCTGATGGCCGCGATCTTCTTCGGGCAGGACAGCAACGGCATGATCGTCGTCGTGGCCGCAGGCTTCGGCGCTTACATGGCGATCAATATCGGCGCCAATGACGTGGCCAACAACATGGGCCCCGCTGTGGGGGCCAATGCGCTGACCATGGGGGGCGCGATTGCCATTGCCGCTGTCTTCGAAAGCGCGGGCGCCTTGATCGCGGGCGGCGATGTCGTCTCGACCATCGCCAAGGGCATCATCGAGCCGGAATCCATGGTCACCGCCGAGATCTTCATCTGGGCGATGCTGGCCGCGCTTCTGTCCTCCGCGCTTTGGGTGAACCTCGCCACCTGGGTCGGCGCGCCGGTTTCCACCACCCATTCGGTCGTGGGCGGCGTGATGGGCGCGGGCATCGCGGCAGCTGGCTTTACCGCCGTGAACTGGCCCACGATGAGCGCGATTGCCGCCAGCTGGGTGATCTCGCCGGTTCTTGGCGGGGGCATCGCGGCGCTGTTTCTGTGGTTCATCAAGGCCAACATCATCTACACCCCCGACAAGATCGCCGCCGCCCGTAAATGGGTGCCGGTTCTGGTCGGTATCATGGCGGGCACCTTCGCCGCCTACCTGGCGCTCAAGGGCCTGAAACACCTGATGCGGGTGTCGCTTGGGCTGGCGCTTTCCATCGGGGTTGGCGTGGCGATCGTGACCTGGCTCGGGATGATCCCGGTCATCCGCAAGCAGTCCGAAGGGCTGGAGAACCGCAACAAGTCACTCAAGGTCCTGTTCGGCATTCCTCTCGTGGTCTCCGCCGCGCTGCTCAGCTTTGCCCATGGGGCCAACGATGTGGCCAATGCGGTTGGACCGCTTGCCGCCATCGTGCAGGCCTCGCAGTCAGGCGATTTCACGCAGGCGGTGAGCATTCCCACCTGGGTGATGATCATCGGCGCTTTCGGCATTTCCTTCGGGCTGTTCCTGTTCGGACCAAAACTGATCCGCATGGTGGGCAGCCAGATTACCAAGCTCAACCCGATGCGCGCCTATTGCGTGGCGCTGTCTGCCGCAATCACGGTGATCGTGGCCAGTTGGCTCGGCCTGCCGGTCAGTTCCACCCATATCGCCGTGGGCGGGGTCTTCGGCGTGGGCTTCTTCCGGGAATGGGACGCCGAACGCCGCCTGCGCCTGGCGCGCGGAAACATGCCCGACGAAAACCGCATCGCGCCCGAGGAACGCCGCCGCCGCAAGCTGGTGCGCCGGTCGCATTTCATGACCATCGTCGCCGCCTGGGTGATCACGGTGCCAGCGGCAGCGATCATGTCCGCCGTCCTGTTCTTCGGCATTCAGGCGGTTGTCGGCTAAGGCGGGTCAGCGATAGGTGCGATCCTCGATCGGGGTCGCTTCGATCTTGTCGAGCAACCGCGTGAGCAAGGATTCCTCGGCCCGGTTCATCCGGGTCCGGGGGTTCCAGACCACATGCACATCGACCGCGGGCGGGTTGTCATAGGGGGGCAGCCGCCACAACAGCCCGTCCTGCACATCGCGCGCCGCGACATGCACGGGCAGCGGCCCGATGCCGAGCCCCGCGACGATCATCCGGCGGACCTCTTCCAGGTGGCTCGACGTGCCGACCACCTGTTCCCCGATGTCGGATTCCGCCCGAAGAAGGGCCACGGGTTTCAGCACATCCTGTAGACGGTCGGTCTGGAAACTGACGGTGTTGTGACCCGAAAGGTCCGCACGGGTCAGGCCCCGCTTGCCGAAAAGTGGATGCGGCGGGCCGCAGAAGAGGCCAAAGAATTCCCGATAAAGCCTGCGATATTCCAGTTTCGGGTCCATGTCGCGCACGAGGCAGATCGCGAAACTGGCGCTGCGCGCGCGCACGGCAGCGATGGTCTCGGCACTTGTTCGCACATCGAAGGTCAGTGTGGCCTTGGGATGCGCGGCGTGGAACTCCGCCAGCGCGGAATCGAGCAGCGGGCAGACCACGTGACTGGCCAGTGCCACCTGCACATGGCCCCGCACCTCGTCGGTCATGTCGCGCATGAGCGTCGTCAGCCGCAGGATGGAGCCCTGGATATCCAGCGCCTCGGCAAAGAGTCTCTCTCCCGCCTCGGTCAACCGGAAATGCCCCGGCTTGCGGTCGATGAGCTTGCGGCCCAACCGATCCTCCAACCGTTGCAACGCGGCCGAAACCGAGGGCTGCGCCAGATTCAGTCTGCGCGCCGCATCGGTGATCGAGCGCGACTGCGCCAGAACCACGAATGTGCGCAGCAGGTTCCAGTCCAGTTCCCGCAGGATCCTGTCCGGGGAAAGGCGCGCATCCTCCATGCCATAGACCTCATCTATTGTTAGAATACCAATTATCTATTTGATCTATGCATAGCGGCTTTCCATGCTCAGGCCAATCCCGCACCCGAGGAAGCGCATGTCCATCGAAGCCCGCGAGGCCCGCCAACCCTGGATCCTGCTGTCACCGACGCTGACGGTGATCACGCTTCTGCTGATCGTACCGGTGCTGTTCATCGTGGTCTATTCCTTCTGGCTGCGGACCTCCGTCGGCGATGTGCAGCCGGGTTTTTACCTCGACAACTGGGCTGACACGCTGACCGACCGCTTCTATCGCGACATCCTTCTGACCACCCTGCGCATCGCCGCAATCACCACGGTGGTCTGCGCATTGATGGGCTACCCGGCGGCCTATTTCATCGCCCGCGCGAAAAGCAACAAGGCGCTGCTGTTGCTGTTGCTGATGCTGCCCTTCTGGATCAGCTACATCATCCGCACCATGAGCTGGATCTACATCCTCGGCACCAACGGCGCACTGAACACCGCGCTGCAATGGCTGGGGATCACGGCGGAACCGATCCAGATGCTATATAACGAAACCACGGTGATCCTGGGCCTCGTGCACTTCCTGCTGCCCTTCATGGTGCTCAATGTCTATGTCAGCCTCGACGGCGTCGATGAGACACTTGAGGACGCGGCAGGCTCGCTCGGTGCCACGAAGTGGCAGAGCTTTCTGCAAGTCACCCTGCCCCTGTCGCTGCCGGGCCTCGCGGCGGGCAGCCTGCTGTGTTTCGTGCTTGGCGCGGGCACCTACATCACCCCCGCCGTCCTTGGCGGGCCGCGTGACGCGATGTTCGCGAACCTCGTCTACGAGGCGATCATCATCCAGCTCAACTGGCCCCTTGGTGCGGCCCTGTCGCTGCTGCTGCTGGCGGTGCTTGGCGCATTGGTGATGATCTACAACCATTTCCTCGGCCTCGGCCAGTTGATGAAGGGGCTTGGCTGATGGGATGGTCATTGATCCGGTTCTGGACCCTTCTGGTCTATCTGTTCATGTTCCTGCCGATTGCGGTGGTGGTGCTGCTGGCGTTCAACGCCAACCAGTTCGGGTCTTTCCCGATGACGGGCCTTTCGCTGCGCTGGTTCGATGAGCTGTTCCAGAACGAGGCGATCCTGCGGGCCCTGCGCACCTCGCTGACGCTTGGCGCGCTGACGGCGCTGATTTCCACCACATTGGGCGTACTGGCGAGCCTCGCGCTCGTGCGCTACGACATCCCGTTCCGCAACACGATCTCTACCATCCTCATTGCGCCCATTCTGGTGCCGGAGGTCGTGCTGGCCGTTGCGCTGCTGCTGTTCCTGCAATTCCTCGGCATCCACAAGAGCTTCACGCTGCTCCTGTTCGGGCATGTCATCTTCACCCTGCCTTTCGTGATCCTCGTGGTGCAGGCGCGCCTTGTGGGCATCCGCCGCGACGTGGAAGAGGCCGCGATGAGCCTTGGCGCCTCGCCCATTCAGACATTCTTCACCATCACCCTGCCGCTGCTGACACCCGCCGTGGCCGCTGGCGGGCTGTTCGCCTTCACGATCAGCTTCGACGACATCACCGGCACGCTGTTCTGGAAACCGGGCGGCGTGGAAACCGTGCCCACCCAGATTTTCGCCATGCTGCGCAATTCCATCAGCCCCGAGATCAACGCCCTTGGCACGCTGATGATCCTGATCACCGCCGGGCTGCCCCTGATCGGGCTGGCCATATCCCGGAAACTCGCCATGCGGCGGGACCGGGCGGAATGACCCAATAAAAACAAGAACCGAGTACCAAAATCCTAACCCAGACCTCACCAACAGGGAGATCGACAAAATGGACAATACCACACGTTATCAAAGGCTTCTGGAGCGCTATCAGAACGGCGACCTGGAACGCCGCAGTTTCCTCGGCCTCATCGGCGCAGCGGGTCTGGCCTATGGCGTGCAGACGCCCTTCGCCCGCTATGCCAACGCGCAGGAGGTGACTCAGGTCCGCTTCGACGGGTGGGGCGGCATTGTGTCCGAGGCCTTCCGTGAACACGCCTTCGCCCCCTACACGGCGGCCACAGGCATTGAGGTGGTCGACGGCACCTTCGGCGGCGGCGACGAATACCTTGCCCGCGTGCGCACCAGCCAACCCGGCGAATACAACATCGCCCACCTGTCGGGCGTGTTCGACTATGCGCGCTATCACAATCTTGGCCTGTCGGTGGAACTGAATGAGGCCAACATCCCCAACCTCCAGCTTTGCATCCCGGCCCTGTCCAACGCGTTCCGCGCGATCAGCGGCGGGTCGCTGTCCTGCGTGCCCTATGACTATGGCACCACCGGCATCGCCTATAACCGCGCCTATATCTCGGACGAGGAAGCGCAGGCGCAGGGCGCAGGCCTTCTGATCAACCCCGACTATACCGGCAAGATCGGTGGCTGGGCCGACTGGCGCACGCGCATCTGGTACGGCGCGTTGCAGACCGGGCAGGATCCCAACAACATCACCGATATCGAGGCCGTCTGGGACGCCGTGCGCCAGCACCGCGACCTCGCCTTGCGCTACTGGACGTCGGGCGCGGAACTGATGAGCCTCATGGCCGAGGAAGAAATCCACGTGACCGAGGCGTGGTCGGGCCGCATCTTCGCTCTGCAGGAACAGGGCCACGACATCGGCTATATCGACCCGCCCAACGGGTTCGGCTGGCAGGAATGCCTGTTCGTGATCGCGGGCTCGCCCATGGAGGCCTGCGAGGAGCTGCTGAACTTCATGCTGGAACCCGCGACCTCCATCGCCGTGGCCGAAGGGCAGAACTATCCGCCCGCGCTCGACCCGACGCAGGTGGATCTGGGCGATAAGATCCCGACCCTACCGGCCTTCGATCCGACCGGCACCCTGTCTGGGCTGACCTTTGCCAATCCCGATTACTGGAACGGCAACGAACAGGAATGGTCGGAAACCTTCAGCCGCGTCCAGCGCGGATACTGAGACTGACACTCGGGGCGGCGCTGCCTGCGCCGTCCCATCCCCTTTCCCGAAAGGATCCCCCTCGTGAGCGCCGTCACCCTGAGCAATATCTCCAAGCAGTTCGGCAGCTTCACCGCCGTCGAGCCGATGTCGCTGGAAATCCCTGAAGGCCAGTTCGTGACGCTTCTGGGCCCCTCGGGCTGCGGCAAGACCACCACGCTGCGTATGATCGCGGGGCTTCTGGACCCCACGGGCGGCGAGATCACCATCAAGGGCCGCCGCGTGAACGACCTGCCCATTCACAAGCGCAACCTCGGGATCGTGTTCCAGAATTACGCGCTATTCCCGCACAAGACGATTGCCGACAATGTGGGCTTTGGCCTGCGCTACAGGAACGTCCCGAAAGAGGACGCCGCCCGCCGCGTGCGCGAAGCGCTGGAGCTTGTCCAACTGCCCCATGTGGCCGACCGCTATCCCTCTGCGCTCTCTGGTGGACAGCAACAACGGATCGCGCTGGCCCGCGCCATCGTGATCGAACCCGACGTGCTGCTGCTGGATGAGCCGCTCTCGGCGCTTGACGCCAACCTGCGCGAGGATATGCGGGTGGAGCTGAAGAAGATCCAGCACCGCATCGGCGTGACCTCCATCTTCGTCACCCATGACCAGGCCGAGGCGCTGGCCATGTCCGACCAGATCGTGGTGATGTCCGATGGCCGCGTCGAACAGGTCGGCCCGCCGGAGGCGGTCTACAATGCCCCCGCCAGCGAATTCGTGGCGAATTTCCTCGGTGCCTCCAACATTCTGCCGGGCCAGTGCACCGGTCGGCAGAATGGCACCGTGGTGATGGACACGCCGCTTTTCGGCACCATCCCGGTTCCGGCGGAGAAAGCGCCGAACCTGCCCGGAGCGGGCGCTGCGAAACTGGTGCTGCGGGCCGAGAAACTGCAACTGGTGCCCGAAGGACAGGCCGACCCGGACCAGATCAGTGCCGAGGCTGTCGTCGAAACCGTAGACTACCAGGGGCAAGCCGTGCGTTACTTCGTGCGCAGCGGCGACACTCAGCTACAGGCCATCAACATGATCGACACACGGCCCTTCGCGGAAGGCGACTCCGTTTCCATTCAGTTCCGCCCGCGCGACTGCGCCGCCCTGCCGGGGGCCTGACAGAATGGCCGGGGAGGGAAAGAGCCACCTGTTCTACCAGGGTCGCGGGCGCAAGCCGGTGCTTGATCAGGCGCGCGGCGTCTACATGTGGGACACCGAGGGCAAGCGCTATCTCGACGGGTCGTCGGGTGCCATGGTCTGCAATATCGGCCATTCCAACGACAATGTGCTGGAGGCAATGCGCCGTCAGATGGAGCGGTCGACCTTCGGCTACCGACTGCATTTCGAAACCGAGGCGTCGGAGACGCTGGCCGCCAAGACGGCGGAACTGACGCCGGAAGGTCTCGATAAGGTGTTCTTCGTGTCCGGCGGATCGGAGGCCGTGGAAAGTGCGATGAAGCTTGCCCGGCAATACGCGGTGGCAACGGGCGAGGCGCGCCGATGGAAGGTGATCAGCCGCGCGCCCTGCTATCACGGCTGCACAATAGGGGCGCTCGCCATCACCAGCTACACGCCGCTGACCCGCCCGTTCGAGCCGATGATGCAGGCGATGCCCAAGGTGCCCGCCCCGCGTGCCTATCTCGACGGGCTGGACCCCGAGGAGGAGGCGACCGGCCACCATTACGCGGACATGCTGGAAGCGAAGATCATCGAGGAAGGCCCCGAAACCGTGCTGGCCTTCATCGTCGAACCCGTCGGGGGCGCGTCCACGGGCGCGCTTGTCCCGCCTGCGGGCTACATGGAGAGGGTGCGAGAGATCTGCACGCGGTACGGCGTTCTTCTGATCTTGGACGAAGTCATGACCGGCGCGGGGCGCACCGGCAGGTTCCTTGCCGGGGACCATTGGGGGATCACCCCCGATATCATCGTCATGTCAAAGGGGTATGCGGCGGGCTACGTCCCCCTCGGGGCCATGGTCGCCCATGAACGCCTTGTCGAACCGGTGCTGGACGACGGCGGGTTCCAACACGGGTTTACCTATGCGGGCAACCCGCTGGCCTGCGCCGCCGGGGTTGCCGTGCTGTCGGAGATTGACCGCCTGAACCTGTGCCACAATGCCGAGGTCATGGGCATGGGCCTCAAGGCGCGACTGAAGGGGTTGATGGACCGCTATCCCATCATCGGCGACGTGCGCGGCAAGGGGCTGCTGCTGGCCTTCGAGTTCATGGCAGACCGCAAGACCAAGGCCCCCCTGCCCGCCGAATTGCGCGCCTTCGACCGCTTCGTGCAGATCGCCTACGACAACGGCCTCATCGTCTATTCCCGCCGCACCCGTGACGGGACGGAGGGCGATCATATCCTCGTCTGCCCGCCGATGATCGTGACGGAAACGCATCTCGATGAGATCACCCATATGCTGGACCGGTCGCTGAGGCAGTTCACAGAGGAAATCCACCACAAGCTGCCAAGAACCGCCTGAGGCCCCATGTCCAAGATCATCATCACCTGCGCGGTCACGGGCTCTATCCATACCCCTTCCATGTCGCCTTATCTGCCTGTCACGGCAGAGGAAATCACGGATCACGCGGTTGGCGCGGCAGAGGCAGGGGCGTCTATCCTGCACCTCCATGCCCGCGACCCGCAAACCGGCCAGCCCTCGGCAGAGGCGGATCACTTCATGGGCTTCCTGCCGCGCATCAGGCAGGCGACGGATGCGGTTCTGAACATCTCCACCGGCGGCAGCGCGGTGATGACGCTCGATCAGCGCCTTGCCGCGCCGAAACGGGCAGAGCCCGAGATGTGCAGCCTCAACATGGGGACGATGAACTTCGCGCTCTACCCGGCGGTGGAGCGGATCAGCGAGTGGAAACATGACTGGGAGGAACCTTTCCTGCGCAATTCCGACGACCTCGTCTTCAAGAACACGCCGCGCGACATCGCCCGCATCCTGACCGAGATGGGCGAGGAGCGTGGCGCGCGGTTCGAGTTCGAATGCTATGACGTGAGCCACCTTTACATGCTGCGCCACTTCATGGATCGCGGGTTGGTCAAGGCCCCGGTCTTCATCCAGTTCGTATTTGGCGTACTTGGCGGGATCGGCCCGGACCCGGAAAACCTGACGCATATGAAGCTGATCGCGGACAAGCTCTTCGGCTCGGACTACGCCTTTTCCGTGTTGGCCGCGGGCCGTCACCAGATGCCGCTGATCACCATGGGGGCCACCATGGGTGGCCATGTCCGCGTGGGGCTGGAAGACAGCCTGATGATCGCGCGGGGGCAGTTGGCGAAGACCAACGCCGAACAGGTCGCCAAGATCCGCCGCATCGTCGAAGACCTTGGCCGCGAGGTCGCCACCCCTGCCGAGGCCCGCGAGATGCTGGACCTCAAGGGCGCGGACCGGACGGCGATCTGAGCCATGGGAAACGTGACGATCCGGCCCGTGGAAGAGGCTGACCTGCCGATGCTCGACGGGGCGCTGAGAATGCTCTCGGACGATCTGGTCGACACGCATCGCGCGACATTGGAGGCGCTGCGAAAGGCCGGGTTCGGCCCCTGCCCCGCCTTCCATGCGCTGCTTGCGCTGTCGGGGGACACGGCGCAGGGGGCTGTCATGTTCTCGCCCGTCTTTTCGACCGTGCGAGGCATGCCGGGGCTTTATATTTCTGATCTCTGGGTGTCGGCGCAGGCGCGCGGCACGGGGCTTGGGCGGCGGTTGCTGGCGGCGGCCTCGGCGCGCGCCGGGGCGCTGTGGGGGGCGGGGTACCTGCGGCTTGATGTCTATGACAGCAGCCCGGAGGCCATTGGATTCTATACCAAACTTGGCCTTGCACCGATGGAGGGGCAGCGCACGCTGGCCCTGTCAGGCGCAGGCTTTGCACAATTGAAAGGTGAGGCATGAAAGCGATCTTCGACGCGCGGCAATGGCGCCACGACCCCAGGTATTTCATGGCGAACGGGGCGATCCTGCCCAACCCCGAACAGCCCGCCCGCATCGACATCCTGAAAGCGGGGGCCGAGGCGGCGGGCTGCGTCTTCGAGACACCGGACGACGCGGGCCTCGGTGCGATTGCCGCCGTCCACACGGCGGAATATCTGAGCTTCCTGCGCCATATCTATCCCCGATGGCAGCGCATCGACGGCGCGGGCGAGGAGGTGATCCCGAACATCCACCCGGCAAACCGGACCGACGGCTACCCGAAATCCGCCGTGGGGCAAGCGGGCTACCACCAGGCCGACACCGCCTGCCCCATTGCGGAAGGCACATGGGAAGCGGCCTACTGGTCGGCGCAATCGGCCATCGCGGGGGCGGATCTGATCGCGGGCGGCGAGCGCGCGGCTTATGTCCTGTCGCGCCCGCCGGGGCACCACGCCTTTGCCGACCTGGCGGGCGGGTTTTGCTTTCTCAACAATTCCGGGATCGCCGCAGAACGGTTGCGAACCAAGGGGTTGCGTCCTGCCATCCTCGACGTGGACGTGCATCACGGGAACGGGACGCAGGGCATGTTCTACCGGCGCGGCGACGTGCTGACCGTGTCGATCCATGCCGATCCCGAGCGGTTCTACCCGTTCTTCTGGGGCCATGCGCAGGAACGCGGCGAAGGCGAGGGCATGGGGGCGAATCTGAACCTGCCGTTGCCGCGTGGCACCGGGGATGGCGACTACCTGCGGACGCTTGATACGGGCCTCGACAGGATCGCCTCATTCGGGGCCGATGTGATCGTCGTGGCGCTTGGGCTGGATGCCTATGAAGGTGATCCGTTTCAAGGGCTTGGCGTCACCACGCCCGGCTTTGCCCGGATCGGCGCGGCAATCGCGGCAACGGGGTTGCCGGTGCTGTTCGTGCAGGAGGGCGGCTATATCTGCGAGGGGCTCGGGGCGAATCTGACCAGCGTATTGGGTGGTTTCCTGGACGGCTGAGATCAGCCTGCCAGAACCTCCCAGACCAGCTTGACCGACACCCCGGCCAGCGCGATCTCGACCAGCAGGAAGAAAACCCGCTCGGGCAGCAGACGGGCGATCTTCGCCCCGCTCCATGCCCCGGCAAGCGCGCAGGGGATGAGCCAGACCGCCTGCCCGAAACTGTCCCAGGTGATCTGGCCGGCGACGATATAAGGCGGCACTTTCAAAAGGTTGACAGCCGAAAAGAAGATCGTGGTGGTACCCAGATAGGTCAGCTTGTCGAGCCGCTGCGGCAGCACATAAGCCTGGTAGGGCGGGCCGCCCGCGTGGCTGATATAGCTGGTCAGCCCCGACAGCGCCCCCCAGATCAGCCCGCGCGGCATATCGGCGGGTTTGGGCGGAAAATCCCGTTTGGACAGGCGCCGCCGAAGGGAATGCAGCAGGTAGGACAGGGCGATCCCGGCCACCAGCAGCTTGATGGCATCGCCGGGCACGTAGGAGACGGCAAGAAACCCCAGACCGACCCCGCAAGCCCCGGCAGGCAAAAGGATTTTCAGGTTGCGGACCGAGAAGGCCTTGCGAAACAGGTAGACCGCATAGATGTCCGTTGTGATGTAGATCGGCAGCAGCAGACCCGCCGCAAGCGCGGGGTCCATGAAGAGCGACAGAAGCGGCACCGATAGGATCGCGATCATCGGCACGCCGCCCTTGGACAGCCCCATCAGGAAGGCCGCCAGCCCCGCCACGATCCAGAATTGCGCCAGCTCGGCCATGTGCCCGCCCTTGCTTGTTCTGCCCCGGGCCTAAGGGGGTCGCGGCGCGGGTGCAAGGGGCGAAAACCGGGGGGTGCCATGCGTACACCCCCTGTACACCCCCCGTACACCCCCTGTGCATACGGAACGGCGGTTTCGCCAAGATGAAGGGCAATCAGCGCTGTCCCAGACGGGCCGCTCCGAACGCGCTGATGACGAGCAGGCCGGCTGCCGTGGCAAGGCACATCGGCAGACCGCCGATCTGGTAGCTTGCCCCCGACAGAACCGATCCCAGAAGCCTGCCCGCCGCGTTCGACATGTAGTAGAAGCCGACGTCCATGGTCACCCGGTCATCGTTGGTCAGGGCAAGGATGAGGTAGGAATGAAGTGCGGAGTTCACCGCGAAGATGGCCCCGAAGAGCAGCAGCCCCGCGACCACCGTTGCAGTGAGCCACGGGGCCGGGGCATCCGCGAGGGCCGTGAGACCTGCGAGCAAGGCCGGGACGGTAACCAGCGCCATGGCCCAACGGCTTGCGGCGCGGATCAACTGACCGGTGGAGCGGTCTGCGGCGCGCATCAGTTTCGGGGCCGACGCCTGTACCGCGCCATAGAGGATGATCCAGATCGCCATGAACCCGCCGATCAGGAAGAAGGCCATCCGGTTGCCAGCCTCGGTTCCATCCGAGAGGACCGCATAGAAGTAGATCGGGATGCCGACCACGAACCACACATCGCGGGCGCCGAACAGGAACAGTCGGGCGAAGCTCAGCCAGTTGATATCGCGGTTTTTCGAAAAGACCTCTTTGAACTTCGCGTCCTTGCGGCCCGTGGGCAGGCCGGGGGGCATGCGCCAGATCACCGCCAGCAGGATCGCGGCCAGAAGGATCGCCATTCCCAGGACCGAGGCGGTGAAGCCCGCAAGGCCCAGAAGCGCCGCGCCGAGGAAGAAGCCGAGCCCCTTCACCGCGTTCTTGGAGCCTGTGAGTAGCGCCACCCATCGAAAGAGGCCGCCTTGCCCTTTCGGGGCCAGAAGCTTGACCGCCGATTTCGACGACATCTTGGCGAGATCCTTGGCCACGCCCGATGCCCCCTGCACCGCCATCACGAAAGCGACCGAGGCGGCGATGGACCACGCGGGGTCAAGCTGCGTCAAGGCCAGCAGCGCCACGACCTGCAGCGACAGCCCCGCATAGAGCGTCGAGGTCAGGCCGAAGCGGGCGGCAATCCAGCCCGCGCTGAGGTTCGTCACCACGCCCGCGATCTCGTAAAGCACGAAGAGATAGGCCAGTTGTACCGGCGAAAAGCCGAGCGTGTGAAAATGCAGGAGCACCAGCATCCTCAGCGCCCCGTCGGTGAGCATGAAGGCCCAGTAGGCCGCCGTCACCGCGATATAGGCGGCAAGGCCCTGCGGCTGGCTCAAAGGCTTTCCCCCACCATGAAGGCCACATCGGCCAGGCGATGCGCATAGCCCCATTCGTTGTCGTACCAGGCGTAGATTTTCAGCTGCGTGCCGTTCACCACCATGGTCGAGGGCGCGTCCACGATCGTGGAGCGGGGATCGTTGGTGTAGTCGGTGCTGACCAAAGGCCGGGTTTCATAGCCGAGGATGCCTTGCAGATCGCCCTCGGACGCGGCTTTGAAGGCGGCGTTGACCTCCTCGACCGTGACGGCGCGCTCCAGTTCGAACACCATGTCGGTGAGCGAGGCGTTAAGAAGCGGCACGCGCACCGCGTGGCCATTCAGCTTGCCCTTGAGGTCGGGGTAGATGAGCGTGATCGCGGTCGCGCTACCCGTGGTGGTGGGGATCAGCGAATTGAGCGCGGAGCGCGCGCGGCGCAGATCCTTCGCGGGCCGGTCCACGATGGTCTGGGTGTTGGTCACGTCGTGGATTGTCGTTATGGAACCGTGCTTTATGCCGAATTTTTCATGGACGACTTTAACGACAGGCGCGATGCAATTGGTGGTGCAGCTGGCCGCCGTGACGATGTTGTGCAGGGCCGGGTCGTAGTCGTGGTTGTTGACGCCGAAGACGATATTCGCCGTGGGGCCGTCCTTCACCGGGGCGGAGACCACCACCTTTTTCACGCCAGCCGCGAAATAGGGGGCGAGCTTGGTTTCCGTTTTGAAGACGCCGGTACAGTCGATGACCACATCGACGCCATCAAGCGGCAGGTTTTCCAGTGCGCGTTCGTTCAGCACAGGCAGGCGAGTGCCGTCTATGGTGATGTTGTCTGCGTCATGGGAAAAAGCGGCGGGCCAGCGGCCGTGCACGGTGTCGAATTCCAGCAGATGCGCGTGCATTTCCGGGTCGCCCGTGGCGTCGTTGATCCAGGCGATCTTCGCGCCGCGTTCCAGAAGCGGGCGCAGGGCGAGTTTTCCCATGCGGCCGAGGCCATTCAGGGCATAGGTGGTCATGCGGTCTCTCCTTCGGAGGCGATGTCGTCGAGATGGGATTGCAGCGACACGCGATCGAGCGCGCCCAGGGGCAAGGCGGTGAAGGCGGCGATGCGGTTCTTCAGAAGCCCATAAGTCTGCTGGAAGGCGAGCATCCGCTGCGCCTCGGTGCCTTGCGCCTTGACCGGGTCGGGCAGGCCCCAATGGGCGGTGATCGGCTGGCCGGGCCAGGGCGGGCAGTCCTCATTCGCGGCTCGGTCGCAAACGGTGAAGACGAAATCGAGCGCGGGGGCGTCCGGCCCCTGGAATTCCGACACGTTCTTGGCGCGCAAGCCGGTCACATCGTGGCCCTTCTGTTCGAGCATATCGACCGCGAGCGGGTTCAGTTCCGAATAGGGTTGCGTTCCGGCGGAATGGACGGTGAACCGGCCCGCGCCCATGTCGCGCAGCAGGGTTTCGGCGATGATCGACCGGGCGGAATTGCCGGTGCAGATGAAGAGAACGCTATAGGTCTTGTCAGGCATGGTCCCGTGTCCTTTCGCGGGAAGGGTCATGGCAGGCGGGCAGATGTCGGGGCGGCCCCGGCAGCAATCGGTGAACAGGAAATCCACCAGCCCCTGTGCTGCGCCCGTATCGGCGCGATACAGAAGCGAAGTGCCCTGACGGGTCTGGGTGATCAGTCCGGCCTCTCGCAGCGCCGCCAGATGGGCCGAGGCGGTGGAGGGCTTAAGATCGAGCGCACTGGTGATTTCGCCCGCCGGAAGCGCGTCGGGGTAGCGGCGCATCAGCAGCCGGAAGATGGTGTTTCGGCCGCCATGGGCGAGAGTGGAGAGCTGGTCGAGTTCTTTTTCCATATTTTGTGAAATACGGAAATAGATGAGTCGCGCAAGCCCCCTGCCCCGCGATCCGGCTGATTTCATGAAAGTTTCACATTGAGAGGCGAGATATTTCAAGCTGGATACTTTAAGCTTGAAATATATCTCCGCCTTGCTAGCCTCTGATCAGACCCGAGTCTCTCGGCGGTACATCTGGGGAAGGATCACATGAAGATCATCTGTCTCGGCGGCGGTCCTGCGGGGCTCTATTTCGCGATCAGCATGAAGCTGCGCGACCCCTCGCACGAGGTGACGGTGGTGGAGCGCAACCGCGCCAATGACACGTTCGGCTGGGGCGTGGTGCTTTCCGATGACGCGCTGGAACGGATGGAAACCAACGATCCGAAATCCACGCAAGCCATCCGCGATCACTTCGCCTATTGGGACGATATCGCGGTGGTGCATGACGGGGTCCGCACCGTGTCCGGCGGGCATGGCTTTGCCGGGATCGGGCGCAAGCAGATGCTGATCCTGTTGCAGGAACGGGCGCGGGAACTGGGCGTGAACCTGCAATTCGAGACTGAGTTCGGCAGCGCCGAGGACTATCGCAAGGACTACGATCTGGTCGTTGCCACGGACGGGATCAATTCGCGTGTCCGCAATGAATATGCCGATGTCTTCCGGCCCGATATCGACACGCGGCGGTGCAAGTTCGTCTGGCTTGGCACGCATCAGAAATTCGACGACGCCTTTACCTTCATCTTCGAGAAGACCGAGCACGGCTGGATGTGGGCGCATGTCTACCAGTTCGACGATCAGACTGCGACCTTCATCGTGGAATGCCTGCCCGAGACCTGGGACGCCTGGGGCTTCGAGCAGATGTCCAAGGAGGAAACGGTCGAGACCTGCCGCAAAGTCTTTGAGCGGCACCTTGATGGCCACGACCTGATGTCGAACGCAGCGCATCTGCGCGGGTCTGCCGTGTGGATGCAGTTCCCCCGCGTGATCTGCGAGAAATGGTACAACGGCAACGTGGTGCTGATGGGCGATGCAGCCGCGACGGGGCATTTTTCCATCGGGTCGGGATCGCGGCTGGCCTTCGACAGCGCGATTGCTCTGGCCGAGTACCTGCATTCGGAACCGACGATGAAAGAGGCGTTTGAGCGCTATCAGGAAGAGCGCCGGGTCGAGGTGCTGCGCCTGCAATCGGCGGCGCGCAATTCGCTGGAATGGTTCGAAGAGGTGGAACGCTATCTCGATCAGGACCCGGTGCAGTTCAATTACAACCTGCTGACGCGGTCGCAGCGGATTTCCCATGAAAACCTGCGTCTGCGCGATCCCGACTGGCTGGAAAGCGCGGAACGCTGGTTCATGACCCAGGCGGGGTTGCCCGCCGATGCGCCGCATCGCAAGCCGATGTTCACCCCTTTCCGCCTGCGTGACATGGCGCTGAAAAACCGCGTCGTGGTCTCGCCCATGGCGCAATACAAGGCCGTCGATGGCTGCCCGACCGACTGGCATTTCGTCCATTACGCGGAACGCGCCAAGGGTGGCGCGGGGCTGGTCTATACGGAAATGACCTGCGTCAGCCCCGAAGGCCGAATCACGCCGGGCTGTCCGGGGCTCTATGCGCCCGAGCATGAGGCGGCGTGGACAAGGCTTGTCGACTTCGTCCATGCCGAGACGGAGGCCAAGATCTGCTGCCAGATCGGGCATTCTGGCCGCAAGGGCTCCACCCAACTGGGGTGGGAGGAGATGGACGCGCCGTTACCTGAGGGGAACTGGGAAACGCTTTCAGCCTCCGCCATTCCGTGGTCGGACCGCAACCCGGTGCCGAAGGAGATGGCGCGCGCGGATATGGACGCGGTGACGGCCCAGTTCGTCGCCTCGGTTGAGATGGCCGAGCGCACGGGTTTCGACATGATCGAACTGCACGCCGCCCATGGTTACCTGATTTCCTCCTTCATCTCGCCCATGTCGAACAAGCGCGGCGATGACTACGGCGGATCGCTGGAAAACCGGATGCGCTATCCGTTGGAGGTCTTCGCTGCCATGCGCGCGGCATGGCCCGCCGAAAAGCCCATGTCGGTGCGGATTTCGGCCAATGACTGGGTCGGTTCGGAGGGCATAACCCCGGAGGAAGCGGTTGAAATCGCGCGTATGTTCCATGAGGTAGGCGCGGACATCATCGACGTGTCCGCAGGCCAGACCAGCGTGGAGGCCGCGCCCGTCTATGGCCGCATGTTCCAGACGCCCTTTTCCAACCGCATCCGCAATGAGCTGCACATGCCGACCATGGCCGTGGGCAATATCTTTGAAACCGACCATGTGAACTCGATCCTCATGGCGGGTCGCGCAGATCTGGTCTGCCTTGCCCGCCCGCATCTGGCCGATCCCTACTGGACGCTGCACGCCGCCGTGGAATTGAACGACACGTCAGTGCACTGGCCCGACCCCTACCTTGCGGGCCGCGACCAGGCCTACCGCTTGCAAGAGAAAAAGGCCCAAGAGGAGATCCGCGCATGACCGAGCAGCGGCGCGTTCTGATCACCGGGGGCGGCACGGGCATCGGCCGCGCGATTGCCCATGCCTTTGCGGCGCAAGGCGATGCGGTGACGATTGCCGGGCGGCGCGAGGGGCCGTTGCGGGAAACCGCCGAGGGCGTCGGGATCGAGACCGCGACCGCTGATGTGACGAACGAGGCTGAGGTCGCGGCGCTTTTCGACCAACCCTTCGACGTGGTCATCGCCAATGCGGGTGCGGGCACCGCGAACAAGCTGGTGGATGTGTCGCTGGCCGACTGGCAGGCGACCTTGGACGTGAACCTGACGGGCACCTTCCTGACCTTCCGGGAAGGCCTGCGCGTGATGCCCAAAGGCGGGCGGCTTATCGCCATTGCCTCGACCGCCGCATTGCAGGGTGGGTCCAACATCGCGCCCTATTCGGCCTCCAAACACGGGGTGCTGGGGCTGGTCCGGTCCGTCGCAAAGGAGGTGGCCAAATCGGGCATCACCTGCAACGCGATCTGCCCCGGCTTCGTCGATACGGAAATGGCCGATGCCGCCGCGCAATCGGTCATGGATCGCTTCGACGTGCCGCGCGAGAAGGCCATTTCCATGATCACCAGCGGCAACCCCATGGCGCGGCTGATCGCGCCCGAGGAAGTGGCAGCCGCCGCGTTGTTTTTGGCGTCAGCGGGCGCAAGTTCGGTGAACGGGCATGCGCTGTCGGTCTCAGGCGGTGAGATCTGATGCGCGAAACCGACCTGCCCCATCGTCGGTTGCGCACCTGGATCCGCCTTCTGCGGATGACGCGGGGGATGGAAAACCACCTGCGCGAATACCTGCGGGTAAACCATGACACCACCCTGCCCCGGTTCGACGTGATGGCGGCGCTGCACCGCGCGAAGGGGCCGATGAAGATGAGCGAGCTGAGCCGTCAGTTGCTGGTCTCGAACGGGAACGCAACGGCTGTTGTCGAACGGCTGGAGAAAGAGGGCCTCGCCCGCCGCGTCCCAGGCGAGGGCGACCGGCGCGTGGTGCTGGCGGAACTGACCGAGAAGGGCCGCGAGGTGTTTGAGGGGCAGGCCACGGAACACCGGGGCGAGGTTGATCGCCTCTTTTCGATGCTGGGACATGAGGAATTGGATGCGCTGCGGGATATCCTGCACCGCGTGGAGGAGGCGAGCGATGGCCAAAATGGCTGACCTGAAACCGCAGCATTTCGAATGGCAGGTGCGCGAGCGCGTGGCGCGGGTGCGGCTCAATCGACCTGACCGCAAGAACCCGCTGACCTTCGACAGCTACGCCGAGTTGCGCGACACGTTCCGGGCGCTGGTCTATGCCGAGGATGTGGATGTCGTGGTCTTTGCCTCGAACGAGGGCAATTTCTGTTCCGGCGGCGATGTGCATGACATTATCGGGCCGCTCACCAAGATGGACATGAAGGGGCTGCTGGCCTTCACCCGGATGACCGGTGATCTGGTCAAGGCCATGATCGGCTGCGGCAAGCCCATCATCTCGGCGGTGGATGGCGTGGCTGTGGGCGCGGGCGCGATCATCACCATGGCCTCCGACATGCGTCTGGCGACGCCAGAGGCGAAATGTGCCTTCCTCTTTACCCGCGTGGGGCTGGCGGGCTGTGACATGGGGGCCTGTGCGATGCTGCCCCGGATCATCGGCCAGGGCCGCGCGGCGGAGCTGCTCTACACGGGCCGCACCATGCGGGCTGAGGAAGGGCTGGCCTGGGGCTACTGGAACGCGCTGCACCCTTCGGATCAGCTGGAAGACAAGGCGATGGAGCTGGCGGAGCGGTTGGCGGCGGGGCCGGTCTTTGCCCATGGGATCACCAAGACGCAGCTGAACCAGGAATGGAACATGGGGCTCGATCAGGCGATCGAGGCCGAGGCGCAGGCGCAGGCCATTTGCATGCAGACGGCGGATTTCGAGCGCGCCTACCGGGCGTTCGTCGCCAAGGAAAAGCCGGTGTTCAGGGGGGATTGATGGCGGATCGCAGCTTCCTTGGCTGGCCGTTTTTCGAGCCAAAGCACCGGGACTGGGCCGAGACGCTCGACGCGTGGGCCGGGGGCGCAGTGCAGGCATTGGACCACAGCGACACCGATGCGGCCTGCCGGACGCTGGTCAAGGCCCTTGGCGCGGATGGCTGGCTGATGCCCACGGCTGCTGGCGACGGCGAACGGTTCGACGTACGGACCCTGTGCCTTGCCCGTGAAACACTGGCACGCCATGACGGGCTGGCGGATTTTTCCTTTGCCATGCAGGGGCTTGGGACCGGGGCGATATCGCTCTTTGGAACGCCTGCGCAAAAGGCCGAGTGGCTGCCGCTGACCCGAACCGGCAAGGCGATTGCGGGCTTTGCGTTGACGGAACCGCAATCGGGGTCCGACGTGGCCAATTCCACGATGACGGCGGAGGAGGATGGCGACAACTTCGTTCTGAACGGCGAAAAGACATGGATTTCCAATGGCGGCATTGCCGATGTCTTCACGGTCTTTGCCCGCACGGGAGAGGCCCCCGGCGCGCGGGGCCTGTCCGCCTTCGTCATGCCCGCCGACACGCCCGGATTGGAGATTGTTGAAAGATTGGAAACAATCGCACCCCACCCGCTGGCGCGCCTTCGCTTCAGCGATTGCCGCATCCCGAAATCCGCGCTGATCGGCGGGCGCGGCGAAGGCTTCAAGATCGCCATGTCGGTGCTCGATGTGTTCCGCTCCACCGTCGCCGCCGCCGCCTTGGGCTTTGCCCGCCGGGCGCTGGATGAGGCTTTGGCGCGGGTCTCCACCCGCCACGTGCAGGGCGCACCGCTGTTCGAATTGCAGATGGTTCAAGGGCATATCGCTGATATGGCGGTGGATGTTGATGCGGCGGCGCTGCTTGTATACCGCGCGGCCTGGGCCAAGGATTCCGGGGCGGCGCGGATCACGCGGGAGGCGGCGATGGCCAAGCTTTTCTCCACCGATCAGGCGCAGAAAGTTATCGACCGCGCGGTGCAACTGCATGGCGGCGACGGGGTGAAATCCGGCGAAACCGTCGAAAAGCTTTACCGCGAGATCCGGGCGCTGCGCATCTACGAGGGCGCCTCGGACGTTCAGAAAGTCATCATCGCCCGCCAGGCCATGGCGGCATTCACGGGAGGCTGACATGCTCGGACCGACGGCCCATACAGACACGTTTTCCCGCGAGGGCTTGCCGCCCGCTGACCAGTGGCCGGATTTCCTGCTGGATGGTTTCAATTATCCCGATTACTTGAACGCCGGGTGGGAACTGACGGATTCCATGGTGGAAAAAGGGTTCGGGGATCACACGGCCCTGATCGGAAATGGCCGCCGCCGCACCTACAAGGAGCTGACCGACTGGACCAACCGGCTGGCCCATGTGCTGGTCGAGGATCTGGGCGTGAAGCCGGGCAACCGGGTGCTGATCAGGTCCGCGAACAACCCGGCCATGGTGGCGGCCTGGCTTGCTGCGACAAAGGCGGGCACGGTGGTGGTCAACACCATGCCGATGCTGCGGGCGGGGGAACTCACCAAGATCGTCGACAAGGCCGAGGTGCAGTTCGCTCTGTGTGACACCCGGTTGATGGAAGACATGATCGCCTGCGCCAAGACGAGCAAGTTCCTGAAATCGGTCGTGGGGTTTGACGGGACCGCCAATCACGACGCGGAGCTGGACCGGCTGGCGCTGACCAAACCCGTTAAGTTCGACAGCGTCCAGACCGGTCGGGACGATGTGGCGCTTCTGGGGTTTACCAGCGGCAGTACGGGCGAGCCCAAGGCCACCATGCATTTCCACCGCGACCTGATGATCATCGCGGACGGCTATGCGCAGGAGGTGTTGCAGGTCACGCCCGAGGATGTCTTTGTCGGGTCTCCTCCCCTCGCCTTCACCTTCGGGCTTGGCGGACTGGCGATCTTTCCGCTGCGCTTCGGGGCGGCGGCGACGCTTTTGGAAAACGCCTCGCCCCCCAACATGATCGAGATCATCCAACAGTTCAAAGCGACCGTCTGCTTCACCGCCCCCACGGCCTACCGGGTCATGCTGCGGGCGATGGACGAGGGGGCTGACCTGTCCAGCTTACGGGCGGCGGTAAGTGCGGGGGAAACGCTCCCTGCCCCGGTCTATGACGAGTGGATGCAGAAGACAGGCAAACCGATGCTCGACGGGATCGGCGCGACCGAGATGCTGCATATCTTCGTCACCAACCGCTTCGACGATCACCGCCCCGCCTGCACGGGCCGCCCGGTGACGGGCTATCAGGCCATGGTCGTTGATGACGACATGACCGAGGTGCCCCACGGCAAGATCGGACGGCTGGCCGTGCGCGGCCCGACCGGATGCCGCTACCTGAACGACCCGCGCCAGACCACCTATGTGCGCGACGGCTGGAACATCACCGGCGACAGTTTCACCATGGACGCGGACGGCTACCTGCACTTTGCCGCGCGTAACGACGACATGATCGTGTCTGCGGGCTACAACATTGCCGGGCCAGAGGTGGAGGCGGCGCTGCTGTCCCATGCCGCCGTGGCCGAATGCGCCGTGGTTGCGGCACCGGACGAGGCACGGGGCAGCATCGTGGAAGCACATGTGGTGCTGGCCGAGGGTCACACCGCCAGCGACGCTTTGGTGGAACTGCTGCAAACCCACGTCAAAAGCACGATCGCGCCCTACAAGTACCCCCGCCGGGTGCAATTCATCGAGGCGCTGCCCAAAACCCCCACGGGCAAAATCCTGCGTTACAAACTACGCGAGGAGGGCTGATGCAGACCGTTTTCGTCCAGATCCGCTGCCGCCCCGGCACAACTTATGACGTGGCCTTCGCCATCGTGCTGAAGGAAATCCACGCGGAACTCTATTCCACGAGCGGGGAATATGATCTTCTGGTGAAGCTCATCATTCCGGAGGGACAGGATATCGGCCGCTACATCAACGATGCCTTCCGCGACGTGGCCGGGATCGAACGGACATTGACGACGCTGACCTTCAAGGCATTCTGAGACAACGAACAACAGGGAGAGTTACAATGAAACTCAAAACACTTGCGATTGCGGGCCTGATGGCCAGCACATCCACCATGGCTCTGGCTGACGGCGTCAGCATCGGCATGATCACCACCCTTTCTGGCGGCGGCGCCGGGCTTGGCATCGACGTGCGCGACGGCTTCATGCTGGCCATCGAACAGTCGGGCCGCGACGATATCGAGATGATCATCGAGGATGACGAGCGCGCGCCGGATCGGGCCGTGCAACTGGCAGACCGGATGATCCAATCCGATGACGTGGACATCATGACCGGTATCATCTGGTCGAACCTCGCCATGGCGGTGATCCCGTCGGCCACCGCGCAAGGCGTGTTCTACCTGTCGCCCAATGCCGGCCCCTCGCAGCTGGCAGGTCCCGGCTGCCACGAGAACTATTTCAACGTCGCCTGGCAGAACGACAACCTGCACGAGGCGGCGGGTGCCTATGCCAATACGGCAGGCTACGGCAATTCCTTCATCCTCGCGCCGAACTATCCGGCGGGCCGTGACGCGCTGACCGGCTATCAGCGCATGTTCGAGGGCGATGTGGCCGAAGAGGTCTATACCCAGCTTGGCCAGACCGATTACGCCGCCGAGATCAGCCAGATCCGCAACTCGGGCGCGGACAGCGTCTATTTCTTCCTGCCCGGCGGCATGGGCATCGCCTTTGTCCGTCAATACGCGGAATCGGGTGTGGACATCCCGCTGATCGGCCCGGCCTTCAGCTTTGATCAGGGTATTCTGGGCGCCGTGGGCGAGGCTGCGCTTGGCGTGCACAACACGTCCCAGTGGAGCCATGATCTGGACAATCCCACCAATGTGGCCTTTGTCGAGTCCTTCCAGGCCGAATATGGCCGCCTGCCCTCGCTCTATGCCAGCCAGGGGTTTGACACCGCGAACCTGATCCTCTCGGCGATGGAGGTCGCGCATCCCGATGACGCCGATGCCTTCCGCGCCGCGCTGGAAGCGGCCAATTTCGACAGCACCCGTGGCGATTTCGCCTTCGGTCCGAACCATCACCCGATCCAGGAC
The DNA here is from genome assembly GCF_965215655.1 of Nioella sp. Classification (GTDB taxonomy): domain Bacteria; phylum Pseudomonadota; class Alphaproteobacteria; order Rhodobacterales; family Rhodobacteraceae; genus Nioella. Next base: position 2,564,174 of record NZ_OZ244111.1, read on the forward strand.
ATCTATGTCCGTGAAGTGGTGATGCAGGGCGACGTGCTGACCAACGTGATCGTCGGAACCGCGCTGGAAGATCACGGCGACGCCTACGCGGATCAGTGCCAGATGTAATGGTCTGACCGGCCGGGCCTGCCCCCGCGCAAGGCCCGGCAAACAAAGGGATTTTCCATGTCAGCAGCTCTTCTGATCGAGCAGCTTCTCAACGGGCTGCAATTCGGCGTCATGCTGTTTCTGATGGCGGCGGGCCTGACGCTGATCTTTGGCGTCATGGGCCTGATCAACCTCGCCCATGGCTCGCTCTACATGATCGGGGCCTTCGCGGCGGCGGGCGTCGCGGGCTGGACCGGGTCATTCTGGCTGGCGCTGATGGGCGCGCTGATGGCCGCGGCGATGATCGGGGCATTGGTGGAGATGCTGGTGATCCGACGGCTTTACGATCGCGACCACCTCGATCAGGTGCTGGCCACTTTCGCGCTGATCCTGATCTTTTCCGAAGGCACGCGCTTCTTTTTCGGGTCGCTACCGCTTTACCTCGATACGCCCGACCTGCTGTCGGGGCCGACTACTCTGCCGGGTGGGATCGAGTATTCGAAATATCGGCTCTTCATCATCGCCGTGGGGCTGGCCGTCGGGGCAGGGCTGTTCTGGCTGATCGCCCGCACCCGAATTGGCATCCAGATCCGCGCAGGTGAGGCAGACCGCGAGATGATCGCGGCGCTCGGCGTCGATATCCGCAAGCTCTATACTCTGGTCTTCGCGCTTGGCGCGGCGCTGGCGGGGCTGGCGGGCGCGATGATCGGGCCCATTCAGTCGGTCGAGGTCGGCATGGGCGAACCTGTTCTGATCCTCGCTTTCGTGGTCATCGTGATCGGCGGCATCGGCTCCATCAAGGGCGCCTTCATCGGCGCGCTGCTGGTCGGGCTGACCGATACGCTTGGCCGGATCATGCTGCCACAGCTCTTTGGCATGTTCATGGATGCCAGCAGCGCCACGACCGTGGGGGCGTCGCTGGCGTCGATGACGATCTACATCCTGATGGCGGGAATTCTGCTGTTCAAACCCTCTGGCCTGTTCGGAGGGCAATCGTGATGCGGCGTGAAACGATCCTGAACCTCGTCATTCCCGGCATCCTTCTGGCCACGGCGCTGATCGCCTACGCCATGGAGGAACCCTATATCATCACGCTCGCCACCAAGGCCGCGATCCTGGCGCTGGCTGCCGTTGGGCTGAACATCGCGCTTGGGCTTGGCGGGCTGGTCAGCCTTGGCCATGCGGCATTCTTTGGCGTCGGCGGCTATGCCATGGGTATCCTCGCCTTCCACGCCCAGAACTACATGCCGATCTGGGGCGTGATCGAGGGCACCAAATCGATGCCGATCATCTGGCTGGTGGCGCTGATTGCCTCTGCCCTGACAGCGCTGGTCATCGGGGCGATGTCGCTGCGCACGACCGGCGTTTATTTCATCATGATCACGCTCGCCTTCGGGCAGATGCTGTTCTACTTCGCCATTTCCTGGCCCACCTATGGCGGCGAGGACGGCATGTCGATCTACCTGCGCAACGATTTTCCGGGTGTGAACACGCTGGTGCCGCTCAACTTCTTCCTGATCTGTTTCGTGATCCTATCAGTGGTGATGGTGTTGACCGACCGGCTTGGGAAATCCGCCTTCGGGCTGGCGTTGCAGGCCACCCGGCAAAACGCGGCCCGGGCCGAGGCCGTGGGGCTGGCCCCTTACCGCCTGCGACTGGTGGCGTTCACGATCTCGGGCGCTGTCACCGGGTTGGCTGGCGCGCTCTTTGCCGATCTCAACCGCTTCGTCAGCCCCTCGATGCTGAGCTGGCACATGTCGGGCGAGATCATGATCCTGATCATCCTGGGCGGCATCGCGCGGCTGTCGGGGCCCGTTGCCGGGGCGATGCTGTTCATCGCGCTGGAGTATTTCCTCGAAGACCTGAGCCATTACTGGCATGTCTATCTCGGGGCGATCCTGCTTGGCGTCGTGCTGTTCGCGCGGGGCGGGGTGATCGGCCTCATCGCCGGACGGGAGGTGGCCCATGACTGAGCCTCTGCTGCAAACCCGCGCGATCTGCAAAAGCTTCGGCGCGCTACAGGCGTCGAAGGATGTGACGCTGGACCTGTTTCCGGGCGAGATTCACGCCCTGATCGGGCCGAACGGGGCCGGGAAATCGACGCTGATTGCCCAGATCTCTGGCGCGCTTCGCCCTGATAGCGGGCAGGTGATGTTCGACGGGCAGGATGTGACGCCCCTGACAACCACGGCGCGGGCGCGGGCGGGGCTTGGCCGGACCTTCCAGATTTCGGCGCTGGCGATGGAATTCACCGTGCTGCAAAACGTGGTGCTTGGCGCACTTGGACAGCGAGGCAAGGTCTATCGCTTCTTCGGCAACGTGATGCGCGACAAGGCCCTGCTGGAACGGGCCGAGGAGGCCCTGGAACAGGTGGGGCTGGCCGAGTTCCGCAACTTCATCACCGCCGAACTGTCCCACGGCCAGCGCCGCCAGTTGGAGGTCGCCGTGGCCCTGACGCTGCAACCCAAGGCCTTCCTGATGGACGAACCGATGGCAGGGCTTGGCGCGGAAGGCTCGCACCGGCTGACCGGCTTCCTCGACGGGCTGAGAACCCGCGCGCCCATCCTGCTGGTGGAACATGACATGGACGCGGTCTTTGCGCTGGCCGACCGGATCAGCGTGCTGGTCTATGGCGAGATCATCGCCACCGGAACGGCCGACGACATCAAGGCCGACCCGCGTGTGCGCGAGGCCTATCTGGGCGAGGAGGACGCGGCATGAGCCTTCTGAAACTGTCCCATGTCTCAGCCTTCTACGGCCCGTCGCAGGCGCTGTTCGATGTGCATCTAGATCTGGCAGAGGGCGAGGTGCTGGCGCTGATGGGCCGCAACGGCATGGGCAAATCCACCACCGTCAAGGTGATCTGCCGGATGCTGAAGAACCGGGGCGGGTCGGTAATGTTCGACGGGCAGGATCTGGGATCGGTCCCGGCGCACAAGGCCGCACGCGCGGGCATCGGACTGGTGCCCGAGGGTCGGCGATGCTTTGCGCCGCTGACCGTGCAGGAGAACCTTATCGCGGCAGCGCGGTCCGGTCATTGGGACCTGGCCCGCGTGTTCGAGCTGTTCCCGCGATTGGGGGAACGGCAGGGACAGGTCGCCTCGTCCCTGTCCGGCGGCGAACAGCAGATGCTGGCCATCGGCCGGGCGCTGATGACCAACCCCCGCCTACTGATCCTGGATGAGGCGACGGAGGGCCTTGCCCCCGTCATAAGGCAGGAAATCTGGGCCGCGATCCAGCGGCTCAAGGTAGAAGCCGGGCTGTCGATCCTGGTCATCGACAAATCGCTGAAGGAACTCGGCGGCGTCGCCGACAAGGGCGTGATCATCGAGAAAGGCGTGACGGTCTGGACCGGTGCTTTCTCTGCCCTGACCCGCGACATCACCGACCGGCATCTGGGGGTCTAGGCCATGGCATTCCACTTCCCCCAGAAGGTTCTCTTCAAGCATTGCGACCCGGCCGGCATCGTGTTCTATCCGCGCTATTTCGAGATGCTGAACGATTGCGTCGAAGCCTTTTTCGACGAGGTGCTTGGGCTGCCGTTCGAAACGCTCCATGCCACGGGCAGCGTGCCCACGGCGGAAATCACCACCCGCTTTCTGGCCCCAAGCCACCATGGCGATCACCTGATCATCGCCCTGACCGTCACCCGTGTCGGGCGCAGCTCGCTCGGGCTGATGTTCACCGCCGATTGCGGTGACGAACCCCGCTTCACCGCGCGCTCCACCCTTGTCCTTCTGGGCGAAAACGGGCGGCCCCGGCCATGGCCCGAGGGGGTGCGACAGATACTTCTGGACCGAGAGGAGGCCCCGGCCCATGTCCCATAGACCCATTCAACCCGCAGGCTGGCCCGACCCCAAGGGCTATGCGAACGGCATTCTTGCCTCGAACGGGACGCTCTATGTGGGCGGTCAGATCGGCTGGGACACGGATGGGAATTTCGCACCGGGTGGTTTCATCGGCCAGATGGAACAGGCGCTGCGCAACATCCGCGACGTGGTCGAGGCCGCGGGGGGAACGCCCGAGGATATCACGCGCCTGACCTGGTATGTGACCGACAAGCAGGAATATCTGGACAGTCAGCAAGAGGTGGGCGCGGCCTATCGCCGGATCATGGGCCGTCATTTCCCGGCCATGGCCATGGTCGTGGTCGCCGCGCTGGTCGAGGATGAGGCCGTGGTCGAGATCGAGGCCACCGCCGTCATCGGCTGATCTGCGCGGAAACCCGTTGCCTTTCCGGGCTGCACGCGGCTGGATGGGGTCATGCGGATCCTGAGTTTCAACATCCAGAACCTGCGGCTTCGCCAACGGGGCGACCAGCCCCGGCTTGACGGCGCGCGGGACCGCGATGAGATCGGGGAGGCGTCCGAACTGGACCCGGCGGACAGACGCCTTTCTGCCGCGCTTCTGGCTGAGGCACATGCCGATATGGTACTGTTGCAGGAGGTGTTCGATAAGGACACGCTGGATTGGTTCAACACCCGGCTGCTGCCCGCCGCCGGTCTGCCCCCCTACCCCCATGCCCATTGCCCACCCGGCAATGACGGGCGTGGGTTGGACCTGGCGCTTCTTTCGCGCCAGCCCGTCCGGTTGACCAGCCACGCGCAGCTGACCGCCGCCGATCTGGGCCTTGCTGCGCCGCGCCCCGAGCTGCCAGTCTTCCGCAGGGACTGCCTGATAGTGGAAACCGGAGGGCTGACCGTTTTCACCTGCCATTTCAAGGCCCCCTACCCTGATGCAGACCGCGCGTGGCCGGTCAGGCGATTGGAGGCTGACGCCGCGCGCAGGATCATAGAGCACCGGTTCGCGGACCCATCCAAGGCGCTCTGGCTGATCGCGGGGGACCTCAACGAACCGTTTAAGCCCGATGCCGAGCCGGCCATTCAACCGCTGCTGCCGCCCTTCAGTTCAGACCTGATGGCGCGGCTTCCTGAGGATGAGCGCTGGACCTACTTTGACAGTCATTCCGGCAGATACGGCCAGCCCGACGCCCTGCTGGCATCCCCCGCGCTTGCCGACCGCTGGCCCGAGGCTGCACCCCGGATTCTGCGGGCGGGACTGGCCTATGAGGCCACGCGCCACCGGGGCGAACATCTGCAAGGTGTTGGACGGCATCGCCCGCACGCCTCGGATCACGCGGGCATTCTGCTGGACCTGCCGGGGATCTGAGCACCGCGTCCAACGGCCCCGCACGGCGTCATGGTTTTGTCATCAATCCCATGCCAGACTATGCTGCATGTGCAGCATCCTTGGGGAAACCATGACCTCGCACCACTACGACGCAATCGACCGGGCCAGTCGGGCGGCCATGGCGCGGCTCACCTCTGGCGTCTCCCCCTACGCGGCGATGGCGGCCTGGATGGACTGGGGCCTGCATCTGTCGCGGGCACCGGGCCGACAGGCGGAACTCGCGGAACTGGCGCGGGACAGCGCGCTGCGGTTGATGATGGGCCCGCTGTTGCCGGACGATGGGGGCGACGGGCTCGGCTCGGCCTTCTCGCCCAGGTCCGACGATCACCGTTTCGATCATGCGGATTGGGCAATGCCCCCTTTCAAATGGTGGATGCAGGGCTACCTCGCCACCGAGCGGTTCTGGGACGAAGCCGCACGAACCATTCGCGGAATGCGCCCGGGGTCGGGGCCTCGCGTGGGCTTTATGGCGCGGCAGATGCTGGACGCCATCTCTCCCTCCAACGTCGCGCCCCTGAACCCCGAGGTTCTTGATCTGACCCGCACCGAGAAAGGTGCCAACCTGATCGCAGGGTGGAAGACCTGGCTTGAGGACGCAGCCTATGAGGCGACCCACACGCCACACCCCCATGAAAGCGACTACAAGCCGGGGGAGAACATTGCCTGCACACCCGGCAAGGTTGTCTTTCGAAACCGCCTTATGGAACTGATCCAGTACGCCCCCACGACGGAAACGGTCTGCCCCGAGCCGATCCTGATCGTGCCCGCCTGGATCATGAAATACTACATACTCGATCTCAGCGCCCGGAATTCCCTGATCAGATACCTGGTGAACCGCGGTCACACGGTGTTCTGCATTTCCTGGACCAATCCCGATGAAAGCCTGCGTGACGTCAGCCTGGATGACTATCGACGCGAGGGGGTGATGGGTGCGCTCGAAGTCGTGTCGGACATCCTGCCCGGGTGTCATATCCATGCCTGCGGTTACTGTCTGGGCGGCACGATGCTGTCGATTGCCGCGGCCACGATGGCGCGCGATGGAGACGACCGGCTGGCCACGATCACGCTTCTCGCCGCACAGACCGATTTCACCGAGGCCGGGGAACTGCTGATGTTCGTCGATGACAGCCAGGTTGCGTGGCTTGAGGACATGATGTGGGATCAGGGCTATCTTGACCGTGACCAGATGTCCGGGGCCTTCCGGGCGCTGCGCCCCGAAGTTCTAATCTGGCAGCGTGCCGTCGACCGCTACCTGCTGGCCAGGGACGAGCCGGATTTCGACATCCTCGCCTGGAACGCCGACAGCACCCGCATGCCCGCCCGCATGCATTCGGAATACCTGCGCAGCCTGTTTCTTGAAAACCGCCTGACCTCGGGCCGTTTCGCGGTCGAATGTCAGGTGATCGCACTCAAGGACATTTCCGCACCGATGTTCGTTCTAGGCACCGAGACCGATCACATCGCGCCCTGGCGCTCTGTCTACAAGGCAACGCTGTTCACGGAAAACGATTTGCGCTTTTGCCTGACCTCCGGCGGTCACAATGGCGGCATTCTAACGCCGCCAGGCAAGGCAGGCAGGCACTTCCGGCTTGGACACAGGACTGCGGACAAGCAGTATATGGACCCCGACACATGGCTGGCGCAGCATGACCCCCAGGTCGGATCCTGGTGGGAGCCATGGGGCGACTGGCTGTCCGAACACAGCAGCGCGCCGGTCGCACCGCCTGGTTTGGGATCAGAACGGCACCCCCCAGTCTGTGATGCGCCGGGAAGCTATGTGTTCCAGCAATAAACACCTCCTTTTCAATCACTTGTAAGCGGATTTTGGCCGGTTTCCCGGGCGGTTTGAGAGAGGCCTGACAATCGCCTTATTTATTGCGTTTCTGGATTGTGAACGAGCGCAATTGCATATGAGGCAAACAGATGAAGATCATCGCTCTCTCACTCTCACTTGCGGTTCTGACCGGATCCCAGGCCCTGGCAGCCCATAACAATCCCTGGGCAACGCCCGAAGATACGCTGTTGGCTCAGAACCACGACGAGAACCAGCAGGCCAGTGTCAGCACGCCCGGAGAGGACGAAATGCGGGGTGTGATGGTGCAGAACGCAAACCGGACAGGCGGAAGTGCCGGTCAGGGTGATCGCGAGCAAGGTGGCGGTGGTCACGGCGGAGGGAGCAACCGCTGACCACCCCGAAAACGAACATCCGCGACGCCTGACGTCGCGGATGTTGCTTTTCATGCCCGGTGTTTGGTCAAGTTTTCCACTGCCAGGGCCGGGTGAATTCGCCCAAGACATCCGCCACGGCGTCATCCGTCACCTCGCCGGTCTTTTCCAGACAGGCCACAAGGCCAAGCTTCTTGCTTTCGGTCACTTCGACGACGCGGGCTTTCACATCCGCCTCTTCCAGCGCCGCGTTGTAGACGCGGGTGATGGCCATCTTGCGCAGCGCCGGTTTGAAGACCTTACCGACAGCCGTCTTTGGCAGTTCGTCCATCAGCTCGATATGCTTGGGCCGCGCGGCGCGTTCATGGACATGCTAGTCGCAATGTTCCTTCAGCTCCTTGATCGAGACCTCGGCCCCCGCCACCAGTTCGACATAAACGCAAGGCAGTTCGCCCGCGAACGCATCGGGCTGCCCGATGGCGCCGGTCATGGCAACGGCGGGGTGGCTGGCCAGGGCCTCTTCGATCTCGGCCGGGTCGATATTGTGACCGCCGCGAATGATCAGATCCTTGGCGCGACCCGTGATCCACAGGTAGCCATCGGCGTCGATCCGGCCCAGGTCACCCGTGCGCAGGAATATGTCATCGGCAAAGAGGTCGATATTCTTGTCGCTCTCGGTGTAGGTCGAGCCTTCGAACACGCCGGGGTTGTCGATGCAGATCTCACCCACCTCGTCGGTGCCGCACTGCACGGGACCATCCGGGGTCTGTTTGAGAATCCGCACTTCCGTATGCGGGAAAGGAACACCGACCGAGCCGATCTTCTTCTCGCCCTCGACCGGGTTACAGGAGACAAGGCAGGTCGCCTCGGTCAGGCCGTAGCCTTCGACCAGCGTCACGCCGGTCGCCTTCTCGAACCGCTTGAACAGTTCCACTGGCAGCGGCGACGACCCCGAGAAGGCGGTTTTCACGGTCGAGATATCGCCATTCACCGGGCGTTGCATCATCGCCGAAATCGCCGTGGGCACGGTGATGATGAAGGTGATCTTCCAGCGTTCGACCAGCTTCCAGAAATTGTCGAACACACCTTCGCCCCGGTAGCCCTGCGGCGTCGGGAAAATCACATGCGCGCCCGAGGCAATCGCCGCCATCAGAATCACATGGCACGCAAAGACGTGGAACAGCGGCAGCGGGCACATGATGTTGTCCGTTTCATCGAACAGGATCGTGGCCCCGAGCCAGCCATTGTAGATTAGGCCCGAATACTTGTGCTGCGCCACTTTCGGCATGCCCGTGGTGCCGCCAGTGTGGAAATAGGCGGCCACGCGGTCGCCGGTGCTGTCCTCGAAGGTCAGGCGGTCGGCGGGCTGCTTGGCGATCTCGGCGTTGAAGTCGATGATCCTGGCGTGGTGGTTGGACGGGTTCTTGGGCCGGATGAGCGGCACGATCAGCTTCTTGACGCCAGTCAGATAGCGCAGCAGATCAACCTCGATCACATGTTTCACATTGGGCGCATGGCCCACGGCCTCAGCCACTTTTTGCGCCACATCGGTTTTCGGGAAGGCCTTGATCGTCACCACCGCCTTGGCCCCGGTTTCGCGCAGGATGGCGCTGATCTGTTCAGGCTCCAGCAGCGGGTTGATCGGGTTGGCGATGCCCGCCACGCACCCCCCCAGAAGGGTCAGCACGGTTTCATTGCAGTTGGGCAACACATAGGCCACCGAGTCCGTCTCGGTGATGCCAAGCGACCGGAAGAGGTTCGCGGTCTGCGTGACCTTGCCATGCAACTGCGACCAGGTCAGCGTTTCGGCCTTGTCGGTCGGGCCGGAAAACAGCTGATAGGACACCGCGTTATGGTTCGGGAACTTGTCCCTTGTCTTGGTCAGCAACTCATACAGCGTGGTGGCCGGCTGGCTTTCGGGCCAGGGCAGATCCTGCTCCATGGCTCTGACATCAGCGACGTTCGCAAACCGCCTCATTCTCATTCCTCCCCTTTTATCCCTGTCTGGCCCGTCGCCTTTCGACGCGAGCCGGTATTTTGAGGATCAGGATGGAGGCAAAGAGGCCTGCAAAGCAAGCGTAACCCAACGCAAACTGCAATGCGGGGGGTGCGGGGTCCGGTTTCAGGGGGTTTTCCAGGTTGGCAGTTGCCGCATTATTCGGCAGCCAGTCCTTCCGTGAACTGAAGCCGCGCCAGCCGGGCATAGAGTCCATCGCCAGCCACAAGTTCCTCATGGGTGCCTTCCGCGACGATGCGGCCTTCCTCGAAGACCACGATCCGATCGGCCTTCTTCACCGTCGCCAGCCGGTGCGCGACGATTAGCGTGGTGCGGTCGGCCGACAGCTCCGCCACCGCCTGCTGCACCGCCCGCTCACTTTCCGCGTCAAGCGCGCTCGTGGCCTCATCGAGCAGCAGAACCGGCGCGTCGCGCAGGATCGCGCGGGCGATGGCGATGCGCTGTTTCTGCCCGCCCGACAGCATGATGCCGCGTTCGCCTACATAGGTGTCATACCCGTCAGGCAGCGCCATCAGGAACTCATGCGCGGCGGCGGCCTGCGCGGCGGCCTCGACCTCGGCATCCGTGGCATCGGGGCGCCCGAAGCGAATGTTTTCACGCGCGGAGGCAGCGAAGATCACCGGATCCTGCGGCACCAATGCCATAGCGTGGCGGAAGGTGGCGCGCTTCATCTCTTTCAGGTCGGTCCCATCAAAGGTGACGCGGCCCGAGATCGGGTCATAGAAGCGCAATAGAAGCTGGAAAATCGTGGACTTGCCCGCGCCGGACGGGCCGACAAGGGCCACGGTTTCGCCGGGATTGATGGTCAGGTTGATCCCATCAAGCGCCTGCTGATCGGGGCGCGTCGGGTAGTGGAACTGCACGTTTTCAAAGCGGATCGCGCCCCGGCCGCCTTGGGGCAGATCGCGTCCCTGCTCGGGATCGGCCACGCTGTCGCGCCCGGTCAGAAGCTCCACCAGCCGCTCGGTTGCACCGGCGGCGCGCTGCAACTCGCCCCAGATTTCCGACAGCGCGCCGACGGCCCCCGCGGTCATGATCGCGTAGATCAGGAACTGGATAAGCTCGCCGATGGACATGCCGCCGCCACGCACGTCGCGCGCCCCGATCCAGAGCACGCCGACAACGCCCGAAAAGATCAGCAGGATGACGATGACCGTCATCACGGCGCGGGTGCGGATGCGGGTCTTGGCGGCGTCGAAGCTGGCCTCTGTCACACGGTCGAATTCGCCCGCCGTAGGGCGTTCATTTGTAAAGGCCTGTACGGTCTGGACGGACAGCAGCGCCTCGCTGGCCTTGCCGGAGCTTTCTGCGATCCAGTCCTGGTTCTTGCGGGACAGCACCCGCAGGCGGCGGCCAAGCACCACGATGGGTACGATCACCACGGGCACGATCAGCAGCACGAGACCGGTCAGCTTGGGCGAGGAATAGAGCATCATCCCAAGCCCGCCGAGGAAGATCAGTGCATTCCTGAGCGCGATGGAGATGGACGAGCCGATAACGGACAGGATCAGCGTTGTATCGGTGGTGATGCGGGACAGTACCTCGCCGGTCATGATCCGCTCGAAAAAGGCGGGGCTCATGGAAATCATGCGGTCGAACACGGCCTTGCGGATATCCGCGATCACACGCTCGCCAAGCCGGGTGACAAGGTAGTAGCGCAGGCCAGTGCCGATGGCGAGCAGGCCAGCAAGGCCAAGCGCTGCAAGGAAATACTTGTCCAGCAGCGTCACGGCATCGGTCTCGAACCCATCCACGACCCGGCGCACCGCCAGCGGGATGGTCAGCGACACGGTGGCCGTCAGGACCAGTGCGGTCAGAGCGCCTGCCATCAGCCAGCGATAGGGCAGCATGAACGGCAAAAGCGCGCGGAGAGACCCGATGCGGCGCGATTTCTCACGCTCCTGTTCGCTGTTCATCGGCTGTGGCTGGCTGGAGCTGTCGGCCATTGTCGTGTCCGGTCCTGTTTCGCTTGAAACGGGATAGAACGCCACCGCCCCCGGCACAAGGCCCCGAGGTGATGCAAATCGGCGCGGCGCGGAAAGCCCCGACCACTCCTCCAAGGGCGGCCGTGGGCACCGCCCCCGAAGGCCGCTCAGCCGGTCGAACGGATCAGGGGCGCGCTCTGCCGAACAGGACCTGGGCGATGCTGGACAGAGTGAACAGGATGGCCGCGAGGCACACGATGGAAGGGCCGGTCGGCGTGTCCCATTCAAGCGAGGCTTGCAGGCCGCCAATGACGGCAAGCGCTCCGATCACGATCGCGGCAAGTGCCATGCGCTCGGGCGTTGTGGCGAAGGGACGCGCGGTGGCCGCCGGCACGATCAGCATCGCTGCAATCAGCAACACGCCCACCACCTTGATCGCCACCGCGACGACAAGCGCCAGCGCCAGGGTCAGGACCAGCTGTTCCCGCCTCGGGTCGATCCCGGCGGCAAAGGCCAGATCGGGGTTCAAGGTCGCTGTCAACAGCGCCGACCACCGCCACCACAGCAACATCAGCACCAATGTCGCGCCGCCCCAGATCACCGCGAGATCGGGGACGCCCACGGCAAGGATATCCCCAAAGAGATAGGCCATCAGGTCAACGCGCACGCCGTGCAGGAAGGATACCGCCACGAGGCCGAAGGCCAGCGCGGAATGGGCCAATACGCCCAGAAGCGTGTCCATCGCATAGCCTCGGTTCGACAGGCTGGACACCGTGAAGGCCATGAGCAGCGACACGACCAGCACCCCGCCAAACACGGATGTGTCGAAGGCCAGCGCCAGCGCAACGCCCAGAATCGCCGCATGGGCCGTGGCGTCACCGAAATAGGCCATGCGACGCCAGACCACGAAACAGCCAAGCGGTGCGGCGGCCAGAACAAGGCCAAGCCCCGCCAGAGTCGCGCGGACAAGGAAATCGTCAAGCAGGGTCATCGCAGCGCCCCCCGGCTTTGCGCAAGCGCGGCAAACCGATCCGCGTACCGCGCGATCCGATCCCGGTTCCAGTCGTTGGGAGTCATCCCCATCCGGGTGTGAACACAGGCTTCGAGATACTCGCGAAACTTGTAGCTGTCCGCACCTTCTCGGATCAGGGTCTCTGTATGGGCCAGATAATGATCATACTCATCCTGGATCCCGCTTCCGGCAACGCCGATCGGATCAAACTCGTTCCAGATCGCGCGGACCGCGTCGCGTAAAGGGTTTTGGCCCCGGGTCATTCCGCGGCCTCATGTGCGTGGTCAGGGTCATGATCATGGCTGTGATGATGTTCATGCCGGTAAAGCGCCAGCGCGCCGCCGGTGCCGGTGCCGAACAGCGCCCGGTATTCCGGGGCGGAGGCGACATGCTCGGGTTCCCCCTGACAGCAGACATGGCCGTTGAGACAGACCACCCGATCAGAGGCCGCCATGACCACATGCAATTCGTGGCTGACCATCAGAACCGCGCAGCCCAGATGGTCGCGCACCTCGGCGATCTTCTGGTAGAACGCAGCCGATCCGGGTTGATCCAGCCCTTGCGTCGCCTCATCGAGGATCAGCAACTCGGGTTTCGACAAAAGCGCGCGGGCCAAAAGCACCCGTTGGAACTGACCACCTGAAAGCCCTGACATCTGCCGTCGCGACAAGGCCCCTGCCCCGGCTTCGTCCAGCGCATCGCGAGCGGCGTCATCACGCACCTGCTGCGGCAGGTCGAGAAAGCGGCGCACGGTCATCGGCAATGTCGGGTCGATATGCAGCTTTTGCGGCACATACCCGATCCGCAGCCCCGGCTTGCAGGTGACCGCGCCTGCACTCGGCTCCACCGCGCCGATGATGGCCCGAAGCAGCGTCGATTTGCCGGACCCGTTCGGGCCGACGATGGTCACGATCTCGCCGGGGTCGATGGAGAAATCCACATGGTGCAGCACCGTTTGGCCGCCCAGTTGAACGTTCAGCCCGGACATTTCCACAAGGCTCATGCGGCATCTTTCTTCTGGCAGTTGGGGCAGACACCCTCGGCCTCGGTCACGGTGCGTTCGATCTTGAACCCCGTCTCGGCGGCAACGCGCCCCAGATTGCCCTTCGCAGGTTCGGCCATGCCCTCGGCCACGGAATTGCAGATCCGGCAGATCAGGAAAACCGGCGCGTGGTTTTCACCGGGATGGGTGCAGGCGGTAAAGGCATTGAGACGCTCGATCTTGTGGGCAAAGCCATGGGCCGTGAGGAAATCCAGTGCGCGATAAGCCACCGGCGGTTGCGAGCCGAGCCCCTCTGCGCGGAGTCGATCCAGGATTTCATAGGCCCCAAGTGCGCGATGCTCCTCCAGCAGAATCTCCAGCACCCGACGGCGCACCGGGGTCAGGTTCAGCCCCTGCTCCCTGCACTGTGCCTCGACCGCTTCCAGCCCGCCGGTGCGGCAGGCGGAATGGTCGTGGCTGTCGAATCCGATCGTGTCCATGGCTGGTTCCGTCTGCGGCGATTGGGGGGTTGATAGGTGATGTTATTACGTTTATCAAGCCACGTAATGTTATAAGATAACAATGGAGCTTCCATGCGATCTCTCGCCCTTATCCCGTCGCTTCTTTTGTCCAGTGCCGCGCTGGCGGACATTCCCTCCGTGGCCACGGATATCACCCCGGTTCACGGGCTGGTCTCCATGGTAATGGGCGATCTCGGCACGCCTGCGCTGCTGGTCGAACCCGGTGCCTCGCCACATGGCTACGCTTTGCGCCCGTCCCAGGCGGCAGCCTTGCAGGATGCGGATGCGGTGTTCTGGATCGGCCATGACCTGACCCCATGGCTGGACGACCCGCTGGACAGCCTCGCCCGCCAGGCCGTGGTGGTCGAGCTGCTGGACACCGAGGGCACCGTGGTGCACCAGTTCCGGGAAGATGCGGTATTCGCGCATGACGAGCATGACGAGCATGACGAGCATGACGAGCATGACGAGCATGACGAGCATGACGAGCATGACGAGCATGACGAGCATGACGAGCATGACGAGCATGACGAGCATGACGAGCATGACGAGCATGACGAGCATGACGAGCATGACGAGCATGATCGGGACGCGCAAGCCCTTGATGACCATGACGAACACGAAAATGACGACCATGAAGATGGGCATGACGGGCACGCCCATGACGGTGCCGATCCACATGCATGGCTCGACCCGGAAAACGCGGTGGTCTGGCTCGCGGCAATCGCCGAAACCCTGTCCGGCCTGGACCCGGACAATGCCGATACCTACCGGACCAATGCAGCGGCGGCACAGGCGGAAATCGCCGCTCTGAATACCGAAATCGCCACCCGGCTCGCCCCGGTCTCGAGCCGCAACTTTGTGGTATTCCACGATGCATTCCAGTATTTCGAGCAGCGGTTCAACCTGTCCAGCGCCGGGGCGATTTCCATGAGCGATGCCAGCAGCCCATCTGCGGCGCGCGTGGCCGAGATCCGGGATGCGGTTGCCGAACAGGACGTGGTCTGTGTCTTTTCCGAGCCGCAGTTCAACCCCGGCCTCGTCGCAACCGTTGCGGCTGGTGCGCAGCTGACAACCGCCATCATTGATCCTCTTGCGTCGGACCTTCCCCTCGGCGCAGGTTTCTACCCGGCCCTGATCCAAAGCATCGCGGCTTCGGTCGAGGGATGTCTGTCAGCACAGTAGTGCAAGGGCAACCGCGGGTTTCCAAGCAAACAGAACAGGTTCCGCCCCATACCCTATGGGGTGGAACATCTCTTGATCCAACAGATCGGGAACCTGGAGCGGGCGACGGGAATCGAACCCGTATCATCAGCTTGGAAGGCTGAGGTCTTACCATTACACAACGCCCGCTCAGCGTGATACGACTTATTGGATGGGCTTTCTGGCGTCAAGTACGCGGCGGGTAATCGAGAGGGAAAATCGATGACCAAACCTTTAGCCGTGATCATCGGGGTGGGTGACGGGCTTTCGGCGGCCCTGGCGCGCAACCTTGCGTCGGACCATGACCTGTCGCTGGCCGCGCGCAGCCCGGGCAAGATGCAGGTTTTGGCCCAAGAAACCGGGGCACGGACGGCACTTCTGGACGCCACGGATGAAGCGGCCGTCGCCGCCCTCTTCGCGGATCTGCCCTCGGCTCCTCGGGTGGTGATATACAACCCCTCCGCCCGGGCAAGAGGCCCGATTGCGGAGTTATCGGCCGACGAGGTCCGCCATGCCGTCGAGGTGACCGCCATCGGGGCCTTCCTCACCGGAAAACACGCCGCGAAACGCATGCTGGAGGCAGAAGAGATCGACGGCAAGAAAGGGACGATCCTCTTCACCGGTGCCTCTGCGGGGGTCAAAGGCTTTCCCCAATCGGCCCCGTTCGCCATGGGCAAGTTCGCGCAGCGTGGCCTTGCTGAAAGCATGGCGCGGGAGCTGCACCCGAAGGGCATTCATGTGGCCTGGGTAAATATCGACGGCATGATCCTGAACCCCGGCCGGTCAGAGCCGGACGACAAACCCGGATCCATGCTGAGACCCGAAGCCATCGCCCTCACCTACCGCCACCTGATCGACCAGGACCGCAGCACATGGACAAACGAGATCGCCGTGCGGCCCTGGGTCGAGCGGTTCTAGGGGAACCGGGGCGTCCGCGACGGCTTTGGTGGCTGGTGGACGTGACCAGTTTCCATACACCGAGACACCCACTCGGATCTGCCGACAAGTCACAAGCGAATAGTTGAAGCACGCTCTGGTGCATCAAATTCGGCGATCGTTGCGGATGGCACAGACCGGACCTTCACTGGCCGGTCGAGTACCGCATCGCAGCTTCGCCAGAACGGCCATTCGTCCACTTTTTAAACTCTTCGTAGGGTGAAGGTTGGCAGCTTGGACTTTGCGTTCATTGACGCATGAGATCGTGTTGATGGTCCATTCAGATCACCCCTGAGCGCACCGAGACAGTGTTTCCATCAATGAATGCGATGGCCAGCGTCTCGTCCTTCGCGAAAAGGGATCAATGACCCGTCAGGTTTTTGAACAGATGATGGACGCGGCCGGAGTACGCGCCAATGTCGTCATCGAGGTCGCGCGAGACACAATGCATGAGGCCATCCGGTCGGGTTTTGGAATCGGGGTCGTCAGCCTCGATGAAAGAGGCTCCGATCCTGCACTGCGATACATTTCATTCTCCGACGCATCGCCCGGCACAGAGAGCTACGCGTCGTGTATGAAAGAGCGTGCGAACGTCCGCGGCGTCAAGCTCTTCATGGACATTATCGGTGAACTCACCCCTTAGCCCTCATGGAGAGGTGCCCCAAATGTTTCTTGACGCGTTGCCCCTAAAACTGAGGCGAACTGGCCAACTTGGGGACAAGCGCGTTCAAGCGCGATGCGGTACGTTCACTGCCCGGCAGGGCATTGCGCCGAAAGGGAAAGGAAAAGGCCCGCCCGGCCCAGAGGTCCGAAATATTTGACATCTCGCCAATCAGCATCAATGCCAGGCATTTCTCAGGCGGCATCCCCAAGCGCCTGCTTCACCTCTCGCGCGATCAGGTCGCGCAACCAGGAGTGGATGGGTGACCGATGCGTGCGTTCGGTCCAGACCAGGGAGATATTGAATGGCGCAGGACAGGGGCAATCGACCATTTGAACCGATCCCCCCAAGGTTTCCCCGATGCGCCGGGGCACCGTCGAGATCAGATCCGTTCCCTCGATGATGCGATTCAACCCCGCAGGGCTTGGCACTGTTAGAACCTGGTTCAGGACATGTCCCAGCCGGTCGAGGTAACGCAGATAGCCCGACCGCCAGCCACCGCCATAGAGCACAACCGCATGACGCGCGGCGAGGTACGCTTCCAGTGTCAGGGGCGCATTGGCCAGCGGGTTTGCCGGGTCCATGATACAGACATAGCGTTCGGCCAACAGGTTGCGGCAGTAGAAGCCCGCCTGTTCCGTCATCAGAGGGCCGATCAACACCTCTGCCTCTCCCCGTTTTAGTTGCAGGTGGCCCTGCGAGATCGAGTTGATGGCTTCCACCCGAATATTCGGCGCCTCGTCCCGCAACCGCCGCATGACAAGCGGCAGGATCAACTGCCGCTCGTAGAAATTGCAGGCGATGGTAAAGGTATGCTCGGCTTCGGTGGGATCGAACGCCTCGGGCGTCGCCAGCCGCTCTATCTCCGAAAGCAGCGACTCCGCCGATACCGCGATGGCCGAGCAGCGTTCGGTGGCCTCTACCTGCGTGCCCTGGCGGAAGAACAGCTGATCGTCGAAGATACGGCGCAGTTTCTCGATCGTGTAACTGACCGCCGACTGGTTCACGCCAAGCACCTGCGCGGCAACCGAGAAGGACCGGTGTTCATGCACCAGCCGGAGGGTGCGCAGATCGGCGAAATCAATGTTCAGTGCTTTCATCTGCCAGCCTATCAATAAATTCGATCCAGTCGATCAAGTCCATTAAGTTGTTCGATCCGACAAGGCAAGATAAGCCGGGACGTACAGGACGCGAAGGGAGGATCTCGTCATGCCGCTGGCACCCGTCAATGACGCGGTGACGATCACGCAATTGATCGACAACCCCTATCCGTTCTATCGGCAGATGCGCGCAGACAGCCCGATCGTGTCGGTCAGGGCGGTTAACCGGGTGATGCTGACCAAAGCCGCCGACACCCGTGCCGTGAAGGACGATCCCGAAACCTGGTCCTCCGACGACCCCGATACCCCAATGAAACGCGCCTTCCATGCCCACACGCTGATGCGCAAGGATGGCGAAGAGCATCTGCGCGAACGAAATGCGATGATGCCCACCTTCTCGCCACGCAATCTGAAGACGCTCTGGGGACCGGCCTATGAAAAGCTGGCGGGCGAGTATCTGGACCGTCTGCCGAAGGGCGAGGTGGTCGACCTCTTCCCCACGCTGGCAGGCCCGCTGGCCGCCCGAATCCTTGCGGATATTCTGGGCCTGTCCGAGGCCAGCGACGACGATATGCAGTTCTGGTCGCAGGCGCTGATTGACGGGGCGGGAAATTTCGGCTGGTTCGATGAACCGTTCGAACGGGTAGACCGCGCTCATCTGGCGATGGATGCCCTGATGGAACAGAAGGCGGACTATTACCGCGCCAATCCCGATCAAACCGCGCTATCCGTGATGGTGAATGCCGACCATCCCATCGCGTGGAGCCAGATCGTCGCCAATATCAAGATCGCCATCGGCGGCGGCATCAACGAGCCGCGCGACGCTCTGCTGACGGTTCTTTACGGCCTGTTGACCAACCCCGACCAGTTGGACGAGATCAGGAGCACGGGTCAGTGGGGCTCTGCGTTCGAGGAAGCGATCCGGTGGGTCGCGCCCATTCAGGTCAGTTCCCGCCGCGCCACGCGTGACACACAGATCCGGGGCATCGACATCCCCGAGGGGACAGTGGTGATGACCTGTCAGGCGTCCTCCAACCATGACGAGGAGCTGTTCGAGGACGGACATCTTTTCAACGCCTTCCGGGCCCGCAACCCGCATCAGAGTTTCGGCTCTGGCCCGCATCACTGCATGGGCACCCATCTGGCGCGAATGATGCTGGGGAAGATCATGCTTCCAATGATCTTCGACCGCTTCCCGAACATGGAACTGGTGCAGCCCGAAACCGTGGTCTGGAAGGGCTTCGGCTTTCGCGGGCCGCTGAACCTGCCGGTCCGGCTGAACTGAACTCTGCAAGGATTGCCGAAATAATGCCAAGGCTCACCTTCATTGCATCGCAGGGAACATCCCGGACGGTTGACGCCCGGATCGGCGACAGTGCCATGCAGACCGCCCTGGCCCATGGAATCGACGGGATCACCGCCGAATGCGGCGGCGCCATGGCCTGCGCGACATGCCACGTGCATGTGGCGGATAAATGGGCAGACCGGGTAGGCCCGGCAGAAGACACCGAGGCGGATATGCTGGAATTTGCGGCAAGCACGGTGACCCCCACCAGCCGCCTGTCCTGCCAGATCACGGTGACGGAAGAACTCGACGGGCTGGTTCTGCACCTGCCCGACACGCAGATCTAGCGCCCCGCAGGGCACCAGATGCGTGACAACGTCAAGAATTCGCGGTTGACTGAACCGTGGAAAAGCTGGTCCGGTCAAGTTCCGAAAGCCAGCCACCAAAGGGAGGAAAGACATGAGAACCACCATCGCCATCGGCGCCTTCGCCGCTGTCATGGGGCTGGCCAGCAGCGTCAGCGCCCAGGACCACACGTTCCGCCTGCACCATCTGCTCAGCGCGCAGGCCCCGGCCCACACCCAGATGCTGGAACCCTGGGCCGCCCGCGTCGAGGAACTGTCCGGCGGGCAGGTCGATATCGAGATCTTCCCGGCCATGACCCTCGGCGGCCGTCCACCCGAACTGATCAGCCAGGCCCGTGACGGCGTCGTCGATCTGATCTGGACGGTGAACGGCTATACACCCGGTCTGTTCCCACGGACCGAGGTGTTCGAACTGCCCTTCGTCTACGTGAACGATCCCGTGGCCACCAATCTCGCCATGTACGACATGTTCGAAAGCGACCTGCGTCAGGAGTATCAGGGCGTTGAGGTGATGTTCCTGCATGTCCATGCCGGCCAGGGTATTCACATGGTCAACCGCGAGGTGCGCAGCCCCGCCGATCTGGATGGCCTTCGGATGCGCATTCCCACCCGCACGGGGGCATGGATCATCGAGGCGCTCGGCGCGACGCCCGTCGCCATGCCGGTGCCGGAACTGCCGCAGGCGCTGCAAACCGGTGTCGTGGATGGGGCCTTCATCCCGTGGGAAATCATCCCGCCGCTGCGCATTCAGGAACAGACCGAATACCAGATCGAAGGCGCCGACATGGCCCGCTTCGGCACAACGACCTTCCAGGTGTCGATGAATGCCGACCGCTGGAACAGCCTGCCCGACGATATCCAGGCCGCGTTCCGCGAGGCGTCTAACCGCGAATGGTGGGGCCATGTGGGCGAAATCTGGCGTGCCTCGGATGATTTCGGCATCAACATGGCAGTGAACGCGGGAAATACCCATGTCACCCTGACCGACGATGAAACCGCCGCATTCCAGGCCGCCCTGGAACCGGTCGTCGATCGCTGGATCGAAGAGGTGTCCAGCATGGGCATCGACGGCGCCGCACTGGTCGAGCATGCCCGCGCCGCCATCGCCGCCAACGCTTCCGACATGTGATGGAGGCGGTTGCCCAGGATACCCGTCGCACCGGATGGACCGGTGCGGCGGAAACCGTGATCACCACCTGGGCCATCTTGGGTGGGGTCATGGTGCTGGCCGTCGTGCTGATGAATGTCTGGTCCGTGGTCAGCGCGCTGGCCTTCTGGGAAATCCTGTTTCCCGAGGCGGCCATCACCTTTCAGGGCGACTTCGAACTGACCCAGATGGGCATCGCCATCGCGGCATTCGCCTTCCTGCCCTATTGCCAGATCTCGGGCGCCAATGTCAGCGCCGATATCTTCACCTCGCGCGCCTCGCCCCTCTGGATCGCCATCTTCGCGCTGGTTGCGTCGGTCGTGGCCCTGATCTTCGGTATTCTGCTGCTCTACGCGATGTATGGCGGCATGCTGAGCCAGCGCCAGTACAACTATACCACCGCCATCTTGCAGGTGCCGATCTGGTGGGCCTACCTGCCTTGTCTTCTGTCGCTGGCTCTGCTGGCATTGGCTTCGTTCATCACGCTCATCGAAAACCTCGGCAAGACGACCCGGGGCGGGAACTGACACCCTATGCTTGATCCCATCACCCTTGGGCTGGTCAGCCTGGTCGTTCTGATCCTGCTGATCGCAATGCGTATGCCGATCGCCTATGCGATGATCCTTGTCGGAGGTATCGGCACGGTCCTGATGAACGGGCCGTTCACGGTTCTGAACCAGCTCAAGACGCTGGCCTATGGACAGTTTTCCAATTACGGGCTGTCAGTGGTGCCGATGTTCGTGCTGATGGGGGCCATCGCATCGCGCGTCGGTCTGTCCAAGGCACTGTTCCGGGGCGCGAATGCCTGGCTGGGATGGGCACCGGGCGGCACCGCCATGGCCGCCATCGCAGGCTGCGCGGGCTTTGGCGCGGTGTCGGGATCGTCGCTGGCCACAGCCTCGACCATGGGCCGCATCGCCTTGCCGGAGCTCAAGCGCTTCAACTATTCGGGGTCGCTGGCCACCGGGTCGCTCGCGGCAGGCGGCGTGCTTGGCATCCTCATTCCGCCCTCGGTCGTGCTGATCATCTATTCGATCATCGTCGAGGCCAATATCGTAACGATGTTCATGGCCGCGATGATCCCCGGCATCATGGCGGTATTCTTCTTCCTCGTTACCATCCTTCTCTACGTGCTGATCCGGCCAGAGGCAGGCCCCAAGGGTGGCGCGACTGACCGGGCCGAATTCATCGCCGCCACGCTTGGCGTCCTGCCCGTGGTCGGTATTTTCGCCCTCGTCCTCGGCGGTATCTATGGCGGGTTCTACAACCCCACCCCCGGCGCGGCCATGGGGGTGTTTCTGGTGGCGGTCTACGGGCTGGCACGGCGCAGCCTGTCCTGGGCCGATACCATCGACAGCCTCAAGGAAACCGCACAGACCACCGGCATGATCTACCTGATCCTTCTGGGGGCGGAACTGATGAAGATCTTCATGTCCCGCATCCGGATGCCGCAGGCCACGGCGGAATGGATCTCCAGTTCCGGCCTTGAACCGATGACGGTGCTGATCCTGCTTCTGATCGCGCTCGTGCTTCTGGGCTGCCTGATGGATTCGCTGTCGATGATCCTGCTGGTCATCCCGTTCTTCTGGCCGGTGCTGGTCGAGCTCAATGGCGGGCTTTACGCCTTCGGCCCCGATACCGGCTTCGGGATGAGCACGGAGGAGCTGAAGATCTGGTTCGGGATACTGGCGTTGATTGTGGTCGAGCTGGGGCTGATCACGCCCCCCGTGGGAATGAACGTCTTCGTCATATCGGCGCTCGCCAAGGACACCCCGATGATCGACACATTCAAGGGCGTCATGCCCTTCTTCGGGGCCGAGATCGTGCGCGTCGTGGTGCTGATCATGTTCCCGGCGATTGTTCTCTGGCTGCCTTCGGTGTTGTAGCGCGGGGGTGCATGTCCCCCGTTTACCCCGCTGGAAAAATGGGGAACTCTGCCAGAAACGGCGAGGGGCTTGCAGATGAAAGACTACGGACAGTTCGACTACGTGATCGTGGGCGCGGGCACGGCGGGCTGTGTTCTGGCCAATCGCCTGTCCGAAGACCCGCGCGTCAGCGTTCTGCTGCTGGAGGCCGGGGGCCGGGACAACTACATCTGGGTCAAGATCCCGGTGGGCTACCTCTATTGCATCGGCAACCCGCGGACCGACTGGATGTTCCAGACCGAGGCGGAACCGGGCCTTGGCGGGCGGTCGATCCTCTACCCGCGCGGGCGCATTCTAGGCGGATGTTCGGCGATCAACGGCATGATCTACATGCGCGGACAGGCCCGCGATTATGACCAGTGGCGGCAGATGGGCAATGCCGGTTGGGGCTGGGACGATGTGCTGCCCTATTTTCTGAAATCCGAGGATCACTTCGCCGGTGCAAGCGAGCACCACGGCGCAGGTGGCGAATGGCGGGTGGAACAGCCCCGGCTGAGCTGGGAGATCCTCGACCGGTTCGCAGACGCCGCCGAGGCCGCGGGCATCCCGCGCACCGACGATTTCAACCGGGGCAACAACGAAGGCGTGGGCTATTTCCAGGTCAACCAGCGGCGCGGCTGGCGCTGGTCCACGGCGCGCGGATTTCTGCGGCCTGCCAACGACCGGCAGAACCTGACCGTGCTGACCGGCGCGCAGGCGCAGGGGCTGATGCTGGAGGGTCGCAAGGCCACCGGCATCCGCTTCCTCAAGGACGGTCAGCCCGCGATGGCGAAAGCGGGGCGAGAGGTGATCCTGTCGGCAGGTGCGATCGGGTCGCCGCAGATCATGATGTTGTCGGGGATCGGGCCGGGGCAGCATCTTCAGGATCACGGGATCGCCGTGGCACATGACATGGAAGGCGTCGGCGGCAACCTGCAGGACCATCTGCAATTGCGCCTGTCCTACCGGGTGGAAGGCGTGAAGACGCTGAACCAGATGGCCTCCACCCTTTTCGGCAAGGCCAGGATCGGGCTGGACTATGCGCTGAGACGCCGGGGACCGATGTCGATGGCGCCCTCTCAACTCGGGGCCTTTGCCAAGTCGGATCCCGCGCTGGAAACACCCGATCTGGAATATCACGTCCAGCCGCTGTCCCTGCCAAAATTCGGCGAGGATCTGGACCCGTTCCCGGCCTTCACCGCGTCTGTCTGCAACCTCAGGCCCGGGTCACGCGGCGACGTTCGGCTGAAATCCCCCGATCCGAAGGACGCCCCCGCGATCCGGCCCAATTACCTGTCTACCGAGGCCGACCGGATCACCGCCGCGCGGTCCATCGCGCTGACCCGCCGGATCGTGGCACAGGCCCCGCTGGCGCAGTTCAAGCCTCGGGAAATCCGGCCCGGCCCCGAATACGTGTCCGAGGCCGAGCTAATCGAGGCCGCAGGCCAGATCGGCACGACCATTTTCCACCCCGTGGGCACCGCCCGCATGGGCCACGACCCCGGCGCGGTCGTGGATGCACGGCTGAAGGTCCACGGGATGGACGGGCTGCGCGTCGTCGATGCTTCGATCATGCCGACGATCACCTCGGGCAACACCAATTCGCCCACGGTCATGATCGCCGAAAAGGCCGCTGACATGATCCGCTCGGATCGCTGAGCGGATCGCGATCACAGGCAGCGTCCGGGATCAGATCGCAAGATCGAGGCGGGGTTTCCAGAACGGGCGGAACAGCTCGATCTTGGGGCAGCGGTTCATCACCACCTTGAGGCCGGCCTCATCGGCCAGCGCCGCCGCCCGGTCATCATAGACACCGATCTGCCCCCACAGCACCTTGGCCCCGATCGCAATCGCCTGTTCGGTAATGGCATAGAGCTCTTCCTTGGGGCGGAAGACCTCGACCATGTCGACCGGACGGTCGATCTCCTCCAGCGAATGAAACACCGGAATGCCGCGGATCTCGGTCAGGTTCGGGTTGGGGTTGACCGGGATCATGTCGTACCCCGTTTCATGCAGAACCCGCAGCACGCCATAGCTGAACTTGGTCTTGTCGGCGCTGGCACCCACCATTGCGATGGTCCTGACCGATTTCAGGATGTCGGCAAGGAAGGTCTGGTCGTAGTCGTAAAGCTCGTCAAGCGCAGTTGCCGGCATGTCATTGGTCCTTTTTCTCTTGTCCTGCGGCATCGCTGACCGAGCGCCGGGACGTGGCGATATCCGCCTTCAGCTCATGCGGCTCCAGCGGGTCCAGAAACGGATTGCGGTACAGCTTGTCATGACTGTCGACGCCGATCTCCAACGTGCAATCGGTGACGGCGCGGGCGACGCATAGCAGAACATAGCCATTGGCGATCTGTCGATTGTTCAGGGCCACCTGACGGCGCTGATCCACCTCGCCCGCGGTCAGTTTGGCCGCGCAGGTGATGCAGCCGCCGTATTTGCAGCCATAAGGCAGATCGACCCCCTGTTCGCGCAGGGTATCGAGCAGCGGGCGGCGCGCCTCGACCCGATAGGTCGCACCGCCCCTATTGGCGAGCGTGATGGTCCGGGTTTCGGTCACAGCCAGATATCGCTGGTACAGTCGCCACCGGGGTAGCGGGTTTCGTGGCAGCGGCTCGGCCCGTTCGGTTCCTTGCCGAAATCGACGATGAAATCGGGGTTGATCGTCATGCCGCCGTTTTCCACATCGCAATCGATCATCACCATGACCCCGCCCTTTTCGCGGATCTCGGGGTAGAACTGGTTGTCCCATGTCGAAAACAGCGACGTGGTCACATAGAGGCGCCTGCCATCCAGCGAGAGCTGGAACATCTGCGGCCCGCCCGCAACGTCGACGCCATTGACCTGGGGCGCCTTGCCCAGAAGCCCGCCCATCCAGACCTGACCGGTCAGTTTCGGGTTATGCGGATCGGTGATGTCATACTGGCGCATGTCGCCATGCAACCAGTTGTTGAGATAGAGGTACTTGTCATCCATCGACACGAGGATCGCGCTCATCACGCCCGGCACCGGGATCGGCCATTCGGGATGTGGTTCGTTGTCCACGTCGATGATCTTTTCCCATTCCCATTTGCCTGCCTCGGACTTCCAGAAATGGATCACGTTGGTGGACAGCGCCGCGCCGCAGAAACCATGGGTGCTGTCGGGATCGTGCAGGAACTTGACCTCCAGCGGGATCAGCCCGTCTTCGCCCAGATACATGCTTTCGATTGGCGTTCGTTTCTCAAAATCCCAGATATGCAGCTCGCGCCCGTATTTCAGGTGACCGACCTCTTCCAGATCAAAGCCCGGCATGAAGGTGTTCGGCGCGGCCCATTCGGAACTGATCATCACGTTGTGGCGGGGCTGATACCAGAAATCATAGCCGAACTTGATGTCACCCATGGTCTCTTCCCACCGGCCGACGATCTCGAAATCCTTGTTCAGGTGCAGATAGCCGCCCGGCGCCTCGCCCTTCGCATCGCCAAGGAACGAGATGATGATCTCGGACCCGAGGCAATGCACGGTGTGAGGACCGCTGAGATTGGCCTTAGCCTTGATTTCGGCGCCGTCGATTACCTTGTGCAGGCGCGGCGCATAGGGATCGGTCGCCGTGTCAATGACGTGGATATTGTTCGACCGCACGCCCGGAACCAGCAGGTATTTGCGCGCCATCGAGCTGTCATCGTGGCAGGAGGAACAGGCATTCCAGCCCATGTGATGCAGCTCGTCCCCGATGCCGGGCATTTCCAGCCGGTGGATGACCTGGCTATAGGTCGGGCTGTCGGGGTCCGCATCCACCGTCGCAAGGTAATCCGGTTTCTGAATGCCGGTGCCGGTGTAGATGGCAATCGTGTAGAGCAGTTTTTCGCGGGGGGCCTTGATGGCCTCGGCCGGGCTTGCATAGCCCGGTCCGCAACATGCGCCGTCCATCATCACATTCCTCCCTTGCGACCAAGACATACTTCTCGTACATCGAGAATTAGATTCTCACAAAGTAAAAAATATGCATCTCGAACGCCTCACCCTCATTCTCGAAATCGTCGGCCAGAAAGGCACGGCCACGGTGGCCGAGATCTGCGCCCATTCGGACCTGCCCAAACCGACCGCCTACCGGCTGGTGCAGGATCTTGTCGGGGTTGGGCTGCTGGAACCGGTCGGGGGGGGGCGTTTCACGCTCGGCACCCGACTGAAGCGGATAACGCATAGCGACCAGTCAGACCGCGCGCTGCTGGATCTGATCGCCCCGGTTCTGAAGCAGGCCGCCACCGAGATTGGCGTCGCGTTCTTCCTGTCACGCCTGCGCGGCAGGTCGGTGGAGATCATCCATGTGGAAACCCCGGACACGGGCGTGTCCTATCTGCATCCCGGCCTCGGCAAGCGGCCGTTGCACGCCTGTTCCTGTTCCAAGGCCGTCGCCGCCTTTTCGCCGGATGTCTTTCCGACCGGCGAGATGGAGGGCCGGTTGCGCGCCTATACCGAGTTTACCCTGACGAGCGTTCAGGATCTGGAAGCCGAGTTCGACATCATCCGCCAGCGCGGCTTTGCCGAATGCGTGGAAGAGATCGAGCGCGGCATGTGCTCGGTCGCGGCCCCGCTTGCGCCGCGCGGTCCGGGGGCCACGCTGTCTATCGGTGCGACGGGATCGACGCGCGTGTTCACTTCGGCGTTCCGCGAAGAGCTCGGCCCCCGGATCGCCCGGATCGCGCAGGGACTGTCGGCAGATCTTGGTTGGGATGTGGTGCAGGACAGCAGGACGCCGACCGCCTCTTGACGCACGCGCTTCGGCCCCTGTCCCGCGCCCATGCGAAAATGCCGACGCTGTGGACCCGGTGGCGTGCTGCGCGCCCGGTCAGGGATGTAAGGGAAGCACCCGCCGGATGATCCGGCGGGCGCTTGTTTTAAGTGACACAGGGGTCCGGTGGTCCCGGATCAATACACGACGACGGACCGGATCGACTCGCCTTTATGCATGAGGTCGAAGCCTTTGTTGATGTCGTCGAGGGAAAGCGTGTGGGTGATCATCGGGTCGATCTCGATCTTGCCGTCCATGTACCAGTCGACGATCTTGGGCACGTCCGTCCGGCCCCGTGCGCCGCCGAAGGCCGTGCCGCGCCAGACGCGGCCGGTGACCAGCTGGAAGGGCCGGGTGGAAATCTCGGCCCCCGCGGGCGCCACGCCGATGATGATCGACTCGCCCCAGCCCTTATGGGCGCATTCCAGCGCGTCGCGCATCACCTGCACGTTGCCGGTCGCGTCGAAGGAATAATCCGCGCCGCCGCCGGTCAGCTCCACCAGGTGGGTGACGATGCTGCCCTCGACCTCTTTCGGATTGACGAAATCGGTCATGCCGAAGCGCTTGGCCATCTCGACCTTGTCGGGGTTGAGATCGACGCCGACGATCTGGTCGGCCCCGGCAAGACGCAGCCCCTGGATGACGTTCAGCCCGATGCCGCCCAGGCCAAAGACCACCGCCCGCGCGCCGATCTCGACCTTGGCGGTGTTGATCACCGCGCCGATCCCCGTGGTCACGCCGCAGCCGATGTAGCAGATCTTGTCGAAGGGTGCGTCGGGGCGCACTTTGGCCAGCGCGATTTCCGGCAGGACGGTGTGGTTCGAGAAGGTCGAACAGCCCATGTAATGCAGGATCGGCGTGCCATCGAGCATCGAGAACCGCGTCGTGCCGTCGGGCATCAGCCCCTGGCCTTGCGTCACGCGAATGGCCTGGCAGAGGTTGGTCTTGCCGCTGAGGCAATACTCGCATTCGCGGCATTCGGGCGTGTAGAGCGGGATCACATGATCGCCGGGCTTGAGGCTGGTCACGCCAGGGCCGCATTCCACGACCACGCCCGCACCCTCATGGCCCAGAATGGCGGGGAAGAGTCCCTCCGGGTCCGCGCCCGAGAGCGTGAACTCATCCGTATGACAAATCCCCGTCGCCTTGATCTCCACCAGAACCTCGCCCGCCTTCGGACCCTCAAGGTTCACCTCCATTACCTCCAGAGGCTTCCCAGCCTCCAAAGCAACCGCCGCTCTCGTGCGCATGTGACATCTCTCCCAGATTTATCTTGATTTTTGAAAGCGAGTTATCATGATTTGAGACTAAGTCTCGCAACATGGAATGATTCCGTCAACATGCATCTGGACCGCCTGATCGCCATTCTGGAGCTTGTCGCCGTTGCCGGGCGTCCAGTTTCCGCGAGCGAGATCCAGAAAGCAACGGGGTTGCCGAAACCCACCTGCTACCGGCTGATGCAGACGCTGCAGGATCAGGGGCTGGTGGACTCTCCTGCCGATGACGGGCGTGTGGTGATCGGTGAGCGGCTCATTCGCATCGCCCTTCTTGGCAAGTCCGATATCGACGTGCGCAAGGCCGCGGCCCCCCTGCTGAAGGCGGCTGCGGTGAACTTTAACGAAACCGTGTTCCTGGCCCGGTTCCGCAACAGCCAGGTGGAAATCATCCATGTGGAAACGCCCGATGACCCGGCCCGCGCCTTCATACATCCCGGGCTGGGCGTGCGTCCCATGCATGCCTGTTCCTGCTCCAAGGCCATCGCCGCCTTCACCGAGCCGGAATTCCAGGCGTGCATCATCAACGGCACACTCAAGGCCTATACGGAACACACCAAGACCACCGAAGCTGATCTGCGTGCCGACTTCGCCCGCATCGTCCAGCGCGGATTTGCCGATTGCGATCAGGAGATCGACCTGGGGATCGCCAGTGTCGCGGCCCCCGTATCCGTTGGGAATATCGGGGCGACCTTCAGCGTCGGCGCTGTCGGGCCGATCCGCCGGTTCGGAACAGACTACCGCGCCGAGATCGGCATGAAACTCATTGATCTGGCCAACCGCGTCAGCGGTGCCATCCAACTTTGCAACGTAGCCGAGGTTTGAGGAGACCCGCGCCGCACCGCGACAACAAGGGAAGGAAATTCACGTCTCGCCCAAACGGGCATTGTTCATTCAAGGGAGGAAGAAATGACACTTAGACCGGATCCGACATTCCACGCCACCGCGCAGCTTGCCATGCAGGCCCCGGTGGAAACTTATGGCTTTACCGTGATGCTGAGCCCCGACGGCTCTCAGCCCGACGGGATCGCCGTGGTCGATCTCGACCCCAAATCCGACAGCTACGGCACCATCGTTCACACGGTGATGATGCCCTACAAGGGCGACGAATTTCACCATTTCGGCTGGAACGCCTGTTCGTCGTCCTTGTCGCCCCTGACCGGCCACGCCTTCCTTGAGCGGCGCTACCTCATCGTTCCGGGCATCCGGTCCTCCCGGATCTATGTCATCGATGTGAAGGACCCGCTGAAGGCCAGCATCCACAAGATCATCGAGCCTGAGGAAGTCTTTGCCAAGACCGGCTATTCCCGCCCCCACACGATCCATTGCGGTCCCGAAGGCATCTATGTCTCGACGCTCGGTGGCGGCGGCGAGGATGGCACCGACGGACCTCCGGGCATCTTCATCATGGATTGCGAAACCTTCGAGATCATCGGCCAATACGAAATGGACCGTGGCCCGCAGGACAAGCATTACGATTTCTGGTGGAACCTGCCGCAGGATTACATGGTCAGTTCCGAATGGGGCCTGCCGCCGCAGTTCGAGAACGGCATCGTGGCCGAGGATCTGCTGTCCAACAAATATGGCCATTCGATCCATTTCTGGGACCTGCGCAAGCGCAAGAACATCCAGACCATCGACCTTGGTGAAAACCACCAGATGGCGCTGGAAATCCGGCCCGCCCATGACCCCAAGAAATCCTACGGCTTCTGCGGCGTCGTGGTCGACACCACCAACCTCCAAGGCGCGATCTTCACCTGGTGGCGGGGCGAGGACGGCACCTGGCAGGCCAAGAAGACCATCACAATCGACCCCCGTCCCGAGGACCCGGAGAACCTGCCGCCGCTGTTGCAGGGCTTTGCCGCCGTGCCGCCGCTGGTGACGGATATCGACCTTAGCTTGGACGACAAGTATCTCTACGTCGCCTGCTGGGGCCTGGGCGAGATGCACCAATATGACGTTTCCGACCCGATGAACCCCAAGCTTGCCGGCAAGGTGGAACTGGGCGGCATCGCGCGCAACGCCAAGCATCCGGGCGGTGGCGAGTTCGCCTTCGGCCCGCAGATGGTCGAGGTCAGCCGCGACGGCAAGCGGGTTTACTGGACCAACTCGCTCTATTCCACCTGGGATGAGCAGTTCTATCCCGGTGCGGAAGGCGGCCAGATGGTCATGGCGAATGTGGGTGAGAATGGCGGACTGGAGCTTGACCCGAATTTCTACATCAACTTCCCCGAAGGCCTGCGCGCGCATCAGATCCGTCTGGAAGGCGGTGATTGCTCGACCGACAGCTTCTGCTATCCGAACGTCTGAATGGGCACGGATATGACCACTTTGACGGCCCTCTGGGGGGCCGTCATTCTGTCTGGCCTCTATCACGGGGTGAATCCCGGCATGGGCTGGCCCCTTGCCGTGTCCGCCGCCTTGATGGAGGGCAAGCGCAGCGCCATGGGCAAGGCGCTTGTGGCGTTGGCCGCAGGGCATTTCCTGTCGATGACGGCGATCCTGCTGCCCTTTTCCCTGATGACCGCGCTGGTCAGCTGGGAAATGCAGATCCGCATCGGTGCGGGCGCTTTGGTTGTGGCCATGGGCATCTACCTGCTGATCAACCGCAAACACCCCCGTTTCCTCGCCCGCGTGCATCCCGCGCGGCTGGCGCTGTGGTCGTTCCTGGCCGCTCTCGCCCATGGGGCGGGGCTTATGCTGGTGCCGATCTATCTGGGCATCTGCGGCATTGACGCAGGCCCGACCGAGGGGCACGAGGCCGCGCAGGCCCTGATGGGCCAGAACGTGCTGACCGCTTTTGTCGTGGCTCTTGTCCACACCCTCGCAATGACACTGGCAGGCGGGATCATCGCCGTGATCATCTACCTGTGGCTCGGCCTGAAGTTCCTGTCTCGTACCTGGTTCAACCTCGATATTGTCTGGGCGCTGAGCCTCGTTCTGGTGGGCGGTGTCGGGATCTATACGGCCTATTACGGACACTAGGCGACGGTGATCGGTAGACGCTGCGTATCGCATTGCGCTACGAGTTGTCGTGCGGCCCCCTGCCCGTCTGGAAACCGTCATGCCCGCCGACAGCCCCTTTGTTGCTTTGTCCCGTCCGGAACGGCTCGTCTCCGTGCAACTCGATGGCACGGAACTGATGCTGCCCGAGGGCGAAAACCTGGCCGCATCGCTACTGGCCGCCGGGGTCCGGAGCTTTCGCGAGACGCCAGTCTCCGGTGTCCCCCGTGCACCGTTTTGCATGATGGGGGCCTGTTTCGACTGCCTGCTGCAGATCGACGGCATCCAGCGTCAGGCCTGCATGCTGCCTGTGACCGAAGGAATGGTGATAACACGCCCCAAAGGGACCACCCATGGCTGAGGTCGATCTTGCGATCATCGGGGCAGGCCCGGCTGGGATGGCGGCGGCTGTTGTCGCCGAAAAGGCGGGCCTGCGCGTGGTCTTGCTGGACGAGCAGCCCCGGCCCGGCGGCCAGATCTACCGCGATGTGACCCGTCTCAGACCGGATCGCGCCCGCATTCTGGGGGCGGACTATTCCCACGGCAGGGGCCTGACGACAGCATTGGCCGAGAGCGGCGTACAACACATCCACGGGGCCGTTGTCTGGGCCGTCGAAGACGGGTTCCGGCTGTCCTACACCGCCAATGGCACCGCCGCTCAGGCAAGCGCGCAAAGGGTGCTCATCGCCACCGGCGCGCTGGAACGCCCCGTGCCCCTGCCCGGCTGGACCCTGCCCGGCGTCATGACCGCAGGCGCTGCGCAAATCCTGCTGAAAGGCTCAGGCATTGTACCACACCGGGCGGTTTTGGCCGGCAGCGGGCCGCTGATCTACCTCGTCGCGGCGCAGATGGTCCGGGCCGGGTATCCGCCGCTGGCGCTTGTCGAAACGCAAACGCGCCGTGATCTGACGCGCGCCATGCGGCACCTGCCCGGCGCCCTGCGAGGCTGGCGTGGTCTGGCGAAGGGGCTTGGGCTGCTGCTGGAGCTTCGCCGCGCCGGGGTGAAACAGGTCACCGGGGCAGACAGGCTGAAGGTGGAGGGCACGGACAAGGCCGAGGCCCTCTGTTTCCGTTCAGGGGGCGAGGATCACCGCATCGCCTGCGACACGGTCCTGCTGCATCATGGCGTTGTGCCGAACACGCAAGTGGCCCGCTCCCTTGGGGTCAGCCACCGATGGTCCAGCGCACAACAGGCCTTCACCCCGGTTCTGGACAGGTGGGGCAGCACCGACCGACCCGGCGTCTTCATTGCAGGCGACGGGGCCGGGATCGGCGGGGCGATGGCGGCTGAAATCGCGGGTCGTCTGGCGGCGCTGAAACTGGCGGAGGAGGCCGGGCACCTGACAGCGGCAGAGCGGGACAGCCGGGCCAAGACGCTCTTCCGCGCCCGGTCGGGTGAGCTGGCCATTCGACCTTTCCTTGACGCAGCCTATCCCCCCTTTGCGGAAGCGCTCGCCCCGGCCGACAGCACACTCATCTGCCGCTGCGAGGAGGTCACGGCAGGCGAGATCCGGCGCACGGCCAAGCTCGGCTGCCTTGGCCCCAATCAGGCCAAAAGCTTCACCCGTGCGGGCATGGGGCCCTGTCAGGGTCGCTATTGCGGGCTGATGGTGACAGCCATCCTGTCCGATACGACCGGGCAAAGCCCTGATGTCACCGGCTATTATCGCATCCGCCCGCCCCTGAAACCTGTGACCCTTGCGGAACTCGCGGCAATGGCCGAGACAGGGGCAACGGACCCGGAAGGAGAATGATATGATCGAGCGGATCGAGACCGGCCAGCGCATGAGCAAAATCGTCAAACATAACGGCGTTGCCTACCTCTGTGGTCAGGTCGGCGCAGGCGACAGCGTGACCGAACAGACCGAGGATTGCCTTGCGCGTGTGGACGCCCTGCTGGAACAGGCCGGATCGTCGCGCGACCGTATCCTTCAGGCCATCGTGTGGCTGTCGGACATGGCCGATTTCGCCGAGATGAACGCCGTCTGGGATGTTTGGGTGCCCGAGGGCCACGCGCCCGCCCGCGCCTGCGGCGAAGCAAAGCTCGCCCGCGACGTGCTGAAGGTCGAGGTGATTGTCACAGCCGCCTGCGACTGATCTCAGCCATGGGCGATGCGGGGGCGGCCGGTGGCCGTGACGGTCACTTCCGCCTCTACGAACATCGACCTTCCCTCGATCTCGACCTCGCGGACGTTGCGGCTATGGGTCAGGGTCAGGTCCTCTGCCCCGGCGCGTCTCGCCCGGTCGCTGGCCTGATCCGACAGGGTTGCCTGTAGGGCATCGAGCGCCGCGTCGCGGTCCGCGAACAGGGTCGGCCCTTCCGGCAGATGCACGGTATACCGGCGCTCGCCCGCGCTGGTCACGACGCCAGACACCACCTGCCGCACCTGCCCCACCACCGCGCCGATGGCGTTGGCGACACCGGCATGTTCCGGCAGGATCATACGACAATCGAGCCGCTCGCCAACCGCACGGTAATAGTTGGGGGCCGACGCCCCGAGCCCGATGACCGGCACCCCGATCCGCGTGGTCAATTCCACGATCCCCCGATGCGGGGTCAGGCCCGAGCGGGTCAAAACGTGGCGAGCCAAGGTGGCCGGGGCATGGTCGGCAAATGCGCGATCCTCGGCAAAGGCTGCTTCCAGCAGGCAATCTACGGTCTGTTCTGTCAGCTGATCGACGATGATCCGGGCGAGTGTTTCGGCCCCATTGGCCAGCCGGTTACCACTGCCCCCGCGCTTGCGCGCCATCAGCTCCAGCCCCAGACGGGCAGCCTCCGTATTCCAATCCGTGAGGGTGCCCAGAACGTGGCTGGCATCCGACGGCGTGACACCCGACAGCATCACCAGCCCGCGGGCCACCAGCCGGTCCAGCGCCGCGCCTTCCAGCCGGGATTTCAACAGGCCCTGCACCGGCATCGGGCCGGTGATCCGCTCCAGCAGCGCCGCATCACGAGGCGGCAGGCCAGCCGGATCGCCCGCCATCGGCACCACGAAGCGGCCGGCATAGTCCAGCGCAACCTCGGCATTCAGCGCCTTTTCCAGCGCCTCGATCACCATGTCTGGGTGGTCATGGGCCAGCAATGACAGCGGCATCAACCGCCGGGGGCCGAGCCGCACGCCGCCCTGCAAGCCCTCGGACAGAACATGCACCTCGCTGTCGCCGCCAAGCCCGGTGGTGCGCATCGCCACCGCCTCGACCATGGTGCGGAAGCCGCCAACCAGTGCACCCTCGGGGTCGATCTCTGGCAATCCATCGCGCAGGAGCGCCACGTCGGTGGTGGTGCCGCCGATGTCAGAGACCAGCGCATCGCGCTCCCCGGTCAGCCAGCGCGCACCGACAAGGCTGGCGGCGGGACCGGAAAGGATGGTTTCAATAGGCCGTTCCTTGACCATGGCCGCCGAAATCAGCGCCCCGTCCCCCCGCACCACCATCAGCGGCACGGAAATCCCCAGCTTCGCCAGATGCCGCTCGCAGGCCGCCACCAGCCGCGCGATGGAGCCGACGAGCCGTGCATTCAGCAGCGCCGTCAGCGCTCGTTTGGGGCCATTGAGCTTGGCCGACAGCTGATAGGAACAGGTCACGGGCCGCCCGGTTTCCCGCGCGATCAGGTCGCGCGCGCGCTTTTCATGGGCGGGGTTGCGGGTGGCGAAGCGGGAGACGACGGCGAAGGCTTCCACCTCTGATTTGAGCCGGATCACCTCTGCCAAAAGCGCGGCCTCGTCCAGTGCGGCGGCCTCTCGTCCGTCATGACCATGCCCCCCCGCAACTGACACCAGAGGGTCCCGCCCAAGCGCCTCGGTCAGCCCGCCCCGGTCGAGATCCTTTTCCGTGAACCCGATCGAGACCAGCGCTACGCGCCCGCCCTGCCCTTCAACCAGTGCATTGGTGGCGAGTGTTGTCGACAGCGACACCAGCGCGATCTGATCGGCCCCGATCCCGGCCCCTTCCAGCGCCGCATCCACCGCGCCGCCGATGCCGATGGCCAGATCGTGCCGGGTGGTCAGGGATTTGGCCGCACCGATAACGCTTTGCGCCGCCTCGTCGATGATCGCTGCATCCGTATAGGTGCCGCCCGTGTCCACACCGAGCAGATAGGCCATGACCCTCTTCCTTCCGTCCTGTTCGCCTTACGGCAGATAGGACAGGACTGGCCCGCCGTCACGGGTCTTCTGCGACCTCGGGGCGGGAAAGCTGTCGGAAATGGGCAGCGGTTTCAGCCCCCGGCCGGGTCACTGGCACCAGAGAGGCGCAGGCAACGCAGCACCGGCGATACAGGATATCCACCACGCGGAATGGGCAGCGGATTCGCATCAAACCGAAAGTGGAAACAATCGCCCCATTTCGGCCATTATTGATTGCTATTGTTTACGAGACGGAAAAGAATCAACAATGATCGAGCAGCCGTCCAAATATTTCCTCCCTGGACTGACACTGGGCCGCCCCTTGTGGGCGGCCTGTTTCTATCGGGGTTTGCGCCGAAGGATCATGTCCTTTGCCGCAACCGTGGCCCCCAGAGTGATCAACAGGCAGGCAATGGCGATGACCCAGGTAAAGGGGCTTGCCCCAAGCGCGACCAACAGCAGCGTAGACAGCAACGGCGCCGAATAGCTCGCCGCGCCAAGCACCTGGATATCGCCATGTTTCACGCCGATATCCCAGACGAAGAAGGCCAGCCCGACCGGCCCGATCCCAAGGCCCGCGACCGCCAGCCACTCGCCCGCGCCCTGCGGCCAGACCGTGTCCTCCAGCATCAGATGGGCGCCCGTGGCCAACAGCGCGGTCACAAGGCAGAACCCCGTCACCACATCGGTCGGCACCTCGCGAAAGCGGCGCGACAGCACCGAATAGGAGGACCAGAAGAAGGCGGCCAGAAAGGCGATGCCATAGCCGAAGGCGTAGTCGGGGTTGAGCGCGATCCCCTGTCCGCGCGTGACGATCAGCACCGCGCCTGCAAATCCCATCAGCGCCCCGATGATGTGATGCAGCCCCAGCCGTTCACCGGGTCCGAGGGCGGACAAGAGAACGATCAGCAGCGGCCAAAGATAGGCGATCAGGCTCGCATCCACCGTGGGCGCGTTCCGAAGGGCCGTGAAATAGAGGAAATGGTAGCCGAAGAGCCCGACGATCCCAAGCGCCCAGACCTTCGCCGGTTGACGCAAGGCGGCTATGCCCTGCGGGCGAACGACCCATGTCAGCACCCCGGCCAGCCCGCCGATGCCAAAGCTCATCGCGGTCAGTTGAAAGGGCGGCACCTGCCCGCTTTCCGCAGTGAAATAGGCCAGCAGCGCCCAGAGAAGAATGGCGATGAAACCGATACCGGTGGCACTGTTGCGGGACATGGGCGGGGGCCTTTCGAAAGCTGCCCTTCGCCCTAGCAACAGGCACCTGATCCGGCAAGATGGCTCAGATCGGTTCGATCAGATCCGGTCCCTCGGCCCGGTTGGAATTAACCTTCGGATCGACGCGAGAGCTTTCGAACCGGTCGGGCGGGGCAGCCTTCATCAGCAGCGCGGCCCCCTTGCCCTCTTCCCCCAGCCACATGCCCCAATCCTCGCGCGCCAGGCTGACCGGTTCGCGATGGTGAATATGGCTCAGGCCCTCCCCCGCCGGACAGGTGACAATGGCAAATGTGGTGAACGCATTTTCCCCCTGCACCCAATCCTGCCAGATGCCCGCCAGAACCAGCGGATCGCCATCCCTTGGCCGGATATACCACGGCAATCGCCTGCCACCCGCATCCTTGGTCCATTCATAAAACCCCGTCGCAAGCACAAGACAGCGACGTTGGCGGCATGCGTCCCGGAAGGCGGGCTTTTCGGCGATGGTCTCCGCGCGCGCGTTGATCAGCAGCGGCCCGTCCGTGGGGGATTTGTACCAACGCGGCAGAAAGCCCCAGCGCATGGGGCGATACAGCCGCGACCCCTCGGCATAGGTCACCACGCCGACGGCCTGCGTCGGACAGACGTTGAACCGCGGTCCGTCCGGCAGGTCATTGGCAGGTGCGGCAGATACGAACCGCGCCATCGCGTCGACCTTGTGGGTGATGGTCATGCGTCCGCACATGGGCAGACGTTAGGCGCGCTTTGCCGCCCCTGCAAGCAGGCCGAATGCAAAAGGCCGAGCGGATGCCCGGCCCTCATCTGGTCTCGTGTCCTGAAGGATCAGGCGCCGTAAACGGCCTTATGCGCGATCTTGCGGATATCGCCGGAATAGATGTCGAGGTCGAGCCGGGTTTCCAGCGGCATTGTGCTCAACTCGCGCAGGGTGCGGCGGTAGGCGGCGTATTTGCAGACATCTTCGACAAGTTTGGTATGAGCGAAGGACATCGGTAACTCCCTTCAGGTTTTGCGTTTCGATATCCCCAATATGTTAGCGCCAACAGAAACGACAACTGACAAGATACCAGGGCCGCAATGCAAATGCTGCATGGCAGCAAAAAGGGCCGGGCAGTCGCCTGCCCGGCCCCTTTCCTGCGATGCGTTATCGCTTATTCAGCCTCGATGATCCGGCCTTCGAGGGTCGGCATATAAGGGCTGTTTTCGGCCAGGTAGTCGGCCACCACCTGTTCCAGACCAGGACCGAAGTCATAGGCGTTCATCCCGTCGGAAGAGAAGACGCGATACCCGTCACCGCCCGAGCGCATGTAGTTGTTCGACACGACGCCATAGGTTGCCTCGGGGTCAATCGGTACGAACCCATCGGCGGTTTCGATCTCGACCGAAACAATGCGGCTGCCGGGCTCGCCCGCCGGGTTCCACGTGTAGCGCATGCCGGCAACCTGCGGGAAACGACCTGCGCCGTCCTCGACCTGGCTGACGCCATTTTCAAGCGCGGCGATGATGCCTGCACCGGTCAGCTGGAAGGTGGCCACGGTGTTCTGGAAGGGCAGAACCGTAAAGACCTCACCCATGGTGATCTCACCTGCATCAATAGACGCACGCAGACCGCCGCCGTTCTGGATCGCCACGTCGATGCCCTGATCACGGGTGCGTTCCAGCATGGCCGTCGCCACCAGAACACCCATATGGCATTCGCGGGCCCGGCAGTTGTCGCGAGAGCCGTCGATCACGTCGGCAGCCTCGGCCACAACTTCGGCCATGGCTTCCTCGATCGGGGCCGCCAGTTCTGCCACACGCGCCGCAATGGCGGCATCGGGCTCGACCGCGGCATCCAGCACCATGGTGTTGCCATCGGCGAAGATCAGGTTGCCGTCATCGTCGAAGGTCACCTCAAGGTGGCCAAGATACTTGGAATAGGCATAGGCCTGCACGATTGGCACCATCGCGCCATCGGGACCATCGACCCAGGTCGGATAAGGCCCGTGCCGGTCGGGATCATCCGCCGACAGGTAGGTATGCGAATGGCCGCCCACGATCAGGTCGAGCCCAGTCACGGCTTCCGCAATCCGCATGTCCTGCGGCAGACCCACATGGGTCAGCGCGATGATCATGCCAACGCCCATCTCGGTCAGCTCATCCACATCGGACTGGATCGCGTCGATCTCGTCCTGGAAGATCACGTTCGGGCCGGGGCTAGAGGTTTCCGCCGTATCCGTCGCCAGTGCCGAGATCACGCCAACCTGGTGGCCATTGACGTCGAGAACGACATAGCTTTCCACTTCGCCATTCAGCTCCTCGGACTGGCTGAGGTCGAGATTGCCCGAGATCACCGGGAAGCTGACCGTGTCGAGGAAGCGGCGGAAGTTGCCGGGGCCGTCGTCGAACTCGTGGTTGCCCACGGCCATGACGTCAAAGCCGATGGCTTCCATCATCTCGGCTTCCACATCGCCCTTGAAGGTCGTGTACATCAGCGAGCCCTGGAACTGGTCGCCCGCATCCATGACGATGACATTCTCGCCCGCCGCGGTCAGTTCGTCGCGCAGGGTGTTGATGGCGGTGGCCACCCGCGCCACACCGCCGAAGCATTCGCCGGCCTCGTCATCCTCGGCGCTACAGGTGCTGTCGAAGCGGTTGATCGGCTGGATGCGGCTGTGAAGGTCGTTGATATGGAGAATATGAAGGGTCACGTCGGCGGAGGCTGTGGTGCCAAGGGCAACGAGCATGGCCGTCGAACACAGGATTCGAGCAAACATCGGAAAAGACTCCCTGTCTATTGTTATCCCCACAGCTTGGCGGGGGCCATCGCGCAAGTAAAGGGGGTCGATGACCATGATGTGACACTTGACGCCGGGTCGCTCTCGGGCCAAGTGCGGCCCATGCTGATTTACAAGATCCTCCGGGCCCCGGAATGGGCCGAGTTGCAGGCCAAGGGCGAAAGCGCCGGGGCGCCTGTGGATATCGCCGACGGCTTCGTGCATTTTTCCACCGCCGAACAGGCTGCCGAGACCGCCGCCAAGCACTTTGCGGGGGCGGACGGGCTGGTTTTGCTGGCTCTGGAGGCAGATGCCCTGGGCGATGCGCTGAAATGGGAGGTCTCGCGCGGGGGGGCGCTGTTTCCGCATCTCTACGCGCCCTTGCGGCTGGCGGATGTGCATTGGGTGAAGCCCCTGCCCCTTCTGGATGGCACGCATCAATTCCCCGAGGAGGTCCTGGGCCATATCGA
The DNA here is from genome assembly GCF_965215655.1 of Nioella sp. Lineage (GTDB taxonomy): Bacteria > Pseudomonadota > Alphaproteobacteria > Rhodobacterales > Rhodobacteraceae > Nioella. The sequence goes on from NZ_OZ244111.1 coordinate 2,604,291, forward strand.
CCCCACCCGGATTCAGTTCGACGCTTTCAAGGCACTGGATCGCCATCACCCGATCGAGATGCTGAACCTGGTGCGCCTACGCGAGATGGCGGTTTACCCGGAGGGCCATGAGTTGCATGGCCGAAGCCTCACCGGGGCGGACGCCTACGCCAACTACGGGCGCGATACCGCCCCGATCCTCGCCCGGCTTGGCGGCAGTATCGTCTGGCGCGGCGGCTTCCAATCGGTGCTGATCGGGCCCGAGGGCGAGGCCTGGGATCTCTGTTTCGTCGCGCGTTACCCCTCGGCCCACGCATTTCTGGAAATGGTGACGGACCCCGCCTACCGGGTTGCCGTCGTGCATCGGCAGGCTGCGGTCAGAACCTCGCGACTGATCCGCTGCCAACCGCAAGTGGGTGGAGCAAGCTTCGGATGAGTGTGATTGAAACCATGGGCATGGCGCTGATGCGCCGGATGGACCCGGAAGCCGCCCACGGGCTGGCCCTGAAGGCCCTTGGGATGGGGCTCTCCCCCCTGCCCGGCAGCGTAACCTCTGACCGTCTGCGCACTACGGTGGCCGGGCTCGACCTTCCCAACCCCGTCGGTCTTGCGGCGGGGTTCGACAAGAACGCAACCGCGCTCGCACCGCTCGCCCGCGCGGGCTTTGGCTTTATCGAGGTCGGCGCCGCCACCCCCCGCCCCCAGCCCGGAAACCCGAAACCGCGCCTCTTCCGCCTGAGCGAGGACCGCGCCGCGATCAACCGCTTCGGCTTCAACAATGACGGTATGGAGGTGATTGCCGCCCGATTGGCCACCCGGCCCAAGGGCGCGATCGTTGGCCTGAACCTTGGCGCGAACAAGGACAGCGACGACCGGTCCGCCGATTTCGCCCATGTCCTGACCTGCTGCGGCCCGCATGTGGATTTCGCCACCGTCAACGTCTCCTCCCCCAATACCGAGAACCTGCGCGACCTGCAGGGCAAGGCGGCGCTGGAGGCGCTGCTCGCGGGCGTGATGGAGGCGCGCGCGGGTCTGGCGGTTCCGATCCCCATCTTCCTCAAGATCGCCCCCGATCTGGACCCATCCGAGATAGAGGATATCGCAGACGTCGCGCTCAGCTCCGGTCTCTCGGGCATCATCGCCACCAACACGACGAAGTCCCGCGATGGCTTGCAAAGCGCACATCGGGACGAGATGGGTGGGCTGTCCGGCCAACCCCTGTTCGAGATGAGCACGCGGGTTCTGGCGCGGCTCTCGCAGCTGACTGAGGGCAAGCTGCCGCTTATTGGTGTGGGCGGCGTGGGGTCGGCGGAACAGGCCTATCAGAAAATCCGCGCCGGGGCCTCTGCCGTTCAGCTCTATACAGCGCTGGTCTATGGCGGGTTGTCGCTGGCCGCAGAAATCGCGCGCGGGCTGGATGAGTTGCTGGCGCGCGACGGGTTCGCGACGGTGGCCGAGGCCGTGGCAACCGGGCGCAGCGACTGGATTTGAACACTGCGATTGCGGCCGGGCGGTGAAATAATCTTCGAAGATTTTTGTTGAAAGGATTTTCGAAAATCCTTCCCCGCGCCTAGCCCACGGCGCGTTCCAGGGCCGGGTAACGGGCGCCAAGCGTAACGCCACGCGCGATGAACGAGATGTGCAGCGCCAGCCACAACCCGTGGTTTCCCATAGGCTCCAGTAACAGCCACAATGCCGCGTAATAGATCAGCGCCGAGACGATCATCATGTTGCGCATATCGGCGGACCGCGTGGCGCCAATGAAGATCCCGTCGAACATGATCAACCCCAGGAAACTGATCGGCCCGGCAACCATCCAGGGCAGGTACTGCAACGCCTCGGCCTGCACCTCCGCATCCTTGGCCATGACACCAATCAGCCATGGCCCCAGCACCGCGAACCCGATGGCCAGCAGCACAGCCGTGCCCGTGGCCCAGGCCGAGCTGCGGATCGCCGCCTTGCGCAGCAACCCCCGCCGTCCGGCTCCGAAGGCCTGCCCCACCAGCGCCTCGGCGGCGAAGGCATAGCCATCGAGCGCATACCCCGTGATATGCAGAAATTGCAGCAGCACCTGGTTGGCGGCCAGCGTCACATCCCCGAACCGGCCACCGAGCAGCAGGAACGAGACGAAAATCGTCTGCAACAGCAACGAGCGGATCATGATATCGGTATTCACCACCGCCATGCGCTTCAGCCGAACGCGGTCTAAGACCCGGCCCCAGTCCTGCCAGCCCGGCCCGGTGAACGCCCCCCGGCACAGCCACAGCCCGACAGCCAATCCAGACCATTCCGCGATGAAGGTGGCGAAGGCCACGCCCTCCACCCCCCAGCCCAGTTGCAGGACAAAAACGAGGTCCAGAACCACGTTCACCCCGTTGATCCACAGTTGCAGCCCCAAGACACCGCGAGTCCGCTCCTGCGCGATCAGCCAGCCGGTGATCCCGTACATGGCAATCGCCGCAGGGGCCGACCAGATACGGATCGCCATATAGCCACGCGCCAGCCCCTCGACCTCGTCACTGGCAGGCGTCACCCAGAACGCCCCTGCGAATAGGAGCCGCTGCAGGACGATCAGCACCAGCCCTCCGGCCAAGGCAATCATCAGCGCCCGGGTCAGCAGCGCCACGACCTCAGGCCCATTACCCTCGCCCGCCGCCTGCGCGGTCAGCCCGGTGGTGCCCATGCGCAGGAACCCGAAGATCCAGTAGATGGCGGACAGCACGATGGCGCCCACCCCCACGGCGGCAATCGGCGCGGCTTCAGGGATCTGCCCCACCACGCCGGTATCGACCGCGCCCAGAATGGGCACCGTCACATTGGCCAGCATGATCGGCAGCGCGATCTTCAGAACGCGTTTGTGGGAAATGGCGTCAGCCCTGCCGCCGGTCTCAGCCAACATGCGCCCCGTTGCCGTTTTTCGACGGCATCAGGAAATGCCCGGTTGCCTGCGCAAACAGCTTGTCGCGATTGTCCTGCCAGGCCTCCACATGCACACTGGCATAGCGGCGGCCCGACCGGTTCACCCGTGCCCGCGCATAGGCATCGCGCGGCAGCCCGGCGCGCAGGTAATCGACGGTGAAGTCGATGGTCTTGGGCAGGCGCGGCATGGTCTCGGGAGACAGATCCTCGGCGGCGGTGCGACCGGTTTCGATGTCATCCCACAGGGTCTGCCAGCTCAGCCCGATGATCGCGGTCATCTCCAGGAAGGAGGCAATCGCCCCCCCATGCAGTGCTGGCAGGAACGGGTTGCCAATGAGCTTCTCGTCATAATGCATGATCGCGGTCAGCTCATCGCCGCGCCGGTCGAACTCGATGCCCATGAAGCGGGCATAGGGCACGCCCTTCACCAGCAACTCCAGCGCGCGGTCGCGGCGTTCCTTGACGACCTGAACGGGTTCGGGGCGGGGGCGGGTCATGCCTTGGCCTCCTTCGGGCGTTCCACGGTAAAGGCCCCGGCGGCGGTGGCCACGGGCCGATCCTCATCCTCGTCAAAGGCACTGGCGCGCACGAAGCCAACCGAGCGGGTGACATTATAGCATTCCGCCCGCGCGATGATCCGCTGACCTGGGGTCGCCGGGCGCATGTAGTCGATGCGCAGATCAATCGTCGCGGTGCCTGCCGGGGCGTCCGGGTGGCTCATCACCGCCGCGCCACCGCAGGTGTCCATCAAGGCCGAGACGGCACCGCCGTGAATGACACCGCTGTGCGGATCGCCCACCAGATCCTCGGACCAGGGCATCGAGATCACCGCAAACCCGTCGCCGATATCATCGAGACTCATCCCCAAAGCCTTGGAAAACGGGATCGCCTCGATAAATTGCTTGGCGATGCGGGCCTTTTCGCCGGCTTTCAGCGTCATGGGGTGCCTCTTTGCTTGCCTTGACGGGGTCAGGGTAGGAAAACAGGGAACACGGTTTTGCATTCCCCGCAAGCCTGATGCAAAATCCCGTTACGGCACAAGACAGGGTTCAATCGGAACGACCATGGCTGAGGAACGGCTGACATTCAAAGAAATGTGCGAACGGTTCGACGTGACCCCGCGCACGTTGCGGCACTATGAATATATCGAGCTTCTGTTTCCCGAAAAGGAGGGCCGCCAGCGCTTTTACGGCCCGCGCGAGGTTGCGCGCATGACCCTGATCCTGCGCGGCCGCCGTTTTGGCTTCAAGCTGGAAGAGCTGCGCCAGTGGCTGGAGCTATACAACGCCGATCCCGAACAGCGCCTTCAGCGCAAGGTCTGGATGGAAATGGCCGGCAAGCAGCTGGACGAGCTGCGCAGCCGCCGGGACGAACTGGACGAGATCATCGTCGAACTGGAACGCATGCGCGATGTTTTCAAATAGAGGCAGGCAAGCAATCCGAATGCCCTGAAAGGCTGACCACGCATCGGTCGATCTAGTCCCCGCGGATCGCCGCGAGAACCTCGGGGATGTCGACGCGCCAGGCATCGCCTGACAGCGGTTCTCCGAATACAGGCGCATAGTTCAGGCCGCGTCGGGCGGCAATCATTGCAAAGGCCGCTGTTCCCTTTTGCGGATGGAACATCTCGATGCAGCGCGATCCGGGCTTTGCCGCGAAGAGCGAGGTCAGCGCACCCCCATGAGGCGCAACGATGACATCGGCTCCCATGATGGCCACAAGCTGGCCGACGCCGTCCAGCGCCTCCATCCGGATCGTGGTGAATCCTTCGGCCTCCAATGCGGCCTGCAACTCGGCTTCATTGCTTAACGGCCTCCGGCGCATTCCCATGCGCGAAAGGTAGATTTTCCTGCCATGATCCGAAGCAGCTCCGACCGCACGCTCAGCAGCGGCTGCCATTTCCGCCATCAGCTCTGCATCACAATAGTGGAACGGGTGACTGTGGCTGTGCGCGCCCAGTGAATCGCTGCTCATCACCAGAGTGCCAACGCTGTAGACATGACCCGGGCGTGCCGTCTGAAACCCGGGATCAAGGGCATGCTGCATCACTTGGTTCAGCGGGGCCGAGGTTTCGGGCAGATAGATGTCTTCAGACGCCACGCCATAGGTGTCACGCAGGATCAGCCCCCTGCTCAGTTGATCGGCGACGAAATGCGCCGGATTTCCAGGGTTATGGCGGTCGCCGCAATAGGCCATCACCTCGATCGGCGTCACCCTTCCCGCAGCGATCTGATGCGCCATCGCCGGGCCGGGCAGAGCCGTGGATTGGGCATCAACATGGTCGCCACGCATGATACAGAAGCGATCTCCGCGATTGGCAAACAGAACATCCTGGAAAACATGCACCCTTGCCGTTTTCACCTGCTGCGGCCCGGCAAGATGCAGGCGTGCGATCTTAGGGGCCTGCGCAAATGGCTCGGCGATGGAGGTCGGAAGCGGATCAATGGCCCGATCCAGTGGCTTGGCGTGGGCGCAGAGGTCTGCCTCTTGCAGATCCTTCAGATGTGACCAGCGGGGCCTATTGGCCAGATGGGGAAGAACAAGAGACGGTTGATTGAACGGCATGGGCGGCATGCCCGCATCATTCCGAAGCCAATTGATCGGCGCCAAATGCAAGTGCGTCCCAAGCTTGTACGAGATACCCAGGCGCTTTACCGCGCGGGAGAAAACCCGTTTGGCGATCTGTATCAAAATCGTGAAGACCTTAAGATCAATCTGATGCCGCACGCTACTGCGCCCGATAATCGAAAGCAAGTCGCGCGACAGGCCATCTTCGAACGGCGTTTCCAACGCGTCCTGCGTCCACACATCCCCTGTTTGAAGCCGATAGAATCGGCGGGTTCCGGGACAGGTTGGCGTCACCGGGTATTGCGCAGCGGTGGCAGGAGTCGCGCAAAAATCCGCTGACGCGCGGTCAATTTTAAAAGTGACGCGACGTCTCTTTTACGTTAACGTAAACTTCTCTTGTAAGCTGTGCCCGAGAATCGCAAATCGGGACCCACGCAACGATGTTTATGACCATAGGTGACCTCATGGATCCCGAAACCATGTCGATCCGCGAGATGTGCGATGCGTTCGATGTGACGCCGCGCACCTTGCGCTTTTACGAGTCCAAGGAACTGCTTTTCCCGATCCGCGAAGGCCAGAAACGGCTGTTCACCCGACGCGACCGGGCGCGGCTGAAGCTGATCCTGCGCGGCAAGCGCTTCGGCTTCTCGCTGGAGGAAATCCGGCAGCTTCTGGAACTCTACTATGTCGGCGACCAACAGGAAACGCAGCTCAAGCGCACGCTCGAAGTGGCGCGCGAACGGCTCGATGACCTGGAACGCCGCCGCGCCGAACTGGACGATGCCATCGACGAGATGAAATCTCAGATGGGCATGGTCGATGACATGCTGGCCAGCCTGTCCGGCGGCCAGAAATCAGCCTGACACCCCTTTTCTGCTTCTTCGGGAGGACCAGATGCCAAGCTACACCGCCCCCACCAAGGACATGCAATTCATCCTGCACGACGTGCTGAAGGTGACCGAACAATCCATCCCCGGCTATGACGAGCTGGAGCGCGATTTCACCGCTGCCATTCTGGAAGAATGCGGCAAGCTGAATTCCGAAGTCCTCGCCCCCCTCAACGTCGTCGGCGACACCGAGGGCTGCGTTCTGGAAAACGGCGTCGTGCGCACCCCCACCGGGTTCAAGGCGGCCTTCGATCAGGTCCGCGAAGGTGGTTGGCCGGGGCTGGACATGCCCGAGGAGTTCGGCGGCCAGAACATGCCCTTCGTCATGGGCGCGGCCACGCTGGAAATGTTCGCAGCCTCCAACCAGGCCTTCGCGATGTATCAGGGCCTGACCCATGGCGCGGCCTCTGCGATCCTGGCCCATGGTTCTGACGAGCAGAAGGCGACCTATCTGCCCAAGATGATCGCCTGCGAGTGGACCGGCACCATGAACCTGACCGAGCCCCATTGCGGCACCGATCTGGGCCTGATGCGCACCAAGGCAGATCCGCAGGACGATGGCAGCTACGCCATCACCGGGCAGAAGATCTTCATCTCGGCCGGTGAACATGATATGTCCGACAACATCATCCACCTCGTTTTGGCCAAGATCCCCGGCGGCCCCGAGGGCATCAAGGGCGTGTCGCTCTTCATCGTGCCCAAGTTCCTCGTGAACGAGGATGGCAGCCTCGGCGCGCGCAATGGCGTGGCCTGCGGCAAGATCGAAGAGAAAATGGGCATCCACGGCAATTCCACCTGCGTCATGAATTATGACGGGGCCAAGGGCTGGCTTCTGGGCACCGAGCACAAGGGCATGCGCGCCATGTTCACCATGATGAACGAGGCCCGCATCGGCGTCGGCATGCAAGGTCTGGCGCAGGCCGAAGTGGCCTATCAGAACGCACTGGCCTATGCCAAGGACCGGCTTCAGGGCCGCGCTGTCACTGGCGTGGAGAACCCCGACGGCCCCGCCGATCCGCTGATCGTGCATCCCGATATCCGCCGCAACCTGATGGATCAGAAAAGCTTCACCGAGGGCGCGCGCGCCTTCACGCTCTGGGGCGCCACCCTGATCGACCAGGCCCATCGCGGGGGCGACGCCGATGCCGACGGGCTGATCTCGCTGATGACCCCGGTCATCAAGGGTTTCCTGACCGACAAGGGCTATGACATGACCGTGCAGGCCCAGCAGGTCTATGGCGGCCATGGCTATATCGAGGAATGGGGCATGTCGCAGTTCACCCGCGACGCCCGCATCGCGATGATCTACGAAGGCGCCAATGGCGTTCAGGCGCTCGACCTCGTGGGCCGCAAGCTCGCGGCCGATGGCGGAAAGCACGTGATGGCCTTCTTCGAGATGGTCAAAGCCTTCTGCAAGGACAATGGCGACGAGGCGATGGAGCCCTATGTGGCCCCGCTCAAGCAGGCGTCGAAAGACCTTCAGGCCGCCGGCATGTTCTTCATGCAGAACGGCATGAAAAACCCCAACGCCGCCCTCGCCGGTTCGACCGACTTCATGCATATGATGGGCCATGTCTGCCTCGCCCTGATGTGGGCGCGGATGGCGAAAACCTCGCTTGAGGCACTTGCAAACGGCACCACAGACCCTGATTTTCATGAAACGAAGCTCGTGACCGCGCGCTATTACATGACCCGCCAACTGCCCGCCACGGGCATGCATCTGGCGCGGATCCAGTCCGGTGCGGACACCGTCATGGGCCTGACCGCGGACCAGTTCTGAGAGGGACCAATGCCCAAACGCCTGCGCCTCACCCGCCGCCCCAATATCGCGATGTCCGAAGACGGGTATCGCAAGCTGAGGGCGCTGGCCGGTGAGGCCGGGCTCGACGAGGGGGAGTTCCTGTCTTTCCTCTTCGAGAACTGGAAAAGCGTGGTGGATGAAGACAATTTCACCCACCGCATCCGGCTGTTCAATTCGGAACTGGAAACACGAAAACGGTAAGGTCCGGCAAGGGCCTTGGGGCGGAGGATTTGGGTATTTTTGCAAAGAAGAAGGGGTAAGACATCCCATCTGCCAGCCATCGTTTCGAAGCCCGAACCGGGCCAACAGGACGACATGGCAAACAGGATGCCTTCTCCTTTGGCGGTCATCGGCTCCCCAGCCTGTACCGCGCTTAGGAAGCTAGGCGGTTAACCTTAACAAACCGTTATGAGCCGTCTTCTTTGCGAAAATACCCCGCAGGGGGGGCGCTCTTTGGGCGCCATTGGTTCAATCCCAATGGCGACGGGGATGCGAAATCCCCCCGCTTGCGCAACACTGGCCAGGGAGGATGGCGTATGACGATCAAGCTCTACTGCTTCGGGGAAAGCGGCAATGCCTACAAGGCCGCGCTGGCGCTGGAATTGTCCGGCCTCGACTGGGAGCCGGTCTTTGTCGACTTCTTCGCCGGTGAGACCCGCACGCCCGAGTATCGCGCCAATATCAATGCAATGGGCGAAGCCCCGGTTCTGGTCGATGGCGACGTCAGGCTCACCCAGTCCGGCGCGATCCAGCAATATGTGACCGACAAGAGCGGCAAACATGGTGGCGCGGCAGAGGACAAATACGAAGTGCTCCGGTGGGTCCTGTGGGACAACCACAAGCTCTCCTCACAGGCCGGGATGACCCGTTTCCTGATGAACTTCCTGCCCGAAAAGCACCGCGACCCCAACGTGATCGCCTTCATGCAGGGCCGTCTCAAGGCCGCCTATGCCACGCTCAACGCCCATCTGGAAGGCCGCGACTGGATCGTAGGCGACGGCATCACCAACGCCGATCTCTCCTGCTGCGGCTATCTCTATTACCCCGAGCCCTTCGGCTTCGACCGGGCCGACTGGCCCCATGTCGACGCCTGGCTCACCCGCCTGTCCGACACGCCGAGGTGGCAACACCCCTACGACCTGATGCCGCGCGCCCTGGCGGAGAAAGAGACCGCCAAATGACCGCAGCCTTCGCAATCATGGCCGCCATTGCCCTGCTCGGCGGGCTGGTAGGGGGGGCGAGCCTTGCCTGCGTTCTCAAACCCTACCGAGGACGGACGGACCCGCTGCCCCGCAGCGCCTTCATCGGCCTCTTCGGCGCAACCGTTCTGGCCGTGCTGCCCGCGATGGCGGTGTTTCTCGGCCTGATCGACTATGAAGCCCCCGCAACCCTGCTGCTCTTCTTCTGCACGGGGGTGATCACCGCCCTGCCGCTTCTCATACCGGCGGAGCGGTTGCCGCGTGACGCACCGCTGATCTTCGCTGGCTTCGCACTGGCCACCCTCTCCGCACTGGCCACGCTCTTCTGGGCCTCCCAGGGCTTCCGGGAGGCGCGTGAAACCCTGCACAGGGCCTGCTCCACTGCAACCGAAACCCGCAGCGCCGCCCGCGCTTGCCGAGAGCATGTCGATACTCATTGGTCGCTTCCAGCCGACCTGCCACAGACCTGAGACGTAAGGATTCCCCATGACCGACGCCTATATCTATGACGCCATCCGCACCCCGCGCGGCAAAGGCCGCAAGGACGGCTCCTTGCACGAAGTCAGCGCCGCGCGGCTGTCCGCGATTGCACTGAACGCACTCAAGGACCGCAACAACCTTGAAGGCCATGCCGTCGAGGATGTGATCTGGGGCAATGTCACCCAGGTGGCCGAACAGGGCGCCTGCCTGGCGCGCACCGCCGTTCTGGCCTCTGAGCTTGACGAGTCGATCCCCGGCCTCTCCATCAACCGCTTCTGCGCAAGCGGGCTGGAGGCGGTGAACCTCGCTGCAAACCAGGTGCGCGGCGGCGCGGGCAATGCCTATATCGCCGGTGGCGTGGAGAGCATGAGCCGCACGCCCATGGGCATGGATGGCGGCGCGATTGCCGTCGATCCCGCCATCGCGATGGACAATTACTTCGTCCCGCAGGGCATCTCCGCCGATATCATCGCCACTGAATACGGCTTCACCCGCGATCAGGCGGATGCGCTGGCGGTGGAATCCCAGAAACGCGCAAAGGCCGCATGGGATGACAATCGCTTCGCCAAATCCATCGTGCCCGTCTTCGACCAGAACGGCCTGCCGATCCTCGATCATGACGAATACATGCGTCCCGGCACCGACATGCAGTCGCTCGGCGGTCTCAAGCCCTCCTTCAAGGATATGGGCGAGGTCATGCCCGGCTTCGACGCCGTGGCGTTGATGAAATACCCGCATCTGGAGCGGATCAACCACATCCACCATGCGGGCAATTCCTCTGGCATCGTCGATGGCGCCGCCGCCGTTCTGATCGGCAACAAGGCGTTTGGCGAAGCCATGGGCCTGAAACCCCGCGCCCGCATTCGCGCCACTGCCAAGATCGGCACCGACCCCACCATCATGCTGACCGGCCCCGTCCCCGTGACCCAGAAGATCCTGGCCGAATCCGGCATGACCATCGGCGATCTGGACCTTTTCGAGGTGAACGAGGCCTTCGCCTCGGTCGTCATGCGTTTCCAGCAGGCGTTCGACGCGGATTGGGACAAGATCAACGTCAATGGCGGCTCCATCGCCATGGGCCACCCGCTTGGCGCGACCGGCGCGATGATCCTCGGCACGCTTCTGGATGAGCTGGAACGCTCCGACAAGGAAACCGGGCTTGCGACGCTCTGCATCGGGTCGGGCATGGGCGCGGCCACCATCATCGAGCGCGTCTGATGCCAAAGATCGACCTTTCCAAACTGGAACCGCGCACCGGCTCCATCTACCCTGCTCCTCATGATGCGGAGATGGAGGGGCGCAGCTCGCTGCGCGTGGGCGATGCGGGCGGGCTGACGCAGTTCGGCGCGAATATCGTGATCCTCGCCCCCGGCGCAAAATCCTCGCTGCGTCACTGGCATGAACAGCAGGATGAATTCGTCATGGTCACGGAGGGCACCTGCACGCTGGTCGATGACCATGGCGAAACGCCGATGTCCGTGGGCGACTGCGCCACCTTCAAGGCGGGCGATCCCAACGGCCACTGCTTCATCAACAAAACCGATGACGAGGCCCGCTTCCTCGTCATCGGCACCCGCACGGAAACCGAGACCGGCTGGTACAGCGACATCGACCTGAAAATCAGTGTCGACGCGACCGGTTTCACCTTTACCCGCAAAGACGGCACCCCGCTCAAGGGAGAAAACAAATGACCGATTTCACCATGACCACGGACGCCGACGGCGTCGCCACCATCCTGTGGGACACCCAGGGCAAAAGCATGAACGTGATGACCCTCGAAGGCTGGGTCGAGCTGGAGGCGCTGATTGATCAGGCGCTGGCAGATGACGCCATCAAGGGCGTGATCCTGACCAGCGGCAAGCCCGGCAGCTTCGCGGGCGGCATGGACCTCAAGGTCATCGCCAAGATGAAGGAAATGGCGGGCGACAACCCCGCCAAAGGCCTCTTTGACGGGATCATGAATGCCCACCGCATCATGCGCAAGATCGAGCGCGCGGGCATGGACCCCAAGACGTTGAAGGGGGCCAAACCGATCGCCTGCGCCCTGCCCGGCACCGCGCTTGGCATTGGCCTCGAAATCCCGCTCTCCTGCCACCGCATTTTTGCGGCTGACAACCCCAAGGCCAAGATCGGCCTGCCGGAAATCATGGTCGGCATCTTCCCCGGCGCGGGCGGCACCACCCGCCTCGTGCGCAAGATGGGCGCGATGACGGCCAGCCCCTTCCTGCTGGAAGGCAAGCTGTCGGACCCGAAGAAGGCCAAATCGGCGGGCATCGTTGACGAAGTGGTTCCGGCAGATGAGCTGCTCTCTGCCGCGAAAGACTGGGTCCTCAATGCCAAGGACGCCGATATCGTCAAACCGTGGGACCAGAAGGGTTACAAGATGCCCGGCGGCGCCCCCTACCACCCCTCCGGCTTCATGACCTTCGTGGGCGCGTCCGCGATGGTGAACGGCAAGACCAAGGGCGTCTACCCGGCGGCCAAGGCGCTGCTTTCTGCCGTCTACGAAGGCGCACTGGTGCCCTTCGACACGGCGCTGAAGGTCGAGGCGCGCTGGTTCACCAATGTGCTGATGAACCCCTCGTCCTCGGCCATGATCAACAGCCTCTTCGTCAACAAGGAAGCGCTGGAAAAAGGCGCGAACCGTCCCGATGTGGCCGATGAAACCGTCAAGAAAGTCGGCGTTCTGGGCGCGGGAATGATGGGCGCAGGCATCGCCTATGTCTCGGCTAAAGCGGGCATCGAGGTTGTGCTGATCGACTCTAGCCAAGAAGCCGCCGACCGGGGGAAATCCTACTCCACCGGCATTCTCGACAAGGGCATTTCTCGCCGCAAGGTGACGGAGGACCAGAAGGCGGAGCTTCTGGCCCGCATCACCGCCACCACCGAATACGCCGCGCTTGAAGGCTGCGACCTGATCGTTGAGGCCGTGTTCGAAGACCCGTCCGTCAAGGCCGACGTCACCGCCAAGGCAGAAGCGGTCATTCCCGAAGACGCGATCTTCGCCACCAACACCTCCACCCTGCCGATCAGCGACCTGGCCAAGGCCAGCAAGCGGCCTGAGCAGTTCATCGGCATCCACTTCTTCAGCCCCGTCGACAAGATGCTGCTGGTGGAGATCATCAAGGGCAAGGAAACCGGCAACCGCGCCGTGGCCAAGGCGCTCGACTACGTGCGCCAGATCCGCAAGACGCCCATCGTCGTCAATGACGCCCGCTTCTTCTACGCCAACCGCTGCATCATTCCCTACATCAACGAAGGCATCCGCATGGTGAAGGAAGGCGTTTCGCCCGTCCTGATCGAAAACGCGGCGAAGCTGGTGGGGATGCCCCTTGGTCCGCTGCAACTGGTGGATGAAACCTCCATCGACCTCGGCGTAAAAATCGCCAAGGCCACCAAGGCCGCCATGGGCGACGCCTATCCCGATGCCGCCGTCGATGACGTGCTGTTCTGGATGGCCGACGAGGGCCGGCTGGGTCGCAAGTCGAACGCGGGCTTCTACGCCTATGACGACGCGGGCAAGCGTCAGGGCCTGTGGGAGGGTCTGGCCGCGAAATATCCGGCTGCGGATGACCAGCCCGAGCTGATCGAGGTCCAGCACCGCCTGCTCTTCGCGCAGGTTCTGGAAGCGGTCCGCGCGCTGGAGGAAGGCGTGCTGGAAGACATCCGCGAAGGCGATGTCGGCGCGATCCTCGGCTGGGGTTTCGCGCCGTGGTCGGGCGGGCCGTTCAGCTGGCTCGACATGCTCGGCACGCCCTATGCGGCGGAGCGCTGTGACCAGCTGACCGAGACCTACGGCGACCGCTTTGCCACCCCCGATCTGCTGCGAGACATGGCCGCCAAGGGCCACAGCTTCTATGGCCGCTTCGGCCCGCAGGCGCAAACAGCCGCCTAAGTGGCAGACACGGCAATCAGGGGCGAGGCGGGCTAACCACCTCGCCCCTTTCTCATGTTTTAGCGGATGATTTCGAACTCCTGATACAGATAGCCGCCGTCATAAATTGTCTGGGATACAAGCCGCAATTCAGGCCGCACCGGACTGCCCCCGAACAACGGCGTACCGCCGCACAGAACAATCGGAGCGCGTTTCACCCTCAACCGGTCGATCAACCCCCAGCCCAGCAGCGCCCCGGCAAACGCCCCGCCGCCGCACAGGTAGACCGGCCCGTCAGACCCACGGATCACCGCCTCCACCTGCGCCCGCCCTGCCCCGCGATGCAGGGTCACGGACCGCTCTTCCGGCAGCTCCAGCCGCTCGGAAAACACATGGGTCCGCATGTGGGTGTAGGGGTTCTGCCCCGGCTCCATGCCAAAGCGATACCCGAACTCGTAAGTGCCACGCCCCATGATGGCGGTGGCATAGCCCGCCAGTCGGGCGACATAGTCCTCGACCACCGGCCCCTCATGGGAAAAACCGGAAATGTCCCCTTCGGGACCGGAAATATAGCCGTCCAAAGACACGGCCACGTCATAGATAACGGGATGCATTTAAGTGCTCCTCAAACAAGGTCCAACTTGGCCCCGGGGGGCCACGCAAACGGGTTGGTCCTTACTTGATCACTGGCAGAGCACTCCTGTTGTCAGGGCGAAGCCTACCCTGCACCCGGCAGGAATGGCAAGCCGGGACCGGCCTAGTCCGCCTCTGCCGCGACCATCGCCCTGCCTTCGGCGAAGGTTCCGGCCTCGATATGCTTCATCAGCAGCCGCGCCTTTTCCCAGCTCAGCGCCTTGCAATTGTCCACGATCTTCAGGTGCCCCATTGCCACCTCGAAACTCAGCGCATCGTCGGCCAGCAGATAGGTGCCGCCGCCCACGCAAATCGCCTGTGGCTGATCGAAGATCAGTTCATAGACCAGCTGATCCCCCACGGGTTCCACCGGCTTGATCCCGCCATAGCCATCCAGCGCCTTCGCTGGCAGCAGAACGAAGGGATCGCCGGTCATCTTTTCCACCAAATCGCTTTCATAGATGACCGCCTGATGCTGCATCAGTTGCAAGGGCTCACAATTGCCCAGCGCGCCAGCGGGAATTTCGAAGGGCCAATGTTCCAAGCAGCGTTCGGACGGGCTGGCCCAGGCCCGGCGCTGGATGATGGCGCGGATTTCCTTGTACCCGTCCTCGAAGGTTTCCACCAATGTCCCCGGCGTCAACTCGCTGACCGGCAGATCGCCATAGGGGGTCTGCACCGGCGTCCGCCCCTGCAACCCCAGAGGCAAGGCCTCACCGCCGAACCCGGTCAGCATCGCCGCACCGGGAATGATGGCCTTTCCAACGGCCCTGTGTCTGATCTGTTTGGTCACGCTCGATTCCATTGTTTGATTGAATTTCTTATTGAGATTCAGAATGGCGAAAATATGAAAAACTTTGAGCAATAATAATTAACGGATCATTTCCCCTTAAAAAGTATTTCCAATTTTCTGAATGAAGACTCGCGCAGATCGCCCCCCGGATCGACCGCTGCTCGCCGAACGTCTCGCAGCAGGTGCCCTGCGATTCGCAATCCGATGCTGGTCATCGCCTGCACGGGCGGCGCGCGCCCCGGTTCACGGTGCATCGGCAGCCTGCGTTAGCGACTGTTCAAGGTACAGGACCGCCAAATGTCCGACATTTGATGCCGTTGCGTCACACAAACTCTTTTCTTTTGAAAAATCTCTGCCAAACATCCCGATCATCGCATCGACGACCGGCAGGGAGGACATCGCATGGGCTGGATGAAGGATGAAACCGGGCTGGAAAAACGCGCCGCGAATTTCGTGCCGCTGACGCCGCTGACGCATCTCAAACGCGCCGTGCTGGTCTATCCGCAGGTCGAGGCGCTGGTCTATGGCACGTTCCGAAAGACCTATGCCGAATATCATGCCCGCGTGTCGCAACTGGCCTCTGCCCTTGCCGGTCGCGGTGTCGCCCCCGGCGATGTGGTCGCCACCGTCATGCCCAATGTGCCCGCCCAGGCCGAGGCGCTTTTTGGCGTACCCGCCTGTGGGGCGGTGCTGAACACGATCAACACGCGGCTGGAGATTGGCACCATCAGCTACATCCTCGACCATGGCGAAGCGTCGGTCGTGCTGGTCGATACCCAGTTTCTGGGCGCGGTCGAAGCGGCCATGAAGGAAATGGAAAGCGAAGACCTGCCGCTCATCGTCGAGGTGCCAGACGATCAGGCGGGCTATCCCGCCTCTGGCCGTCACCTGACCTACGAGGAACTGCTGGCCGAAGGTGATGCCGATTTCGAATGGATCATGCCCGAAGATGAGTGGGAGAGCATCGCGCTCAACTACACCTCCGGCACCACCGGCCGGCCCAAGGGCGTCGTCTATCACCATCGCGGCGCCTACCTGATCACCATGGGCACCCCGATTTCCTGGCGGATGACGCTTTATCCCCGTCTGCTGACCATCGTGCCCTTCTTCCACTGCAACAACTGGTGCCACACTTGGATGCTGCCCGCGCTTGGCGGCACCGTCGTCTGCTGCCGCGACGTGACCGCCAAGGCGATCTACGACGCCATCGCCGATGAGGGAGTGACCCATTTCGGCGGCGCCCCCATCGTGCTGAACATGATCGTGAACTCCTCCGAGGCCGACCGGCGCGCCTTTGATCATACCGTCGAGGTCTTCACCGCAGGCGCGCCCCCCGCCGCCGCCACGCTGGCCGCGATCGAGCCTATGGGCTTCAACGTCACCCAGGTCTATGGCCTGACCGAAACCTATGGCCACGCCACCGAATGCGTCTGGAAGGACGATCAGTGGGGCGACCTGGCCCAGGAAGAGCGCGCCGCGATCAAGGCCCGTCAGGGCGTCGCGCTGCCGAATATGGAACCGATCATCGTCACCGACAGCGACATGACTCAGATCCCGCAGGACGGCGCTGCCACCGGCGAAATCATGATCCGCGGCAATTCGGTGATGAAGGGCTACTACAAGAACCCCCGCGCCACTGCCGAGGCCTTCAAGGGCGGTTATTTCCATTCCGGCGACATCGCGCTGCAACACCCCGACAGCTACATCCAGATCGCCGACCGCGCCAAGGACATCATCATCTCGGGCGGCGAGAATATCAGCTCGGTCGAGGTCGAGGGCGCGCTGATGCATCACCCCGCCGTGCTGCTCTGCGCCGTGGTGGCCAAGCCCGACGACAAATGGGGCGAGGTGCCCTGGGCCTTCGTGGAACTGAAACCGGGGGTCGAGGCAACCGAGGACGACCTGATCGCCTTCGCCCGCCAGCGGCTGGCAGGCTTCAAGACCCCCAAGCGCGTCCTTTTCCGGGAACTGCCCAAGACCTCGACCGGCAAGATCCAGAAATTCGAGCTGCGCAAACTGGCGGTCGATCTCTGAGCATCACTTAAAGGTGCGTCGCCATGACCCTGTTCGAACACCGTCTGCAATCGCTGCGTCACCGCATGACCGAAGCGGGGATGGACGTCGCGCTCATCACCGATGACGACAATGTCTACTACCTGACCGGCTATTACGACTACCTTCATATGGAGTTCGGGCGACCCACGATCCTTGTGGTTCCGCGTGACGGCGACAGCCTTCTGATCACCCCCACGATCGACCTCAATGCTGCGCTGGCCTCGGCGCGGGTCGACCGGATCGCCGCGTGGAACGATGGCATGGGTCTCGAATGGCGCGCGGACCTACCGGGCGCGGTCAAGGGTGCGGGCAAGATCGGCATCGAGCCCGATCACATGCCGCCCCCCGTGCGGGCCTATGTGGATGACCTCGCTGGCAGGGACCGGCTGACCACCGTCACCCCGATCCTTGCCGACATGCGCATGATCAAATCGCCCGAGGAACTGCAACTGGCCCGCCACGCGGGCGAAGTGGCGGGCGCGATGATGGCGGCCGGCCGCGGCGCGATTGCCGATGGGGTGCCGGAATACGAGGTCGCCATCGCCACCTCGCAGGCGGGCACCCGCAAGGCCGCCGACCTGCTGTCGGCCCATTACGACGACACCGACATGTCGCCCAACACGCATTTCCTGCAAATCATGGCCTCGGGCCGCGACATCATCAAAACCCATCACCGCGCCTCGACCCGGATCATGCGGCAGGGCGAGCCGGTGTTCCTGTGCTTCTGCGGCATGACCAATTTCCACCGCTTCAAACTGGGCTTCGACCGCACCTTCTGGATCGGGGATGCCCCCGACGATCAGGCAGCGGTCTACGAGGTCGCGGTGGCCAGCCAGAAGGCGGCGCTCGAGGCGCTCCGCCCCGGTGTGACCGCCGAGAGCGTCCACGCCGCCTATGCCGAGGTGATTCAGGGCGCGGGCTTCGAATACCCGTTCCGCTGCGGGCGGGCGACGGGCTTCAGCTTCCTCGAGAAACCGCAGCTTGTCACCGGCGACACCACGATCATCCAGCCCGGCATGGTGCTGGCGGTTGATGGCTCGGTTTCGGTCGACACCTTCCGCGCGCAGGTGGGCGACAGCTTCATCATCACGGACGACGGGTGGGAGCCGCTGACCCACCATCCCAAGGCACTGGCAGAGGTGGTGCTCTAGGGGGCAAACACACCATCCCGCCAGGGACCCTGCAAGCGAACAGCCTTTGGGCCGCCCAGTCCCCCCGCCAGATAACCGATGACAGATCCGGCATGACCTGGCCGGTCTCCGGTCTCTCCTACGCGGGCTCGTCAGGCCACCTTCGTGGGGCAAAGCCGCGCCCTGATACAGGCAGGCACTTGCCGCGCGCTCATGGCACGGGGAAGGGGCAGTTCCTCCATCTCGGGCACGTCGCCATAAAGCGCCTCGAACTCGGCCCAGTTGTCGAAGGCCCTGCGGGATGCATTGTCGATGAAGGTCTCCGTCGCCGCGCCGTTGGCGAGGATGATCTCATGCGCCTCGGTCTCGATGTGGTAGACGGTATAGCTCTCGCCCATCTCCGCCAGTGGCAGCCGCGTGATCGTCTCGCCGTTCACCAGAGCGCCAGCGTGGCAGATCACGCCATCGACGATCATGCCATGATCGGCGGTCACCGTCAGGTCGCTATGCGGCAGCCCCTCGCCCAGTGCCCCGGCCCGGATGCGCACCGGGGTCAGACGCTCGGCCGCGCCGAAGCGGGTCTTGACGCTCTGCCGACCCACCCATTTCACAGCGACGGCGCGCCCCTCGGCCGTCAGCACTGGGTCGCCGATCTGCAAACCTTCCACGACCCGCTCGCCGGACGGGGTGGTAATCTGCGTGCCAGCGGCAAAACACAGATAGGCTGAGGCCTGCGACTGGTAGACATTCGAGGTGCCTGACGAAGGGATGATTGTCTGTGTAGTACCGTCCTGAGGGAGCGGGACAAGATAGCTGATCCCATCTGAAAATACGCCGTATTCGACCCCGAGGTCGGTTATCGTGTAGCCCGTGAAGAAGTAGGGCGGGTTCACAAAGTAATCCGCGCTCACGTTCAAATAGCCGTCGTTACCAGCATCCCCGATGTTGAAATTCATATCGGAGTTCGCTCCGCCAGTCCCGTAAACTTCCGTGCCTGTCCAGGTCAGCGAGCTTCCACCATCCCCCTCGCTACCGTTTATGAAGCCCACGCCAGTGAGCCCGATATATCCTTCAGTTGCCATTTCTGACATTATGCAATCCCCCAAGTAAAACTGCTGCCCCGCCACGGTTCAGGTTCACGGCAGTTCAATCCGCGCCAGGCAGGCCAACCCCAAGGCAGAGCGTGCCCGAAAACGGGTTCTCGGGCAAGCTTGGGGCACATTGCCCTGCACTCCGGGGGATGCGCCTCTCGTCAGCGGCACTACACGACCGCTTTCACAGCGCCTTGGCGCGCAAGCATCTCGTCCCGCCTCCCAGTCATGACCAGCACGGTGAAAGCCACACGTATCCACGTGTCCCGAGGCTGCGCATCGGGCCAGAACGGTGTGACCTCCAGCTCGTCCGCACTTTGCGAAAAGACCGATGATCCGCAGCGCGGTTAGAAGGCGCGGCCATCATACTGGCCGGTCTCGCCGGTGATCTTGACCGCCGCCACCCGGAAGATGGCCGAGGCGTGTAAGAGCGCCCCGGGGAACTTGCGACGGTCGAGGCAATGGCGAGCCCCCGCCGTCACCCGCTGCTATGGCTCTTCATCGCCGTTCTCCCTGCCGATCCGTGCAACCTGTCGAATTTCGGTCATTCCGTATGTACGGGGGGTGCACAGGGGGTGTACAGGGGGTGTACGGGGGGCACCGGGCTGCACAGAACCGTTGTTCCGAGCGGGTATTTCCGGTATTCTGTCAGAAAAACAAGGTGATAGATCGGGCATGACGGCGCTTACGGAATATCAGCGTCTGGAGAGCACGGGGCTCTGGCGAGAGACCCCCGACAGCCAGCGCCGCGAGGTTGTGATCTCGCTCGGCGATGCGACGCTGATGATTTCCACGATGGCCGAAACGGCGCTGTCCCATTGGTCTCTGCCTGCCGTCAAGCGATTGAATTCCGGGAAGATTCCGGCGCTCTATGCCCCCGATGGCGAGGCTGACGAACTGCTGGAAATCTCCGACCCCGACATGATCGACGCCATCGAACGGGTGCGCAACGCCATCGAGAAACGCCGCCCCCATCCCGGCCGCCTGCGCCTCTGGCTCGGCGCATTACTCAGCCTCATCACCCTTCTCATCTGCATCATCTGGCTCCCCGGCGCCCTGACCCGCCAGACCGCGGAAATGCTGCCTGCGGCAAGCCGGACGGATATCGGGCAAAGCATTCTCGCCGAGATGGCCGATCTCTCGGGCCGCCCCTGCGCCGGCCCCGGCGGGGTATCGTCGATGCGGGACCTGAGCAGGGCCGTCTTCGGCCCGCAGGCACCACAGGTCATCGTGTTGCCGTCCACTGCCCAGACCACCGCCAGCCTGCCCGGCAACATCATCGTGGTGAACCGGGCTCTGGTCGAGGACTACGAAGGGCCGGAAGTGCTGGCGGGCTTTCTGCTGATCGAAGACCTCCGCCGCCGCTTGCGCGACCCGATGCTGCACCTGCTGGAGCAATCGGGGCTGATGGCCACGGGCCGCTTGCTGACAACCGGAGAGATTGACGACAGCCACCTGCGCGCCCACGCGGCCCGGCTGCTGACAACACCGCCCGTCAGTGTGGATCTCCCGCTTGTCCTCGCCCGGTTCGAGCGGGCAGGTGTGTCGACCGAACCATACGCCTATGCGATTGATCTGACGGGGGAATCCGTTCTCGATCTGATCGAGGGCGATCCGATGCGCGGCCGCTTGCGTGCGCCGCTGATGACGGATCAGAACTGGATTGCCCTGCAGGAAATCTGCGGGGGCTGACGCCGCCACCCCTAGCGAGTGACCGCCCCGCCATAGCCTAACCCGCGTGCAGCGGACAGGGTCTGCCCAAGCATCGCGGCGTCATCGAACGGCCCGGCCAGAACCACGAATGTGCTGAAATCGCCGCTGTCCTGTGCGACGCCCCCCAGCATCGTGGCCATGCCCTGCTGCTGCAAGCGCAGTCGTGCGGCATCGGCGGTGGCGCGGTCGGAATAGCGGGCGATCTCCACATAGCGGTGACCGGCGGGCACCGTGATGGCCGGAGCCTCTGCCGTGCTGTCCTCCGCCGCGATGTTCGGGGTGGAGGAGGCGCGGGTCACCAGCGGCTCGGAGGCCGGAGCCGCCGCTGCACGGCTCACGGCGACGCCATCGGCGGCGGGGTCCACGGCCACACGGGGCACGGTCTCGGTCCAGAGCGCGGCCATGGCGGCATCACCCTCCGCCGTTGCATTGGGCAGGCCGCGCGCGGCGTTCAGGCGTCCATCGGTCCAGGCCTGGCGGTAGCCTTCGGGAATGACAACAGGCGCCAACTCAACCCGACGCGCGGGCGAGGCCGCCCCGGCGGCTCGCAAGACCGGCTGGCCATCGGCGGGGTGGATGGCCTGAGGCCCACAGCGCACGCCGGAGCCCTGCATATACTGCGCCGCACCGGCGGGAAGGCCCTGACAACTGACCGCGCGCACGGGCTGCGGCTCAGGCGTGGGACGCGCGGCGGGGGCCGGAGCCGCGACCGCAACCGGTGCAGGGGACGCCGGGCGCGGCTGTGCAGCGGGGGCCGACGGCGCGGCGGGGGCCACGACGATCTCGACCGGGGGCTCTTCTGCCGGTGGCTCCGGAACGGCGGCAACAGCCACCGGGGCAGAGCCACCCGACGACGGTTCATAGCCGCAGAGCGGTTGCCGGTCACGGGTCACGCGCGGCACCCAGGTTTCCTGACCGCCATAGCCTGCGCGGATGAACACGCAGCCGCGGCTGTCGACATATTGGTCAGAGGAATAGCCCGCGGGCGGCGTTTCCGCTGGCCCACCAAGCTGCGCAATGCTTTGCGCGGATACAGGAACGGCGACAATCGCCGCCACGGCCAATCCAGAAACGGCCCGCAACAGATACATACCAGACAACCCCCATTGCTGTACTGGAAACAGTGGCAGAGGATTGTCCGCAGGTAAAGGGGGCGGCGGCCTATTTTGTGCCGAACATGCGGTCACCCGCATCCCCTAGGCCCGGAACGATATAAGCCTTTTCATTCAAATGGCTATCGAGCGCAGCGGTGACGATGGGAACATCCGGGTGCGCCTCTTGCATGCGGGCGACACCCTCGGGCGCGGCGAGCAGACTGAGGAAACGGATATTCGTGGCCCCGGCCTGTTTCAGCAGGTCAATGGCCGCGACCGAGCTGTTGCCCGTGGCCAGCATCGGATCAACAGCAATCACCATCCGCTCACCCAGTTCATCAGGCACCTTGAAGTAGTACTGTACCGGCTTCAGGGTCACTTCATCGCGGTAAAGGCCGACGAAACCAACGCGGGCTGAGGGGATCAGTTCCAGCATCCCGTCCAGCAGGCCGTTCCCGGCGCGCAGGATCGAAATGAGCGCCAGCTTGCGGCCCGCCAAAACCGGCGCGTCCATCTCCTGCAACGGCGTTTCGATGCGCTTGGTGGTCATCGGCAATTCGCGGGTGACTTCATAGGCCAGGAACTGGCTGATCTCGCGCAGAAGCTGGCGAAAGACGGCGGTGGAGGTGTCCTTTTCCCGCATCAGAGTCAGCTTGTGCTGCACCAGCGGGTGATCGACGACGGTTAAGTGCTTCATCAGGTCCCTTTCTTCAGTTTCTTGGCCACGAGCGCCCGCGTGTCTTCATCGCAGAAGGCGGCGGCGAGTGCATTGGCGTTGATCTCGTCAAAGATTTCCTCGTCCCAGCCAAACGTGTCGGCAAGGTGATCATATTCACGGGTCATCGTGGTGTGGAAGAAGGGCGGATCGTCGGTTGAGACGGTCACCTTCACCCCCCTTTCGCGCAGGGTTTCAATGGGATGGTCGTGCCATGTGGGGAACACGCCCAGAAAGACATTGGACCCCGGACAGCATTCCAGCGTGATACCGGCCTCCGCGATCTCGTCAACGAGCGCAAGGTCGGTGATGGCCTGAACACCGTGGCCGATGCGTTCCACATTCAGATCGCGGATCGCGTCGCGCACGCTCTCCGCCCCACCCCATTCGCCCGCATGGGCGGTGAGCCGCAGCCCCGCCTCACGCGCGCAATCGAAGGCCCAGAGGTAATCCTTGGGCTTGCCAATGAGCTCATCGCCCGCGATGCCGAAGCCGGTGATGAAATCGCCCTTGGTCTCGGCAGCGCAGATGGCAATGGGCTTGGCCTTTTCAGGCCCAAAATGGCGGATGCAGGTGATGATGCCGCGCAGGGTGATGCCAAGCTCGGCCTCGGCCTTGGCGGCGGTTTCCTCCATCGCGTGCAGATATTCGCGCCACGCGCCCACGTCTCCGCCGCCGCAGAAATCGGGGGACACGAAGGTTTCGCTATAGACCACCCCGTTTTCGGCGCTTTCCTCCAGCACCGCGCGGGTCAGGCGGGCGTAATCCTCGGGCGTGGTCAGCACGCTGGTTGCGGCTTCGTAGACTTTCAGGAAGTGCCAGAAATCCTTGTAGGAGTAGCTGCCGTCCTCGCGAAAGATGCGCGAGAGATCGACGGATTTTTCCTTGGCGATGCCACGGATGAACGCGGGCGGCGCGCCGCCTTCGAGATGCAGGTGAAGCTCGATCTTGGGAATGCTTTTCATAGGAAACTCTTGCCCGGCCCTTGTGATGGCACCCCCAGATGCGCCGCAATGGACGCCGCGACATCGGTAAAGGCGCACAACCCTATCTGCCCGGTTTGCGGCCCCTTGCCAAGCACCGGCACCCGTTCGCGCGTGTGGTCGGTGCCGATCCAGGTGGGGTCGTTGCCGTGATCGGCGGTGAAGATGATCAGGTCATCGGGGCGCAGACGGGCCAGGATCGGGCCGATTTCGGCATCGAACCATTCCAGATGCCGCGCATAGCCCGACACGTCGCGGCGGTGGCCGTAGACACTGTCGAACTCCACGAAATTGGCGAAGGTCAGGCTGCCCTCCTCAGCACTGTCCACAAGGTCCGAGAGGTGCCTCATCAGCTTGGCATCGGCCCCTTTAACCACATCGTCGATCCCGCGCATGGAAAAGATATCGCCGATCTTGCCCACGGCATGCACCTTGCCGCCCGCGCCCTGCACCCAATCGCACAGCGTCGGCGCAGGCGGCATGATTGCATAGTCATGGCGGTTGGAGGTGCGGGTGTATTGACCCGGCTCACCCACGAAGGGCCGCGCGATCACCCGGCCCACTTTCATCGCATGCAGCGTCGGGGCCAGTTTCTCACAGAGGTCGTAAAGCCGGTCGAGGCCGAAGCTCTCCTCATGCGCGGCGATCTGGAAAACGCTGTCGGCAGAGGTGTAGCAGATTGGCCAGCCTGTTTGCTGGTGGCGTTCGCCTTCGACGTCGATGATCAGCGTGCCAGAGGCGTGGCGGTTGCCGAGGATGCCGTCGGTCCCTGCGATACGCGTGACCTCTTCGATCAGGTCGGGCGGAAAACTGTTCTCGGTGTCGCTGAAATAGGTCCAGTCCCAGGGCACCGGCAAGCCCGCCAGTTCCCAGTGGCCGGAGGGCGTGTCTTTGCCCGGGCTGACCTCTGTCGCAGCACCCCAAAGCCCTTGAGGATCAGCCATCAGCCCCGGCGCGTCATCACCTGATGCCAGCCCGACCGCATGCCCAAGCCCATGCGCCGCGAGGTTGGGCATGGCAAGCGGTCCGCTGCGCCCCTCCTCTGCCTTGCCCGCCGCGCAGGCCGCCGCGATATGGCTGAGCGTATTGGCCCCGGTATCGGGATGCCCGTCATTGTAGAACCTGTCCGCATCGGGTGCACCGCCACAGCCAACGGAATCCATCACCACCAGAAACGCGCGGGGCATCTAGGCAATCCTTTCCTGAACAAGGGCGGGGGGCGTGACGGGACCATCCGCCAGACGGTAGGCCCGATGCAGTGCTTCGGCGGCGGCGCGGGCGTCGTCCTCACTGCGGGCATGGATGCGGGCCAGTGGGCGGGCGCTGTCCACACGTTCGCCGATCCCGGCCAGATCGGTCAGGCCAACCGCCGGGTCCACCTTGTCGGTCTGGACCAGCCGTCCGCCACCCAGATGCACCACCGCCTCGCCCACGGCGCGGGTGTCGATGGCGGCGACATTGCCGGGGTCTTTTGGCGTGATCTCGACCATGACCGGGGCCGCGGGCAGCCGGTCGCGCCAGCGGGATACGAAATCAGCGGGTCCGCCAAGTGCCGCAACCATGCGGCCGAATTTCTCTGCCGCCGCGCCCGAGTTGATTGCATCGTTGATCTTTGCTTCCCCCTCCGCCGCATCTGTTGCCAACCCGCAAAGCGCCAGCAACTCGCCGCCAAGCGAAAGGGTCACCTGCCGCATCCGGGGCGATCCGCCCGAGCCGGTCAGGATCTCCATCGCCTCCATCACCTCCACCGCATTGCCCGCCGTGGTGGCCAAGGGCTGGCTCATATCCGTCAGCAGGGCCGCGCATTGGCAGCCTGCCCCCTGCGCCGTGTCGACCAGCGACTCTGCCAGCGCCAGAGCATCGGCGGGGTCCACCATAAAGGCCCCTGAGCCGGTCTTGACATCGAGAACAAGCGCATCGAGCCCTTCGGAAAGCTTCTTCGACAGGATCGAGGCGGTGATCAGGTCGATGCTTTCCACCGTCGAGGTCACATCCCGCACCGCATAAAGCCTCTTGTCCGCCGGAGCGATTTCGCCCGAAGCACCGACGATGGCGCAGCCCACCTCTTGCACGACCCTTTGCAGTTCGTCATTGCCGATGATGGCGCGGTAGCCGGGGATCGCCTCCATCTTGTCGAGCGTGCCGCCGGTATGGCCAAGCCCGCGTCCTGACAGCATCGGCACATAGGCCCCGCAAGCGGCCAGCGCCGGGGCCAGCGGCAGCGACACGGTATCGCCAACGCCGCCGGTGGAATGCTTGTCCACGACAGGCCCGGCCACATCCCATTTCAGAACCTGCCCGGTGTCCCGCATGGCATGGGTCAGACTGACCCGCGCATCCCTGCCGATGGGGGTTTTGCAGATCGCCATGGCGAAGGCACCGGCCTGAGAGTCGCTGACAGTGCCATCCGCCAAGCCCTTGGCAAACCATTGGAAATGTTCAGGGGTTAGCGCGTCACCAACGCGCAATCGCGCCAGGATCTCTCGGGCGTCCATGGATCAGACCCCTTCCATATGGCCCATTCCGAAGGCCCCCGGCAGCAACTCGCCCACGGTGGTTTCCAGCCGCTTGCCATCAGTGGTGGCGAGCGTCACGGGCGTCGCGGGATCGGCGAATTCGGCCAGCTTCTGACGGCACCCGCCGCAGGGCGGAACCGGCGCGGGGCAATCCGCGATGACGGCGATCTCGGCAATCCGGCTGTCGCCCGCCGCGATCATCGCGGCAATCGCACCGGCCTCGGCACAGGTGCCCTCCGGGTAAGCGGCGTTCTCGACATTGACGCCCAAATGCAGGTTTCCTTCCGTGCTGCGAATGGCGGCACCCACCTTGAAGCGGGAATAGGGAACATAGGCGTTTTCGCGCACGCGGGCGGCATCGTCGACGAGGGACATGGGGGCAACCTCCGGAAACTGTGTCCCCCACTGTGGTCCCGCCATCCGGAGCTTGCAAGCCTTCCGCTACAGAAGGTCCTCTCGACGCGCGCGGCGGTCGACCTGGGTGATCAGCGCCGCCAGCGCCTCTTTGCAGCTTTGGACCAGCGATTGCGCCTCCGCCAGACGGTTCTTGTGGGCCGCCGCGTTCAACGCCTCGGCAATGTTCTGCAACCGGTCCGCCCCGATGGCACCCGCAAGGGAGATCAGGATATGGCTCTGCGCCCGTGTGGTGGCCGTGTCATTGACCTGAACAGCCTGTTGCAGGGCATCCTGAACGCTGCGCAAATCCTGCAACAGATGGTCGAGCAGCTCGCTCCGACCGGACGGGCCTGCGGCCTGCAGGATCGCCTCGAACCGGTTGCGGTCGAGCGTTCCGTTAGGGACTGTGACGGGGGGTGGGGCCTCCGCCGGGCTGCGGCGGTCCACATGACGTCGGATCGCCTGCCCGAAGGCCGTGACAGACCGGATCGGCTTGGCAATGACCCCATCCGCCCCGGCGGCATAGATCGCCTCTCGGTTCTCGCGCATCACATAAGCGGTGAGCGCCACAAGGGGGGTGTCGAAACCGGGCGTCGCGCGCAGGCGTTGCATGACCTCGATGCCCGACAGTTTCGGCATTTCGATATCAATCAGAGCGATATCCACGGGCTCACGCGCCAGCAGATCAAGCGTTTCCTGTCCGTCGCGGGCCAGGATCATCCGCGCATCCATCGCGTCTAGCATCTGGCGCACCAGAAGCTGGTTGGTTTCGTTATCCTCCGCCACCAGAATGCGCAGGTCAGAGAGGTCCGGCATATTCGCCGCATGATCGCGGCATTCCCATGTCGCGCGTGGCAGGGTCAGGGTGACATCCGCACCGCCTTCGGGCAGGTTCTCTACCCGCAGGGTTCCCCCAAGCCCATCCGCCAGACCCTTGGAAATATGCAGCCCAAGGCCGCTGCCGGGCCGGTCCTGCCCTTCCGGCCGCCCGCCCGCTGTGAACAGGCGTTCCAGCGCCGTATCGGAAAACCCCCTGCCCTGATCGCGGACACGGAAGTTCATGTCGCCCTCGTGCTGCCAGACCGACAACACCACCTGCCCGGCATCGGTGAACTTAAGCGCGTTGGCGATGAGGTTGCCGAGGATGCGATCCAGCTTGATGCGGGCCACGGTCACCCGTTCGGTCACATGCCGGTCAATCTCGACACGGAAGGTCAGCCCCTGTTCGCGCGCCCGGCCTGACCATCGCAGATCAATCCCGGCCAGGAAATTGCGGAAATCGAAGCTGGCGGCGGTGGCCTGCCCATCACGGCCCGAGGTCAGCATCATCGCGCCATCGACCAGCTCGGCCAGGGTTTCCCCCGCAACGCGCACCCGTTCGATCTGGGTCTGGGCATCGGGCGGCAACCGGTCCACATCCATCAGCCGCAGCCCGCCGATGATATCGGAAACCGCCGCGCGTATGTCATGACCATAAAGGCGCAGCGCGTCGCGCATCGACTCCAGATCGCTCGTTTCCGGACCGTTTCCGGGCCTGTCACCGTCCTTGTTCATCACGCATCCCCTGCCCAAGCAGCGTTGCGCCCCCTGTGACCATGCAACCGTCAGTTAGGTTAAGATTTGGTTAACAGTGCAGAAAGGCCGGACGATTACTCACCCGGCCTGTCGTTATTGTCCTGTGGAGGTCAGCTTACTTAGGGTAGCCGAGCTCTTTCAGCGCCTCGGTGATCTCATCGAGGATGACCGGATCGTCGATGGTCGCAGGCATCTTGTAAGGCTTGCCATCGGCGATGCTGACCATGGTGCCGCGCAGGATCTTGCCCGAACGCGTCTTGGGCAGCCGCTGCACCACGGTGGCCAGTTTGAAGGCGGCAACCGGGCCGATCTTTTCGCGCACCAGCTTGACGCATTCCGCGACCACGTCTTCGGCGGCCTTCTGGGTGCCCGCATTGAGGCAGAGGAAGCCCATAGGCATCTGCCCCTTCAGCGCATCCGCCACCCCGATCACGGCACATTCTGCCACGTCCGGGTGGCTGGCCAGAACCTCTTCCATGCCGCCGGTGGACAGGCGGTGGCCCGCGACATTGATCACGTCATCGGTGCGCGCCATGATGTAGAGATACCCGTCCTCGTCCTTCATGCCCGCATCGCCGGTCTCATAGTAACCGGGGAAATGGTCGAGATAGGATTTGCGGAACCGCGCCTCGGCGTTCCACAGCGTCGGCAGCGTGCCCGGCGGCAGCGGCAGTTTCACCGCGATGGCGCCAAGCTCCCCATCCTTCACCGGATGCCCGCCCTCGTCGAGGATCTGCACGTCGTAGCCCGGCATCGGCACGGAGGGCGAGCCGATCTTGACTGGCAGCTTTTCAATGCCAAGCGGATTGCCCGCGATGCACCAGCCGGTTTCGGTCTGCCACCAATGGTCCACCACCGGCACGCCGAGCTTGTCCTGCGCCCAGATGATCGTGTCGGGGTCAGCGCGTTCGCCGGCCAGGAACAGGGATTCGAGGCAGCCGATATCATAGTCACCGATCAAAGCACCCTGCGGATCCTCGCGCTTTACGGCCCGCAATGCGGTCGGCGCGGTGAAGAGACACTTGACGTTGTGGTCCTGGATGACCCGCCAGAAGGTGCCCGCATCGGGGGTGCCGACAGGCTTGCCCTCGAACACGATGGTGGTGCAGCCGAAGGTCAGCGGCGCGTAGCAGATATAGCTGTGCCCCACGACCCAGCCCACGTCGGAGGCGGCCCAGAACACCTCGCCGGGATTCATGTCGTAGAGGTTCCGCATGGTCCAGTTGAGCGCGACCATGTGCCCGCCGGTGTGCCGGATCACGCCCTTGGGCTGACCGGTGGTGCCGGAGGTGTAGAGGATGTAGTGCGGGTGGTTGCCTTCAACAGGCACACAGTCCGCGGGTTCAACGCCATACTGGAAGCCGTGCCAGTCAAAGTCGCGGCCCTCTTCCAGATGCGCGACTTCCTGTTCGCGCTGGAAGATCACGCAGAATTCCGGCTTGTGGTCTGCCATGTCGATGGCGCCATCCAGCAGCGGCTTGTAATGTACCACGCGGCCCGGCTCCAACCCGCAGGAGGCGGCGATGATGCATTTGGGCTTGCAGTCGTCGATGCGCACGGCCAGTTCGTTGGCGGCAAAGCCCCCGAACACGACCGAGTGAATCGCTCCAAGGCGGGAACAGGCCAGCATCGCCTCCAGCGCCTCGGGCACCATCGGCATGTAGATGATGACCCGGTCGCCCTTTTCCACGCCCTTGGCGCGCAGCGCCCCGGCAAGGCTGGCGACCCGGTCACGCAGCTCGCTATAGGTGATCTCGTGCTTCGAGTGGGTGATGGGGCTGTCATGGATGATGGCGATACGCTCGCCATGGCCGGCCTCGACATGGCGATCCACCGCGTTCCAGCAGGCGTTCAGCGTGCCGTCCGAAAACCATTCATACAGCGGGGCATTGTCGTCAAAGAGCGCCTTGGTAGGTGGCGTGACCCAATCAATGGCTTCGGCGGCTTTCATCCAAAACCCGTCAGGGTCTGCCTTGGCTTCGGCGTAGACATGCGAATAGCCCATGTCGTCTCCTCCAAAAGATGTCCTGCATTCCCCTACGGCACGACCTACATCCCCTTGCCCCGTCAGACAAAGGGTTTCATTGACGCAGCCCCGCAAAAGCAACGGGGCGCCCCATAAGGACGCCCCGAAAAATTCGCAACTGACCGGGATCAGAAGTGCATGTTCAAACCGACGCGCACCTGCTGCACCGCATTCGAGGTCTGGGTCGAGTAGATCCCGCCGACATTGGAACTGAAGATCGTTTGATCTCCCAGATCGGTGTAGCGGTATTCCACCCCGAGCGACGTCCGGTCGCCAAGGCGGGTTTCCATACCGATCCCGATGGTCGCACCATCCACCTCGTAAGATCCCGAGGCCGTGCTGGCCAGACCGGTCAGAACACCGCCGCCGTTGTAGTTATGCGACTCGCCGAAGCTGGCGCGCGACCAGCCGAGCATGCCGTAGAACTGGGTGTTCTCGTTGGCCAGAACGCCGACGCGGCCACCGATGGTCATCATGCTTTCGGGCGTGATTTCCTGATCGACGGTCACCTGCTGGCCACCCACGAGATACTGCATGTGGGAATTCGCGTTCACATCAAAGATCGTGTAATCGAAGGTCGCACCCACATAGGTGCGTTCCGACATGGCGAAGGTGTAGCCGATCTGAATCGACGCCAGACCGCCATGTTCGCCCAGATCATGGGAGAACTCGAGCCGGTCGACGGAATCGAAATTGCCGCTGTACTGGTGCTGCGAAATGCCGATGCCAAGCGCACCACCGATGAACAGGCCCGACCAGAAGTCGTTGGAAACCTGCTGAACCGGTGCCGGTTCATAGACGGTGGGGGACACCTGCGGAGAGGGACCATCCGCTGCCGCCGGAAGCGCCGCAACGAGAGTGGCCATGGCAGCGGAAGCTGCCAGAGCAGAATGGAGTCTGGGCATGGGAGTGCTTCTCCTCGTGAAACCTTATGTTGCCTCTGCCGGACTGATTTTTTGGCGTCCGACGTTATTATTAACGATCGCTTAACTTTCGTTAATGCGTCATTAACAAGTGTTAACACATCGGATTCCGGAAATCTCCCCCCATTTTGCCCAGTGAGCAGGAGCCGTTGCGATCATGCAAACACGCCACAGTCGCACAAGGCAAAAGAAGAGGGCCAACCGCGAACTGCGATTGGCCCCTCTGCAAGCAACCACTTGAATTAAAAGCGTTTGTCAGCCGTAGTGCTGGACCGGCGTACCGGCCAGGGCCGAGATGTTCAACAGCCCCCGCGCGGTGATCGAAGGTGTGACGATATGGGCACGGTTCCCCATCCCCATCAGAATCGGACCAACCTCCAACCCTCCTGCCTTGACTTTCAACAGGTTACGGGACGCGCCTGCAGCATCGGTTGAAGCAAAGACCAGCGCGTTCGCAGACCCTTCGAGTCGGCATCCGGGGAAGACCCGCTCTCTCAACTCGGGATCGAGCGCGGCATCCGCCAGCATCTCGCCCTCGTAAACGAAGTCGAGCCCCATCCCGTCGAGGATCTCCAGC
Organism: Nioella sp.; assembly: GCF_965215655.1. Lineage (GTDB taxonomy): Bacteria > Pseudomonadota > Alphaproteobacteria > Rhodobacterales > Rhodobacteraceae > Nioella. The sequence continues at coordinate 2,636,218 of NZ_OZ244111.1, forward strand.
GCCGCGCGCATCCGCCGGCCGCTGTCGCTGTCGAGATTGCCGAACTGGCTGCCGGAACAGAGCGCGATCTTCGGCTCCACCCCGAAACGGCGCACATGGCGGGCCGCACCGATCACGGTTTCGGCGATCTGCTGCGGCGTCGGCACCGCGTGCACATGGGTATCCGCAATGAAGAGTGGCCCGTCCTCCAGGATCATCAGGCTGAGCGCCCCGACGGGGTGCAGCCCCCCGTCGCTGAGGAGCTGGGTGACATAGTTCAGGTGCCACAGATACTGACCGAAGGTGCCGCAGATGAGCGAATCCGCCTCACCACGCTGGACCGCGACCGCCCCGATCGCGGTCGTGTTGGTGCGCATGATGGCGCGGGCCAGATCGGGCGTGACACCCCGGCGCTGCATCTTTTCAAGGTAGCTCTGCCAGTAGTCGCGATAGCGGTGGTCGCTTTCGGGGTTGATCAACTCGAAATCGCGGTCGGGGCGGATGGTCAGCCCCGCCCGCTCGATCCGCATCTGCACCACTTCCGGGCGGCCGATCAGCGTGGGCGTGTCGGTCATCTCCTCCAGCATGGCCTGTGCGGCGCGCAGCACCCGCTCATCCTCGCCCTCGGCAAAGACGATCTTGCGGGTGGTAGAGCCTGCTGCCTCGAACACCGGGCGCATGATCAGCGCAGACCGGAAGACCGACTGGTTGAGCTTCTCGCGATAGGCATCGAAATCATCCAGCGGACGCGCGGCGACACCGCTTTCGATCGCGGCCTTGGCGACGGAACTGGCCACCACCCCGATCAGGCGCGGGTCGAAGGGTTTGGGGATCAGGTAATCCGCCCCGAAGGTCAGCTGTTCCCCCTTGTAGGCCGCTGCCGCCTCGGCGCTGGTGGTCGCGCGGGCGAGTTCCGCGATACCCTCGACGCAGCCGATCTGCATGGCGTCGTTGATCTCGGTCGCGCCCACGTCCAATGCGCCCCGGAAGATGAAGGGGAAACAGAGCACGTTATTGACTTGATTGGGAAAATCGCTGCGACCTGTGGCAATGATCGCGTCTGGCGCAACACTGCGGACATCATCAGGCAGGATTTCGGGTGTCGGGTTTGCCAGGGCGAAGACAATGGGCTGCTTGGCCATCTTGGCCACCATCTCCGCCTTCAGAACACCGGGACCGGACAGCCCGAGAAACAGGTCCGCCCCGTCGATCACATCGTCCAGCGTGCGCAGGTCGCTTTTCTGGGCATAGTCCGCCTTCTGCGGGGTCATGTCCTCTTCACGACCCTCATAGACCAGCCCGTGAATATCGCAGAGCCACACGTTTTCGCGCTTGACGCCCAATTTCAGCAGCATGTTGAGACAGGCGATCCCCGCCGCCCCGCCGCCGGTGGACACAACCTTGATGTCTTCGAATTTCTTGCCCGCCAGATGCAGCGCATTGGTTGCAGCGGCCCCCACAACGATGGCGGTTCCGTGCTGATCGTCGTGGAAGACGGGAATGCCCATCCGCTCTCGGCAGATCTTCTCGACGATGAAACAATCGGGGGCCTTGATGTCTTCGAGGTTGATCGCGCCGAAGGTGGGTTCCAGCGCACAGACGATCTCGGCCAGCTTGTAGGGATCAGGCTCGTTCACCTCGATATCGAAGCAGTCCACATTGGCGAATTTCTTGAAGAGGACGGCCTTCCCCTCCATCACCGGTTTCGACGCCAGCGCGCCGATATTGCCAAGCCCCAAAACGGCGGTTCCGTTGGACACGACAGCCACCAGATTGCCGCGCGCCGTGTAGCGGGACGCTTCAGCCGGATCGCGCTTGATCTCGACACAGGCCTCCGCCACGCCGGGGCTGTAGGCGCGGGCCAGATCGCGGCCATTGGCCAACGGCTTGGTGGCACGGATTTCCAGCTTTCCGGGCTTGGGGAACTCGTGGTAGTCTAGCGCCCCCTGGCGGAATGCGTCGTGTTTCTCATCGGTCATGAATTGGGCCTCCCGGAAACTTGTTTAACGTTAAACTATATTCCACGGCAAGCGAAAAGGCGGTCCAACGTCGCGGATCGCGTCACGCGAATTGCTCGCGGATCAGGCGCTCTTCCAGCCCGTGACCGGGATCGAACAGGATGCGATGCCCGATCTCGGGATCGGACCGGATCTCCACCGACACCACGTTTTCCACCGACCGGCTGTCGGCATCGGCCATCACCGGCCGCTTGTCATGATCGAGCACATCGAACCGCACCACGGCACTCTTGGGCAAGAGCGCCCCCCGCCAGCGCCGGGGCCGAAACGCCGCCATCGCGGTCAGCGCCAGCACGTCCGAGCCAATGGGCAGGATCGGCCCATGCGCCGAATAATTGTAGGCGGTGGAGCCCGCAGGCGTACAGACAAGCGCCCCGTCGCAGACCAGCTCTTCCATCCGCATGCGGCCATCGACCCAGATCTGCAACCGCGCCGCCTGCGGCCCCGCGCGCAGCAGGCTGACCTCGTTGATCGCCAGCGCTTCGGTCACCTTGCCTCCGGCCTGAACGGCGGTCATGTGCAGCGGGTTGATCACCGCCTCCTCCGCCGCCTCCAGCCGGTCGATCAGACCGTCTTCGGCATATTCATTCATCAGGAACCCGACCGTGCCCCGGTTCATCCCGTAAACAGGAGCATCCAGATCTTGCGTCCCATGCAGCGTCGACAGCATGAATCCGTCGCCCCCAAGCGCCACGATCACATCCGCCTCGCCGGGGTCATGCTGACCATAACGGGCCGCCAGGCGCGCCTGTGCCTCCTGCGCAATCGGGGCGTCAGAGGCGAGAAAGCAGATATTTCGGGCAGCGGGCATGGCGTCTCCGGCGGGTCTGGGTCATGCCAGTGTTCACCCGTGACGGTTGGAAACTCAATCCCGGATTCGCCCGGGGCGACCGCGAAGTTTCCGATAGTGGACGTTCCTGAGACGAAATGCGCCGGTTTCCGGGCTTCCTTGCCCCGCCTGCTTTGGATAGATGCAGCCAAACGACCCTCATCGCCTTCAAAAGGGAGACAGGCCATGAACGCGCCCCACCGCGACGCTGGTTTCTTCACCGAAACCCTCGCCACCCGTGACCCGGAGATCTTCGGTGCCATCACCAAGGAGCTCGGCCGTCAGCGCGACGAGATCGAGCTTATTGCCTCTGAAAACATCGTCAGCCGCGCCGTGATGGAAGCGCAGGGTTCGGTGATGACCAACAAGTATGCCGAGGGCTATCCGGGCCGTCGCTACTATGGCGGCTGCCAGTTCGTGGACATCGCCGAGGATCTGGCCATCGAACGCGCCAAGCAGCTTTTTGGCTGCGAATACGCCAACGTCCAGCCCAATTCCGGGTCGCAGGCCAACCAGGGCGTCTTCACCGCGCTGCTCCAGCCCGGCGACACGATCCTGGGCATGAGCCTCGATGCCGGCGGTCACCTGACCCACGGCGCCAAGCCCAACCAGTCGGGCAAGTGGTTCAATGCCATCCAATATGGCGTGCGTCAGCAGGACAACCTGATCGACTATGACCAGGTGCAGGCACTTGCCACCGAACATCAGCCCAAGCTGATCATCGCCGGCGGCTCCGCCATCCCGCGCCAGATCGACTTTGCCAAGTTCCGCGAGATCGCAGACAGCGTCGGGGCCTACCTGATGGTGGATATGGCCCATTTCGCCGGTCTCGTGGCAGCGGGTGAGCACCCCTCGCCCTTCCCCCATGCGGATGTCGCCACCACCACCACGCACAAGACCCTGCGCGGCCCGCGCGGCGGCATGATCGTCACAAATGACGAGGCCATCGCCAAGAAGGTCAATTCGGCCATTTTCCCGGGCATTCAGGGCGGCCCCCTGATGCATGTCATCGCGGGTAAGGCCGTGGCCTTCGGTGAAGCGCTGCGCCCCGAGTTCAAAGCCTACCAGCAACAGGTGCGCGCCAATGCCGTAGCCCTTGCCGACCAACTGATGAAAGGCGGGCTCGATATCGTCACCGGCGGCACCGACACCCATGTGATGCTGGTCGACCTGCGCCCCAAGGGCGTCAAGGGCAACGCCACCGAAAAGGCCCTGGGCCGCGCCCACATCACCTGCAACAAGAACGGCATCCCCTTCGATTCTGAAAAGCCGACCATCACCTCGGGCATCCGCCTCGGCACGCCCGCAGGCACCACCCGCGGCTTCGGAGAGGCCGAGTTCCGCCAGATCGCCGACTGGATCGTCGAAGTGGTCGACGGGCTCGCCGCCAATGGCGAAGAGGGCAATGCCGAGGTCGAGGAAAAGGTGAAAGCCGAGGTGGCAGCGCTCTGCGCCCGCTTCCCGCTCTACCCCGATCTCTGATCGCCCCGGCGGATCAGACAGGCGGCCGCTCCGATACCGGGGCGGCCCTTTTCATTGCGACGCCCCTTCCGCGCACCCGCGGCAGCACGCAGCAAGGAAGGCCCCAAAGGGGCCTGACGCGCTGCGTTCCCCGGTCGACGCCAGAGGCGGCGAAACCGTTTGGCGACCCGGCCCCTACGCCCTACCCTGCCCGATGAATGGAGACCGCCATGCTCACCATCTGGGGTCGCGCCAAATCCTCCAACGTTCAGGCCGTTATGTGATGCGTGGGGGAACTCGGCCTCGATCACATCCGCCACGATGTCGGCCATCTCCACGGCGGGCTCGACAATGCCGACTTCGCCCGCCTCAACCCTAACCGCTAGATCCCGGTGATCCGGGATGGCGACGATGCCCCGATCTGGGAAACCGGCGCAATCCTGCGTTACCTCGCCGCCCGCTACGGATCAGACGCCTTCTGGCCCGCCGCCCCCTGCCCCGTCTCGCCGCCTATCACGACCGGCTGATGACCCGCCCGGCCTTCCGGACCCATGTCATGGTCGACTACGAGGTCCTGCGCGGCTCGCTTCTGTGACGCCTTCCTTTCATCTTGGCGACAAATACCTCCGCCGGAGGCATCCCATCCCCTCCACAAGCCCGTCCAAAGGTCAGTAGAAACCGCCCTCCCCGCACGCCCGTGGCAACGCGGCCCGACGAGGCCTCCGGCGCAAGCCGGGGGTTGAGGCGGTCCGCTCGCGGGTCGACGCCGACAGGCGGCGAAACGCTAGCCGTCCCCGGCCAGCCGCGCCAGCAACCCCGCCCGGTCCGCCAGATAGGGCAACCGCGCCCGCGCCGCATCTACGGCATCCCGGTCAAGCTTTGCCGTGATCAGCTCCGGCCCGGCCCCGGCCAGTGCCACGCACTGCCCCACCGGCCCCACGATCCGGCTGCCGCCATAATAGGACAGCCCGTTTTCCGCGCCCGCATGGTTGGCGTAAAGCAGCCACAACCCGTTCTCGAAGCCGCGCGCGGGCATCACCTCGCGCGAGACGTTTCCCCACTGATCCGACAGCGCTGTCGGCACGAACAGCACCTCTGCCCCCGCCAGCGCCGCCGCGCGCGGGCCTTCAGGAAACTCCGCGTCGTAGCAAATGAGGATCGCACAGCGCACGCCCCCGAAGTCGAAGACTGCACAGCCCTGCCCTTCGGCAAAGCGCCCGGTTTCCGGCCCCGGCGGGATCACCAGCTTGCGGTGATGGGCAATGGGCCCGTCCGGCCCCACCAGCTGTGCGGAATTGTAGACCTTGTCGCCATCGCGCTCCGCATAGCCATAAAGCACCGCCGTCCCGACCCGCGCCGCCAGCGCCTGCACGGCCTGTGCAAAAGGCCCGTCCGCCGGTTCCGCCAGCCGTTCGATGCCATCCCCGACGTGGTATCCGCAGGCGAAAAGCTCCGGGCAGAGCACCACGTCGAGCCCCCGCCCCGCTATCGCGGCCTCCAGCCGCGCCAATCGCTCTGCCGCCGTCAGGCCCGCCCCGTCGCTCTGCCAGATCCCGGCCTTCATGGCAGGCGGCCCGAATAGAGGATCTCCCGCGGATACTCGGTCAGGTAGTCGCAGCCCGCTTCTGTCACCACGATGGAATCCCCGATCCGCCCGCCGCACTGGCCATCCAGAGAAATCCCGCCGTCCACGGCAAAGGTCATCCCCGGTTGCAATACGGTGCAATCCCCCGCCTTCAGTTCCGGCGCTTCCAGATAGCTCATGCCAATGGAGCGCCCGGTGCGATAGCCGGTCTCAAAACCGCGCGCCCGGTAGACCTCGTTCGCCGCCTCCGCCACGCTTTCCGCCGTCACCCCGGGCCGGATCGCCGCAATCGCCGCCTGCTGCGCGTCGATGGCCGCCTGCTGCACGCGGATGGCCTCATCGCTGGCATGTTCGATGAAGAACATCCGGTCGAAACCAAGCTTGTAGAGCTTGAATTGCGCCATGTTGCAGAAACAGAAATAGACCGGGTCGCCGGGGGCCAGCCGCTTCACGCTGGCGCGGCGATGGACCATCGAGGTGTCGCTGCCAGACTGCATGATTTGCAAGCCCTGGATCATCGGCGACACGAAGGCTTCCCACCCCCTGTCGGTCAAAAAGCCCGCGGCCTTGCGCGTTCCCGCATCGATCACGGCAAGCGCCGCTTCATATTCGGGCACGTCTGCTGCCAGCGCCCCATGGGCCGCCCCCATCATCGCCCCCGCGATCTGGCCTGCCTGGCGCATGACCTCGATCTCGGCGGGCGACTTGATCATCCGCATGGCCCCAAGGATGGGCGAGACATCGGTCAGCTCGGTCCCCGGCATCTGATCGTCGAACCAATTGCGCAAGGGGGCTGGCAAGGTGCCCCTTTCCACCGCCACGCGGTGGGCATCGCCCAGAACCTTCGGCAACACGTGGACCCAGTGATTGTTGCCCATATCCTCCCAGGTCACGATGTCCTCGACCCAGGTCATGGCTGCGACCATCTCGCTTTCCATCAGCGGCGTGACGACGACAGGCGCTGCATCGGGCCGAACCACCAGCGCCGTGGGCCGCCCGAACTCCACCGACAGATACCCCCAGAACCCGGCCAGATAGCCGATCGAGGCTTCATCCGTGATCAGCGCCACCTCGATCCCGGCCTCGGCCAGTTTCTGCTGGAACCGCGCGTGTCTGTTTTTGGCTTCATCGAGCATTCTCGTCCCCCTGTTGGCTATTGACCAGCCTGCGCGCTTCACAGCCGGATGCATGCCAGATCGCGGCCTTTCCGTGTCGCTCGAGGACAAGCCGCGCCTCGCCCGACCTTCAGGCAGCCACGGATTTGCGGACCATGTCCCAGTAGATGCCTTCCACATCGGCGCGCGCCAGTCGCCCGCCCTCTCGGTACCAGGTATTGACCCCGGTCAACATCGCGATGATCGCCATTGTCGCCAGCTTGCCATCGGCCACCGCGAAGGCGCCGCTCTGCTGTCCGCGCTGCAAGATCCCCTGCAGCCGATCCTCGTAGCGTTTGCGCAAGCCCTCGATCACGGCGAAGTTTTCCGGCTCCAGGTTGCGCAGTTCCATATAGGCGATGAAGACCAGTTCCGGCCGGTCGAGGTGATAGCGGATATGGTGGCGGCAGAACGCTTCCAACTGTTCCAGCGGCGGGCCGTCCGGTACCTGCCAATTGCTCAGCAGATGGTCCATGTGATCGCGCATTAGTTCGAACAGAAGCGACTGCTTGTCGGGTGTGTAGAGATAGAGCGCCCCCGCCTGCACCCCCACCTCCTTGGCGATCTGGCGCATGGAGACGGCGGCAAAGCCATGCCGCGCGAACAGTTTCAGCGCGGCATCGCGGACCTTGGGACCGGTGGTTTCCGCATGTGAGCCTTGTTTGCGTGCCATATCATCACCCTAGCGCTGCCCACCCGATATGAACAGATGTTCAATTCACCAAAACCGCCTTGCCGCTGGACGCCGCCCGCCTGACCGCGCTATCAGTTGGGGGCTCGTTTCTGCCATGGGGGCCGCATGCGCGCCTTGATCTGTCTTTCCTTGCTGCTGGTGCTCTCGGCCTGTTCGATTCGCGCGCCCGAGCTTGATGCCTCGATCACCGAAACCAGCCGCGCGGCGGACTGGCCGGAACTGGTGCCGCTTGGCCCCCTGCTGGCCGGGGCCGAGGCGCTGCCGCCCCGCGCCGCCGATACCGAAGGCCGCACATTGCAATGGCGCGCGGCCGACTTGCGCCGCCGTGCCGCGATTCTGCGCAGGCTCAGCATCAATTAAGCCGCTGGCCCACGTTGCGCCGCCCGGTCATTGCCGCTAACAGACAGAAAACCTGCAAGACCAGACAGCCGGAGGATTTTCCATGACAGACCCGCTTCGCCTTGGCATCGCCGGGCTTGGGACCGTGGGCGTGGGCGTCGTGAAGATCGTCCAGCAAAGAGCCGATCTTCTGGCCGCGCGCACTGGCCGACCGGTGACGATCTCGGCGGTATCAGCGCGGTCCCGCGACAAGGATCGCGGCGTCGATATCTCGGGCTATGCATGGGAAGACGATCCGGTGGTTCTGGCCACGCGCGACGATGTGGATGTGTTCGTGGAACTGATGGGCGGCTCCGACGGCCCGGCCAAGGCCGCGACCGAGGCCGCCATTGAGGCGGGCAAGGATGTGGTCACTGCCAACAAGGCAATGCTGGCCCATCACGGGCAGGTCATGGCCGAGGCCGCCGAGGCCGCAGGCCGGGTGATCCGCTTCGAGGCCGCCGTTGCAGGCGGCATCCCGGTTGTGAAGGCCCTGACCGAAGGGCTGGCAGGCAATGAAATCAGCCGCGTCATGGGCGTCATGAACGGCACCTGCAATTATATCCTGACGCGGATGCAGTCGGCGGGCCTGTCCTATGACGAGGTCTTTGAGGAAGCCAACCAGCTCGGCTATCTGGAGGCTGATCCCAATCTCGACGTGGGCGGCGTCGACGCAGGCCACAAACTGGCCCTGCTGTCGGCCATCGCTTTCGGCACCCAGGTCGATTTCGACGGGGTGGCGCTGGAAGGCATCGGTCAGGTCACCATCGAGGATATCAACCAGGCCGCTGAACTGGGCTTCCGCATCAAGCTGCTCGGCGTTGCCCGGATGACGGGGCGCGGGCTGGAACAGCGGATGACGCCGTGCCTTGTGCCCGAAAACAGCCCGCTCGGTCAGTTGGAAGGTGGCACCAACATGGTGGTGCTCGATGGCGATTCCGTGGGCCAGATCGTGATGCGCGGCGCCGGGGCCGGGGAAGGCCCGACCGCCAGTGCCGTCATGTCCGACGTGCTGGACATCGCCCGTGGCATCCGCCTGTCCACTTTCGGCCAGCCCGCCGCGACATTGGTCAAGGCCAATCGCGCCGCCGTGGCGACCGCCGCGCCCTACTATCTCCGCCTGACGCTCAAGGACAAACCCGGCGCGCTGGCCAAGGTCGCCGCCGTTCTGGGCGATTGCGGCATCTCCATCGACCGGATGCGCCAGCGCAGCCATGGCAGCACCGATGCGCCGGTTCTCATTGTGACCCACAAGGTCGCCGCGCCCTCACTGCAGGACGCGTTGGAGGCCTTGCCGAAAACCGATGTGGTGATCGGCCAGCCCGTCGCGCTGCGGATCGAGAATGTCTGACCGTCGTTAAAGGCTCGAAACGGTCAGAGCCTAAACGTCACGGGGGTCTCCCCCGCCTTGTGCCGGAGCCCCGGTGCGGGGTAATGATTTCCAAACGGCCCAAGAAAAACTGGATTGTCCCAAATGTCTCATCCCACCGATTTCAATGACCGCATGCTCTCTCTCGGCCTCGCCCGCGTGTCCGAGGCCGCTGCCATCGCCTCTGCCAAGCTGATCGGGCGTGGCGACGAGAAGGCCGCGGATCAGGCGGCGGTGAATGCCATGCGCGACCAGCTGAACATGCTGGATATCGCCGGGATGGTCGTGATCGGCGAAGGGGAGCGGGACGAGGCCCCGATGCTCTATATCGGTGAAGAGGTCGGCACCGGGGATGGCCCCGCCGTCGATATCGCGCTCGACCCGCTGGAAGGCACGACGCTCACTGCCAAGGACATGCCGAACGCGCTGACCGTCATCGCCATGGGTCCGCGCGGGTCAATGCTGCACGCACCCGACACCTATATGGATAAGCTCGCCATCGGGCCGGGCTATCCCCAAGGCATCGTAACGCTCGACATGGACCCGGCCACCCGCGTCTCGGCGCTGGCCAATGCCAAGGGCTGCCTGCCCTCCGATATCACCGTCTGCATTCTCGAACGCCCCCGTCATGAACAGATGATCGAAGAGGTGCGCGGCACCGGTGCCGCCATCCGCCTGATCACCGATGGCGACGTTGCGGGCGTCATGCATTGCGCCGAACCCGACGTGACCGGCATCGACATGTATATGGGCCGGGGTGGCGCGCCCGAGGGCGTTCTGGCCGCCGCCGCCCTGAAATGCATGGGCGGGCAGATGTATGGCCAGCTGGTATTCCGCAACGATGACGAACGCGCCCGCGCTGCCAAGACCGGCATCACCGATCTGGACCGCATCTACTCGCGCGACGAGATGGTGACGCAGGACGTGATCTTCTCGGCCACCGGCGTCACCAACGGCTCGATCCTGAACGGCATCAAGCGCGAGGTGGGCTGGCTGACCGTGGAAACGCTGCTGATGCGGTCCAAGACCGGGTCGGTGCGCAAGATGATCTACCGCAACCCCTCTCGCTGAGGCATGACCGGCGCGTTCCTTGACGTCGACAGCTCGATCACCGGCCGCCGGTGGGTCGGGCTGAACGCGGGCGAGGAACGGCTGGCCGAGGCGCTGGCCCAACAGGCCGACCTGCCGCCACCCGTGGCGCGGGTGCTGGCCCGCCGGGGCGTGGCGCCAGAGGCGGCCCAAAGCTTCCTCGCCCCTGCCCTGCGGGACCTGCTGCCCGACCCGCGATCCCTGAAAGACATGGAAACCGCCGCCGCGCGGTTCCTTCAGGCGGTGAAGGCCCGCGAGCGGATCGCCGTGTTCGCCGACTATGACGTCGACGGCGGCAGCTCCGCCGCGCTGCTGATCGACTGGCTGCGCCAGATGGGGCGAACCGCGACGCTCTATGTCCCGGACCGGATCGACGAGGGTTATGGCCCCAATGACGAGGCGATGGAAGCGCTGGCGCGGGACCATAGCCTCATCATCTGCGTCGATTGCGGGACGCTCGCGCACGGCCCGATCGCCGCCGCGAAAGGCGCGGATGTGATCGTGCTGGACCACCACCTGGGCGGCGCCGACCTGCCCGATTGCGTGGCCGTGGTGAACCCCAACCGGCAGGACGAGGATGGAACGCTCGGGCATCTCTGCGCCGCCGCTGTCGTCTTCCTGATGCTGGTCGAGGCCAACCGGCAGATGCGAACCGAGGGCACCACCGGCCCCGACCTGATGGCGATGCTCGACCTTGTGGCGCTGGCCACCGTCGCCGATGTTGCCCAACTGACCGGCGTCAATCGCGCATTCGTTCGTCAGGGGCTGACCGTGATGGCGCGGCGCAATCGCCCGGGTCTCGTGGCACTGTCCGATGTCGGGCGGCTGGATCGCGCGCCGTCCGCCTATCACCTTGGCTATGTGCTCGGCCCCCGCATCAACGCAGGCGGTCGGATCGGCAAGGCCGATCTGGGTGCGCGGCTGCTGTCCACCGCCGATATGGGCGAGGCGATGCAACTGGCCAAGCTGCTCGATGACCTCAACACCGACCGGCGAGAGATCGAGACCCGTGTCCGTGATGCCGCCCTCGAACAGGCCGAGGCGCGCGGGCTGGAGGCACCGCTGGTCTGGGCCGCCGAGGATGGCTGGCACCCCGGTGTCGTAGGCATCGTCGCGAGTCGGCTGAAGGAGGCCACCAACCGCCCCGCCGTGGTCATCGGCTTCGATAGCGACGAGGGCAAAGGCTCGGGCCGCTCCATCGCGGGCGTGGATCTTGGCGCGTCGATCCAGAAGCTGGCCGCTGAAGGGTTGATCACCAAGGGCGGCGGGCACCGGATGGCAGCGGGGCTCTCGCTGACACGCGCGCAACTCGAACCGGCCATGGAGCGCCTGTCAGACCTCCTGGCCCGCCAGGGCGCAGGCGATGCCGGCCCTGCCGATCTGCGCATTGACGGGCTGCTGATGCCGGGCGGGGCCACGATCGAGCTGATCGAGATGCTGGAAGCCGCAGGCCCATACGGCGCCGGTGCCTCTGCCCCGCGATTCGCCTTTCCCGCGCAGACCATCCGCTTCACCAAGCCCGTGGGCGACGGCCATCTGAAACTGAGCTTTTCCGACGGTGGCCCGGTGGTGATGGACGCCATCGCCTTCAACGCCCGCGCGACCGGGCTGTCCGATCTGCTGGAAAACCACAATGGCCGCCCCTTTCACCTTGCCGGGCGCATCGAAGTGAACCACTGGAACGGTCGCCAAAGCGTGCAATTGAAGCTGGAAGACGCCGCCCCCGCCTGAGCCGAAAAAAACTGCCACGGCAGCGCTTTTTCCCCTTGCGCGGCTCTTGGGCATTTCATAAACACCGCCTCACGCCAGACATGACGCGGTCTTGACCGCCCGCTGGCAATCAAGAGTGGCCCGTTCGTCTATCGGTTAGGACGCCAGGTTTTCAACCTGGAAAGAGGGGTTCGATTCCCCTACGGGCTGCCACTTCTTCCCGATTATTGTTGTATCCCATGTGGTTACTCCATCGTTTTGCTAACCTGATTGGGGTGGTTAGCAGATTTCGGGTTTCTTTCGTTGCTCTGGAGCTTTGCCAAAGCGCTCTTGGCTAGGTGCATCTGGTCCGACTTCGCCGTGTAGCGCCGAACCTCTCCATCCGTCTTGTGTCCGGTAATGGCCTTGATCTCATGTGGAGTGCATCCCGCCTCAGCCATCCGACGCGCACACGCCTTGCGCAGCCCATGCGCCGAACAGTGGGGCAGACCGGCTTCGTTGCAACGATCCCGGAACCAGTTTCCGAACCCCGCCGGTGTGAAAGGCCTGCCCTGCTCGGTCAAAAGGAACGTCCCTGCGTCCTTTGGCAGATCGGTCAGCGCAGCGTTGAGGTCGTTTGAGATCGGGATCAGCAGCGGTGTTTTGGTCTTTTGTTGCCGAACTGCGATGCAGTTGTCTGCAACATCGCCCCAACCCATCCGAACCATGTCCGAACGACGCTGGCCCGTATCCAGCATGAGCATCAAGGCAAGGTAAGCCTTGGTGCCGAACGGATGGCGTTTGATGAATTGGGCAATCTCTGCTTCGGTCCATGTATGATAGCCATCGCCACTGGAGATGAAGCCTTTCATCCCGCGCATCGGGTTCTGCTGGATCATGCCAATATCGACCGCGTAGTTTAGGATCATGCGCAGGCGCTTCATCAGGTTGTTGGCAGCCTCGGGTGTTGCGCACATTCGGCCCAAGATCGCTTCGGCGTGCTTGCGCTCGAATTTGGAAACCGGTCGGTCCCCATGCTTCTTGCAGAACCCTTCGAGAACCCGCTTGTAGTTTGATCTCGTGGTCGGGCTGAGCCGCATGAACAGTGATGAGCCAAAGTAGAGCCGCAGGAGCGTGTTGAAATCATCCTTGCGGCCCTGCTGGGGTGACGACGTACGTCGCACCGTCTGGCCCTGCGTCGCTGCGACATATGCAGCAAGGAACTCGGGGCTGCTGATCGGTAGTGGCAAGCGGATGCGTTTCCCTCGTGGGGGCGTGTAGTAAGCATAGGGCCTGCCGTGACGGCTATTGTAGATGTGGACATATTTGAAACGGACTTCTTGCCTGGCCATGTCACAACTCCTCATCCCACGGGTTATCTTCGGCTTTGGCCGCCGTCTGATCCGGCAGCACGATGTCGATACGAAAGGAACCATCCGGACGGACGTGAACCGCAGATGGCGTTTTTCCCTGACCGGCGATCAGCGTCATGGCCCGCTTGACCTCCACCACAGAGAACTTCTTCCTGAGGGCTTGTTTGCTGACCGTTCGCGTCCAGTTCATGCGTCTGACCGTCGAAGGCTTGCCCGGCGGTAGGTGTTTCGAAGTCCAAGTTGGGTTCTCTGCCATCGCTACCCCCTCCCGTGCTTGGTGGCGGATCGCAGGATATGGTTCAGCTCACCAGTCATGGTGCGACCGTTGCGCTCAGCCCGCGCACGAAGACCGTCTTTAATCTTCATGCTCGTCCTGAAAATGATCTTTGTGCTCGTTTGATCCTTCATGATCACTCCTTGCGTATAGTATGGCTAGGTGCCATACTTTTGATATGGCGCGCTGCCATACTGGTCAAGGAAAAATTATGGCACATTGCCATATCATGGGTGTTTCAATGGGAAGAAAACCGAGTGCGGCCCAAGACAAGTTCATCGTGCGCCTGCCTGATGGCATGCGAGAACAATTGAAAGCAGCCGCAGAAGGAAATGGCAGGTCGATGACATCGGAGGTGGTGGAACGCCTAAGAGCATCATTCGAGAAGGAAGAAGCTCAACATGTGCCAGACTTCACTGCTGCCGTCCTTGTGGAGACTGTGGAGCAAGAGTTTCAAACGCTTCGGAACAAAATCAGCGCTTTGGAAGAGGCTCAGAGCATGCTAATCCAAGAACTCAGGCAACATATGGCGAAGAAGCCCGGCTGACGACGCGGTAGATCGCCTAGGCTCCATCTAGACTGCCGGTATGCCTTGTCGTGGGTGAAGTGGTACCTACGAGTTAATCGTCGCTGTGCATGGCTGTGAGTGCCTATTCGGACCACGCGGGGACCGGACCAGTCGCTGAGAAGGTCAGCATGTAGGTTTCTGCGGCGGACAGGTCGGCGTTTTCGAGGCATCGAAGCACCGCACGTCTGGCTGCTTGAAACAGCATGGGGTTCTGTTGGTTTCCAACCTGATCAACGACTACCCGGTCTTGGTCGGTGCGCACTGCAACGGTTACGCTTCCAGCCAACCCGGTTCCTGCCGTCCAACACGCATTTACTGCGGACGCTACATGATGGGAGGGCGTTGCGGGACCGATCACTATCTCGGTCGCAGCGGGGTCAAACGTGAACACGTAGCTGCCATTTGGAAGCGTGTTTTCGGCAATGCCACATGTCCGTATCGCCCGCGTCGCTGTCGCATATACCCTCTGCGCTTGAGCGCGATCCAATCCCACGGGAACGTAGTCCTGCAAACGGTCCAGCTGTATACGATTGCCAGAAATGTCTACAAGGAGAAGTAATTGTCCCTGTCCCCGAATGCCTTCAAGGCTATCGGTTTCGCTTCCTCGACCGGCTTCGAACCCCGGTTGCGCCCGGATCATGGCCCAACAGTCGGCCAGAAACTCTGTAGCTATGACTTCTGGCACTGCATCGACGCCCAATTCGGCGGCAGCATTCGACAATGGCTGGTTCTCAGGCGGTGCCTCGGCAACAGGCACACCTTGGTCCACCCACCGGAGCAGATAGAACATCGCCGTCCCGAGGATCGCGATCCAAAGGAACACTCCTAGAACCATTTGCCGCCTCGTCCGGGCAACTCCGTCGCGAACCTCCTTCATCTGCACTCCATAAAGAACATTTTGTTCCTTACTGTATGCCCATAACATTCATGGCGAAAATGAAATTCTCAGAACAAAACGTTCTGGATGGAAATTTTCGCAAATAGACTACGGGAGAGGGCAGAACAGCTCGGCATCTCGAATGCAGAAGCCGCGCGTCGGTGTGGGCTGAACGAACGGCGGTATGCGCACTACACTCAGGGCGTCCGCGAACCGGACCTCCGAACGCTCGTCAACATCGCTCGCACTCTTGAAACTTCGCCAGACTACCTGCTCGGGGCATCCGACCCCGAACCCCAGGGCGAGACCAGCCTGCTTCTCGACCGCCTGATGTCCGCTGCCCGCATCTTGAGGAAACCGCAACTCATGACGGTCGTCACACAGACGGAGGCCCTTGCGGCGGAAACCGCCAAAGAGAAGCCCTGAATTTTTCCGTCAATTTCGTGCGTGTGACATGTCCGTTGGGATCGGCTGCCCCAACCAGCCCCGAAATTCATGAAACCAATAGCTGATGTACTTCTACACGGCGGGGCTGACGGGCAAAGCTCTTGGAGCTATAGCCCAATCTCGATTTCTGACGAGACAGGGATTTCGCCTGACACAATTGCGCGGATGGCCGTATGCAAGGTTACTGCCTCGTTGGCGGTCTTAACTGAAACAACCAAGGCATATCGCGTCTTTTGCTGCCGTGTGGCGGTATCTGCGCGGTTCTTCCACCAACCGCCAACCGGCTTAATGCAGAGCATATTTCGCGCTAGGGTCTATTCCATCTGAGTAGTTCTGAGAGTATGCTAAGGTGCTCTAATGGCTCAGAAAAACCGGTATCTGTTTCGGGGGAGAATTTCGGAGCGGAAATTCCGCGATCTTCTGCGGCTTTTTGCGCTCGACATCACCGCCGACCGGGCGGCTGTTCTGACCGGCTTGAACCACAAGACGGCTGCCGCGCTCTACGGGCTTCTGAGGCTCAGGATGGCCGAGCTGGCGCAGCAGGACTGCCCCTTCCGCGGCCAGGTGGAGCTGGACGAGAGCTACTTCGGGCCGACCCGTCAGCACGGCAAGCCCGGTCTCGGCAAGGGGCGCGGGGTCAAAGGCAAGGTACCGGTCTTCGGCATCCTCGAACGGGGTGGAAGGGTACATTACCAGATCGTGAAAAACTGTTCGAAAACAACGCTTCTGGCCATCATCGAAGGCCGTGTAGAGCTCTCGGCGGAGGTCGTCACCGACGGGTTCCGCAGCTACGACGGGCTGGTCGAAGCGGGCTTCAAGCGCCACCACAGGATCAACAAATACTGGCAGCGCGACCGCCCTGTCTTCTCCGAGAACGGCGTCCATATCAACGGCATCGAGAGCTTCTGGAGCTACGCCAAACGCCGCCACGCAAAGTTCAACGGCCTGAGAAAAACCAGCTTCCCGACCTTCCTCAAGGAAACCGAATTCCGCTTCAACGCGCGAGAAAAGGACCTCTACAAGATCCTCCTCAAATCGTGCAGAATGAAACCGCTCAGACGCTGAGCTGGAATAGACCCTCGCGCTAATAGCCACGCGGCTGGCCCTTTCCATTCGTTGCAGTGCAGCGATCCGGACGGCGTGCCATCAGGAAAGCGCCAATTGTCGGTGTCCGATTGCGTGGGGGGCTTGCGTCGCGGGTCTGCTCGCTCTTCGACATTCACCCTCTTTTTGAATTCATCAGTGCTTTCCATCCGGCGTTTCAAGTCGAACCGCAAGCCGAACGACTGATACCGATATGGATCGAGCGAAGCCAACGCTCCGGGGTTTGGATCAACAAAGTATGACAAGGTGATCTTCAGTCTCACCTCCTCATCCCCTAGCGCTTCAAATGCCTGTCGCGGCCAGGGCAAGTCGTAGTAGTGGCAATCTTTGAAACCCGTGGCGCCATAGGGCTGGATTTCGGACTGCGCCACCAGAGCGAGATGGTTCTCAGCAGAAGCAATTGCACGCTCATACGTGGGCACACCGTATCCGAAGTGCCGCAACAGCTTTGCAGCGTCGGTTTTCCCTAAGGGGTCTAGCGCAAACCGCATCTTGTCTGTCCACTCGGCACCGTGGACCATCAAGGCACGGATAGTCTCCGGCCAGTATTCAGGCTTGGCCGCCATCAAGCGGCACGCCAGTCGCGCAGCTTCGGCTGTGGCCGCGCTTGTAGCACGAAACGGCACCAACGGACGCCGGTCAACTTCGGGACCAGACGTTGCGACCGAAAGAGAGGTTGTATCGACAACGGTGGTTCGGGAAGCATCCACAGCGCGGTTTCCAGCTTCCATGACAATGTCGGGTTTGATCGGCCTATTGCGCCCTGTCGTCCATAGCGTCGAAGTCCTCGTGAAAGGGCTAAGGTCGCCCGCTTCGGCAAGCGGCGAATGGTCGGCCAATTCGGGTTCGGCAATGTGGATTTTGTCAGTGTAGCCACCAACGGTTACGACATTCCAAGCCTGTGCCGGGTCCTCTATCGGATAAGTGTCCGAGGGTTGCACCTCGTTCAACATGATCGGGTTGGGCGCATTTCCTGCGGAAACGACAATAAGGCGTCTGGGTGCCCTTTCGTCATCCATTGTGACGCCCGCCGCCTCTTGGTCAAGCGCGGCGCTCCATGTTGAAGGCTGTGTCCCTGAGATGTCTTCATTAGTAACCGCCATGCAGAAAATGCGGCGGCGTTCTGGTCGCCCGATTTCCGCAAGGCTGACGGCAGACTTCGTGATTGGGCCGTAGAAGCGCTCTTCGGGCTTTTCCATTCCCGGAGGTGGAAGGATTTTTACACTCTCAAGTCTGTGGGCCAGTTTAACCGGATTGCTATCAGCCAGCTTCGGCACAAGGTCGCCGTGCAGAGCGATCCCAGCCATTTGTGTTCCATGACCAGGACGCGGACCGGTATCGTCTACCCCCCATTCCGGACGAACACTGTAAAGGTCTGCGGGCGAAAGAGCTGGTTCAATCAGACTATGCGCACGATTGACGCCACTGTCCAAAAGGCAAACCGCAGGAACCTCTGCACCGGGCCATTCGATCCGGTCCGCAAGATCGTCGGTCCATTCAAACTGTTCATCAGGATTGAGGTCATCAATGAAGAAATGCGGAGTATCCGTGGCTCGCCGAAGTTCCGTGATCGAAAACCGCGCAAATAGCATCAACTCGATGGTAGCGCGCGCGGCAAGAACGGGAACAACCACGTGTTCTGGAAACACCAAACGCTGTTCCTTTGGAGCGCATCGTGCATCGAGCTTTTCAGCCAAAGCATCGAGAGCATTCTCTGCCGACTTGATGCACCACACCTCCCACCAGATCGTATCGTCGGGGTCTTGCGGCAGCGCTTCCAGATCATCTGTCCAGAAGGTTTCGAGACGGGCCTTTCTGATGGCCTCAATCGGTTCAACGAATGACTTGTATGGCGGGTTTTGACCTTTTTCAGTCAGATCGCCCGACTGGTAGTCGGCCAGAATGCTTTCAAGTACCGGCTTTGCGTCCTCAGGAACAAACAGGCCAACGACCCGAGTATCGGAGGCTCCCAGCTTTGCAGAAGCTGGTTTCAGATGGCTTTTCTTCCTCTCCAGACTATCCGGGCTGGCGTTCGGTCTAAGCTCGACTTCCAAATAGACACCGGCAGCGGGAGATACCCGTTCATCGCGCGGACGATCTTGCTCAAAGTCGTTTGCTGCCTGCGAGAACTGCCCTCGGAGCATTGCGCCATGCTGCTGGCGGTCCCGAGGAGGAGGGCTTCCGGGAAAACGCTCATTCGTGGACTTGAAGTCCGCGCGCTCCCGTCTGCTTTCGATGTTGATATGCGGTAAGGAGTACTTGGATGCCATCTACTACTTGTTCACTGCCGAAGGTCGAAACGCCTCTCGCATTTCTCGCCTGTCATTCAGCCTACGCAGCAGATCGTCCGAGGTCACGTTCTTCCGCTCAGCCAGGATTGCGCTTTTCACCGCGTCTTCTGTTGCGCGGGCAATCTCAGACTGGCTCAACCCTTGGGCCGATGCAAGAATGCTCTTCCACTTCAGGTTGGGGAATTTCATTGGCCGCAGATTGAACTTGATGATCGTGCGGATTTCTTCGTCAGTGGGCGGACAGAATTCCATAACCAAATCGAACCGGCGCAATAGAGCCGGGTCGAGCAGGTCTGGATAATTCGTTGCGCCAATGATCACGCTGTCCGTGGAATTCGGCTCTTCCATGAATTGCAGGAAAGAATTCAACACGCGGCGCATCTCGGCAACGTCATTCGTCGCGCCTCGATTTCCTCCAACAGCATCGAATTCGTCAAAGAGGTATACGCCACGGTGACGGGCGGTTTCGTCAAAAACGAGCCTCAGCTTGGCGGCAGTCTCACCCATAAAGCGCGTGATCAGGCTTTCTAGGCGGATAACGAACAGCGGCAACCGTAACTCACCGGCCAAAGCTTCCGCCGACATCGTCTTGCCCGAACCCGGCGGCCCGACAAAGAGAACACGCCGGTTTGGTGTCTTGCCATGTTCACGGAGCCAGTCACGCTTGTGCTGTTGCAGGACAACGTCGTCCAGCCGCGCACGCAGCGAGGCGTTCAAGACGACGCTTTCAAGATCGAAGCGCGGCGGACGCATCTCGATCAAGTCGGCAAGATCACCACGCGGGGACGCGAAGGGCACGGCGACGGTTTGGCCGGACGCCGCCTTCTCCCGCGCCTTGTCTACAGCCGCCCTCAGGTCTTCTGCGAGTGTACGTCGCCCTTGCCGGGCCTCTGCGGCGGCAACCTGCAACGCAATTGAATAGAAGTGCTCGTCGTCACCGTCCGCCTTGCTTTGGAGCATAGCCAGTATCTGCTTTGCGTTGGACATGCTCCAGACCCTTGGTGCTTGCGACGATTTCCTTTTTCCCAACGGGTTAGTCTGTCGGACCGTCTCGGTTTCGCGCGAAGATCGCAAATCATGGCTGATTTGTCGACTGGAATTCGGCTTTGACCTTGCGTTCCGCAACGAATTGTGACCGACCCGCACGCCCCCGCCCTCAGGCTTCTATCCCGGCGTGAACGGCATGCGGGGCGGGGCGGTGTCCCACATCAGCTTTACTTCTTCGGGGGTCAGGCCGTAAGCGGCGTTGACGAGGTCGGAGAGCTGGTGTTCGAGGGCCAGCGCCTGTGTGGCGGCGTCTCGGGCGGGCTGGACGGTGTCGGCGTGTTCCTGTTTCAGGCGCTGGATGTCGGCGGCAGAGAGGCGCTGGCGTTTCGGCAGGGCCTTTCGCACGGCGGCGATGAAGGCGTCGGCGTCGAGCAGGTGGGGCTTGCCAAGCGCGGTGCCGGGTTTTTCGAGGCCGAATTCGAGGCGGAGCCAGTCTTGGATGGCTGCGGTTCCTGCAGCGACAGTCCGCCCGAGGGAAGACAAATCGCCAATAAACGTCTTAGCAACTTCCTGACCTTTTTCATCCAGCGGGGCGATCGGATGCTTTGCTAAGTATGCAATATCCATCGACACTGCCTCATCCTTTTTGTGAGGATACTCCCGGAATGTGTAATACCAGCCAATCGGCGAATTCAGGCTGGAGATTACCCCTGTGTTTTGAACCGGCAAAAAGACTGCGCTGTCATTTACCAGAGCACATTTCCTGTCGTTGGCAACTCGCGCATAAAACGCGATCCTCTGTATCAAATACTTGTCGTTATCGAATTCATCGTAGTAATCGCAAGCGCGAAGCTCCCACCAAAAACGCCCCTGATCCTCGCGGTATCGCAGGCCGCGCGGCTTCCCCGTCTTCGGGTTCTTTCCCATATCTTCGTAAGCTTGCATGTGCGCATGCAGCGCCGGGTAGGTCGCGCCAAATATCCGCTCAGCTTCGGTTTCGTCCGGAGCATCCGCCCACGGCCAAGCATGGTTGCCGCTGGACCTCAGCACGATCATGAAAAGGCCGCTGTCGGGCGAATGCCATCGCTCGATATCCTGTCCGCGTAGATAGGGCTTGATGATGTCGGCGGATTTCGGGTCTGCTCGCACCAACTCGTCGCGCTTTGCGCTGTCGATCAGGAAGGATTCATTCAACCCGGTCTTGATCCCGTAAAGCGGCTCGATCCCTGCATACTCGGCCAGCGGCACCCCGTTCCGGCGTATCTTGTCCAACAGGTCCATGACCGGTTTGGGTTCCAGCACCCAGGCTTCGCGGGTGAAGCTGAGGCGCGGCAACGGGAAGGTCGCGGCCTCCACCGCCGCTTCCAGCCCCTTCTTGGGCACCTCGTCGCGCGGGATCACGCAGACATCCGCCTCGCCCGGTGCATCCTGCCCCGGTGAAGGTTTCTTCACGACGATGACCGAGGGGAAGACATCGGCGTCTTCAAAGAAATGCTTGGCGTGGCCAAAATCGGCAATGAATTCGAGCCAGTTATCTTCGGCGAACAAACCGCGCAGCGCCTCGGCATATCCAGCTTTCAGCCATTTGTTGGTGACGACATAGGACATCCTCCCGCCGGGTTTCAGGATGCGCAGCCCCTGTTCGTAGAAATAGACGAAGAGGTCTGCCATCCCGGCAAAGCTCTTGTAGCTGCCCTTGAGGGCGCGTTTGACCTCTGCCCCCAGAAGCTCTTGCCGCACATAGGGCGGGTTGCCGATCACCGCGTCAAAGCCGCCGCGCGGGGCGGCAGAAGTGAGATCGGACCAGACCGAGGGAAAGGCGATCTCCCAATGGAAGAACCCGTGCTGGCGGGCAAGTGCGCGGGCCTCGCCAACCAGCGCATCGGCGATCACACGGCGGCGGTCATCTGCGGCAATGCCGGGAAAAAGGCTATCCTGCTCGGGTGCGTCATCGGGCAGGAGCGAAAGCTGTTCCTTCAATTCCGCCGATGCAATCTGTTCCTCGCCGCTGGCAATGCGGATCGGATCGCCAAAGGTGCCATCCAGCACGAGGCGGAATGCGGCGGCCTTGTCGAAGGCGTCTTGATCGGACTTGGCCTTAGCGATCTGCTTTTCCGATTTGCCCGCCATCTTGCGCAGGTCCGGGGCTTTCTTCGGCGCGGCATCGAATACGCCCATCAGCCGTTCTGCCGTGAGCAGGGAAAAGAGCGTGGCAACCGGGTCGATCACCTCTTCGACAGTGCCGAATTTCTCTTTTGAGGCGTGGGCCTCGGCGATGTCATTGTCAGTCGTCTCCTCGATTTCCGACATCAGGCCAGAGACGTTTTCGATACTGGTAATCTGGCCCCGGTTGAAGAGCGCCCCTTGCGCGTCAAGGAAATCAAGCGTCGGACGCACGAAGGCCCCAACGACACTGTCACCGGCCCGCAGATGGTGGTCGAGGAACGAGAGCGGCGCACCGGCGGTGAACGAGTGCAGCCAGAGCGCGACCTTGGCCAGTTCAACGGCCATCGGGTTTTTGTCCACCCCGTAGACCGTGCGTTTCAGCACCATCCGCCGCACCACATGGCGATCATCCAACTGGGCTTCGACAAGCGGCCACTTGTGCTCCCGCGCCTCGGCCAGGATTTTATCGCGCACCGCCTCGACCCGAGCGACCAGCGGCGAGGTGTAGCCATCGACCAGAGAGGCGGCCTCTTCTACGGCGTCGAGCACGCGGTCGGACAACCAATCCACGAGACTGACGAGGAAGTGGCCAGACCCCATCGCCGGATCGCAAATCTTGAGCGACAGCATGGCGGTGGCCGGGTCGTGCCGTTCTAGGACGGCGAGTTTTTCCGCTTTCGGGCGTCGATCACTGGCAAGCTCGTCCACTTTCGCCCGAAACCGTGCAATCTTGTCATCCACCAACGGGCCAACGGCGCGATTGATGATGAGCGAGACCAATTCTTCCGGCGTGTAATAGCTGCCGGACTTGTGCCTTGCCTCATCATCGGCATCGACTTCGATCTCGCCAGCATCGCTTGTGCGCAACCCGTATTCTAGAATTCGCTCGTAGACCGCCCCAAGCTGCTGAACCGACAAGTCGCGGTAGTTGATGTAGCGAGGCCCGCGCCGCGATCCGTCCGCCGGTTCATGGCTCAGCCCAAAGATGATCCCGGCCAGTTCGCGGTCAGGCAACTGCACACGGCTCAAGATCGGTGCGAGTTGCGGGTCGAACAAACCCCCGTTGTAGGGCGGGATGCCAAGATCGTCATTGCCGTGCGAGATCGCGGAAAAGATCGTCATGATCCTCGGCCAGAAGGTAATGACGCCCTGCGGAATAGCCGCGCCGGTACGTTCCTGTTCTGCAATGTCGAGGCGGATGCGGGTCAGGCAATACGGGGCATATGGCCCCTGTTCATCCGGCAACAGATTTCGATCCTCGGCGTAAAGCACGAAAAGCAAGCGGTAGAGCAGGATCAACGCCGCTTCCCGCACTTCGTCCAGATATTCTGGCGTCAGTTCCTTCGGACGCAGCGGATCGTTGCGAGCGAGACCATCTGCAAGCGATGGGAAAACCTCGTCAAACACCTTGTCCGAGAGAGTGCGGGCAACCTTGGCTTCCCAACGCTTACCCTCCCGCAGGGCGAGCTGGTGGAAGCTCTCACCCTGTTCATTCGGCAAGAAGGCATTGCGCCCAAACAGCAAAACGAAAAGCCGAAAAACATGATCGCGCCACGCATGATCATCCGCGAACATTTCAGGCCGCTTATCGAGAAGATCGAAATCGCAGCCAGGTATTCCGAGGACTTTGCCAAGGTCGATTTCAAGGAAATCCTCAGCAATTGAAACGGCCCCGTGGAAATAGAGACGCCAGACACGTCCATTAGTGAGAATACCCCAGCGAAGTTTGCCGCGCGTCCTTTCTTCGACACGACGCAGATAGCGCAGGATTTGCGATGATGGTGTGCCCTCCTCACCCTTACGCCCGCGTGTCTCTCGGTCAAGAGCGCGGCCCCACCTTTTGGCCTCAACGATGCATTGGCCATGTTGAAACCGGTCCCAAGCATCAAGGCCGCCTGCAACCGTCTTGGCAGCCGCATCGGGGAACAGAAGCGCGTCGGGCACATCGAGCCGCGCTTTTACTGATGCATTGGGTTGAACTTCGCGGTCGGACCACTCGACCATTTCGAGAAGCGGATAAACAAGATCGTCTTCGGTCTGGGCTTCGTTGGGGTTCTTGCGGGCGGCAAGCGCCTCCATTGCGGCCTTGGCATCCCGTCGCAAACGCTCAACTTCATCAGCATTCAATTCGGCCCAAGCCGAAGTTTCTTGAATGCCTTCCAATAGAAAATCTCTGGTGAAAAGTCGCCCGTCGAACAACCGCAACCCCTGATGTCTTTTTGTTTATTCGACTATCAGGGTGTTCGCGTTGCACTTCAAGCGAAGAAGAGACCCGAGCCGCTTTGGGCAGCACTCTGGTCAACGCCATACTTACAACAACGCCCCCGCCGCGTTTCCGGTGAATAACTCACCTTCACGCACATACCGGCTCAGCATCTCGTCGCTGGCGTGGCCGGTTTGGGCACGGATTTTCAGCGTAGAGACCCCGGCCTGTGCCGCGCTGGTGGCGAACCCCGCCCGGAGGCTGTGGCCCGAATAGCCCACCGGGTCGAACCCGGTGGCCTTGAGCCGTTCGCGGATCAGGACGGAAACGGCGTCGCCTGTCAGTGGCGTATCCCCCACATGGCCGTGGCGGTTGATCGGGCGGAAGAGCGCTCCCGTCTCGATCCCCGCAACCTCGATCCAGCGCTCAACGGCTGCAACCGGACAATGGCGGGTGCGACCGTGCGGAATGCCGATACGGCGACCTCCACCTTCTTGGTCAGTTTTGCTTCGGCGGAGCGTGACAACGAGACCCTGCCGAACCTCTTCGATGTCGTCGCGCTCCAGTCCGACCAATTCTGACCGACGAAATCCGCCTGCGAACCCGAGCAGCAGCAACGCCCGGTCGCGGTGGTCCCGGATCGTATCGCCGAGGCCGTCGATCACCAGAAACAGGTCATCGCGCGGGAGCGGCTTGGCTTGTCGCTGGGCGCTTCCGTGTTTCCGTTTCAAGCCGCGCAAAGTGGCCTTCACGACCTCGGCTCGACAGGGGTTCGGCAGGTTCGCGGCCTCATGCGCCTTCGAGATCATCGAGATACGGCGGAGGATCGTCGCCACAGCCAGCTTTCCCGCATGATCCCCGACATAGGCGCAGATCATGGCTGGCGTGGCCGGAACCACTCCACCCCAGGCACGAAAATGGTCCAGGTCGCCTTGATAGGCCCGCGCTGTGTTTTCAGAAAGGCTGTGACGGAGAAGATCGGCAGCTTCATCAGTCAGAGTTTCGATCAGCACCATGTTGTCCGTTTCGTTCGTGCAATTAACTGCAATTTGTTCTCCATCGGAGCATTCAAGGGTGCCCCTGTTAACCCGCGTTAATTGGGAATTATCCGATGTTAGAAACGCCTTACGCATGGTCGGCCTCCTTCATGATGGTCTTGCGGATACGGTTGAGGAGCGGCAGGTCGCCCCGCATCAGGTCCAGCGCCTGAACCGCGTGGTGGGGGTCAACGCCCAGCGTGTCGAACATGAGCTGTGCGTGTAGCCTGTCGGAAAGGTCGCCCCCGACCCGGTTGGCAAGAACGCCGCCTTCCACCCGGAACAACACCTGCCCGAGGAAACGGACCCGTTGCGGCTTGGGGATCAACGCCGATGCCGTCCCGGCAATGCCTGCATTTGTTGATAGCAACCGGGTCAGCGCGGCCTTGCCTTCGCGGGTGAACATATCCAGCGCCCAGCCCGGACAATCACCGATCAGGGCTTCGGGCGGAACTGGATCATCGGTCGTTTCAGCGCGAAGGCCGTTCTCCAACGCCAACAGTGCAACAAGTGGCGGCAACGCCTCGCCCGTCTTCTTGTGACCCTCGCGGCAAATCGCCAATGTGGTTGGAGCCACCCCCAACTCGTCGTGCAGGTCAAAAGCCAGACCGGGTTCGCCGCGATGTGCGGGCAACGCATGTCCCGGTCTGTCAGTGCCGAGGAGATACACCACAGCCAAGGCGCGATGGTGTAGATTGTCGGTTGTCAGCGCGAGCAGTCGGAGCCGAGAATTGCGCATCCTGGCAAACTCGCGGCGCTGCGGTTCAAGGTGCGGGAGCGTTTCCAGCGACATCAACAGATCGTCCGCAGCGCGGCTTTTCCGAGCAGCGCAGAGTTCGCTGACAATCAGTGACCCGACAGGCCAGTCACCGCCAACCGCGCGGCGGAACCGTTTGCCCCGCAATGCCGCGATGGTCAGGCCAAGGGTGGGGAGGCTGCCCAGCCCGACATCCTCGAACGCGATGCCGCCGAGCCTGCGCCAGAGCCGCTCCGGTGCATCGCGCAGGAGGGTCGCAGCAGCACGCAGCGCTACGTCCGTACGGCCTCTGCGAACAGCTTTTTGAAGAGCTGACATCGCCACCCAAGGCGAAACTGTCATCGGGTGTCGCTCAGGGACATGTTCGCAGGCCGCAAAATGGCGCACGAGATCGGTTCTGAAACGGTCAAGTGGGTCGAGTTCTGTCATCCAATCGCTCCTTCGATTTTGGAAGGAGGATCAATGACTTGGAACCCATGTAGTAGCGTATGAGATGGGGCACCTAAGGGAAGGAGATAACGCCGCAGACTACCTGTTTTTGCGGGTCAAACCCCGGTCTGGTGGAGGGGTTCAACAGAGACACGCGAAAATGTCTCTGACAAAAAGTCCCCCTACATTTCCACCAAGACCTCCGCCAAAAACGCGTAGGATCAGCGGGTTACAGACGATCTGCGAGTTCCGTTTTTTGTCCCTGTGCCGGGTCGATGCGTAGAACCCATGCCTGCTGATCTGGGCGTAGCGCGGCGAAGTTGATGTGCGGCCCGTACTCTTTCCAGTACTGAGGCAGCTTTCTCTTTTCGAATGCCTTCTCCATGCGTTGCAGCCACTCTTCCCCCCGCATGTCCGGGAAATCGTCTTCGAAGAGTTCCTGTATCTCTTTGGGGGTTGCGATGAACGGCTCGACCCCCTCTTCGCGCCTCGTGTGCTCAATGATTGCCCTGTTGCGCTCGAACAGTATCTGTTGTGTGGACTTTTGCACCCTGCGGGCCGGAGGCGTGATCGCAGGTGGTCTTACCGTCTGCGGGGGAACCTCTTCGCTCCGTTGCCCTGCGATGACCTCGGCGTCGGTCCAGCCCCTAGAACGGCGAGAACGAACTGCGGCAGCTGTAACCCCCTGTTTTTTCGCCAGTTGCCCTGCCGTATAGCTGCGACCGCTAGTCGGGCAGGTGAATACCAGGCTGTCCCCTTTGTTCCGGTTCTGAGTGTATTTGTCAGCCCACCGCACCTTGCCCGGTGCGTACTCGGGATCGGTATTGTCGATGCGGTCGAGCGTGGCTGATTTCGTGGGCTTCGGCCCGACATGTTGAAGGAAGTCCGAGAACCTCCGAAAGCTGTCGTGGACCACGGCACCCTTGACCCTCTCACGCGAGAGCATGTTGCGATGGCTGTTCGCCTCGCCTCGGTACTTGGACCGCAACTGCATGGCTGTCAGAAATCCGAGATCGTGGCGCAACTGTTCGGTGGGTGTTTTCTTTGCTGCGCAACACACGTCATCGCTATTGCTTATGACCGTTGCCGCATCGTCGCACGCCATGCCTGCTTCCCCAACAGAATAAGTGGCGTTGGCTGCCACACCGACATCGTTCGCGTGTTTCGTGGCTTGAGAAAACGCCGGATCATCCGGGGCGAGTATTGCTACCGACGCCATGCACTTCGTGACCTTGCTCATCGCCAATCCCCCGGTTTCATGCCGAAGAGGCGGTTAGCAGGTTGCGGCAATATCGTTTTTCCCCCAAGGGGCCGTTTTTCACAGGTTAGCAGACCTAAGCGGTTGATTTGTATGGGTGAGAGTAGAACCCTACGGGCTGCCACTTCTTCCCATGATCATCTGTCTCAGTCACATCGCGCTACGTGTGCAATTACTGTGCCGCGCAATGGTTATCTGCACCCCTGAAACGCGAAACCCCGACTGAAGCGGGTCCAGCCGGGGCAATTCTTGAGTGTGGTGGAAACTTAGCCGATTGCGGCGAGGGCCAGCACTTCGATGCGGTAATGCGGCTTGGCCATGCGGGCCTCGACGCAAACGCGCGTGGGCGGGGTGATGTCGGACACCCATTCGTCCCACACCGCGTTCATGCCGGCATAGTCTTCCATCTCGCGCAGCCAGATCTGGACCGAGATCAGGTTTTCTCGGGCGGCCCCGGCTTCGGCCAGCAGCGCGTCGACCTTGGCGAAGACGTCGCGGGACTGGGCCGCGATGTCGCCATCTTCCAGCTGCGACACCTGACCGGCGAGGTGAACGAGGCCATTCTGCACGGCAATGGCCGAAAAACGGGAGGAACCGCCGAGCTTGGTCACGGGAGCGGCGGGGGTGGTCATCATGTTCATGGGAGGGGAGGTCCAGTTGCGTTTCGAACGCGGCAAGGCATAGCGCCCTCCCCCGGATTGCAACAGACTCAAATTTGTGGAATCTAATTCAGGGAAACTGAATTTCGGAGCGACCCATGTCCATCAAGATCGAAATGCTGCGCTGTTTCCGGGCTGTGGTTGACCAAGGCTCGCTTGCCGATGCGGCGGCGATTCTGGGGCGCACGCCCTCTGCCGTGTCGATGATGCTCAAGCAGTTCGAGGACCATATCGGCGCGCCGCTCTTCGAAACGGCCCGCAAATCGCGCCTGACGCCACTTGGCCAGCTGATTCACAACGAGGCCCGGCGAGAGCTGGACCACTTCGACCGCACGGTCTCCACCATCGAGGGGCTGTCTCGGGCAGAGCTTGGCTTTGTCCGGCTGTCGGTCACGCCGTCGCTGGCGCAATCGGTTCTGCCGCCGATCCTGCATCGCTTCCTTCAGGACCACCCGAATGTGCGCATCGACATGGCCGACATGGATTCCGCCGCCGTGCACCAGGATTTGCAGGCAGAGCGGGCCGATATCGGTCTGGCCAGCATCGGCGCGCTTCAGGGGTTCGACTGCCGCCCGCTGTTTTCCGACCGGTTCGGCGTGATTTGCCGCCGCGACCATCCGCTGGCAAAAGACTGGGACCAGCTGACATGGTCGGATCTGGAGGGGATCGACTTCATCGCCAATGGCCTGTGCAGCCAGATCCGGGACGAAGGGTTTGCCCCCATCCTCGACGGCGCCCGGCTGATGGTGCGCAATACCGCCTCGCTTCTGGGGCTGGTCAAGGCGGGTGTGGGCATCACCGTGCTGCCCCGGCTGGTGGTGCTGCCCGAATTCACCGATCTGGCCTTTCTGCCGCTGGCCAATGTCAGGGCACGGCGAGAGGTCTGGTTGATCACCCAGCCAAGGCAGATGCTGACCCCTGCCGCGCGGGCGCTGGTGGAATCGATCCGACTGGCGCGGATCACGGGCGTGGATCACTAAGTTCAGCATTGCTGAAGCAAATTCAATTTCTTTGCGTTTGCCTGAATCTCCGCTCTGTGGCCCTCTGCCGCTGTTGACACGCGCGCAGAAAGAGGACCGCCAGATGACCGAGACAAAGCTGAATTATATCGCCGGGGAATGGGTGTCGGGGATTTCCGAGATCGAGAACCGCAATCCGTCGGATCTGAGCGACCTCGTTGGGATGTTCACCCAGGCGAGCGCTACGCAGCTCGATGACGCGCTGGACGCCGCCACCCGCGCGCAGGCCGAATGGGCCGCTTACGGGATGGAACGCAAGCAGGCCGTCCTGATGAATATCGGCAATGAGCTGATGGCGCGGGCCGAGGAACTGGGCACGCTGCTGTCCCGCGAAGAGGGCAAGCCGCTGGCCGAGGGCAAGGGCGAGGTCTATCGCGCCGGGCAGTTCTTCACCTATTACGCCGCTGAATGCCTACGGCAACTGGGTGAGAATGCCGACTCTGTCCGTGCCGGCGTTGAAATCGATGTGCGACGGGAACCTGTGGGCGTCGTGGCCGTCATTTCCCCCTGGAACTTCCCGACCGCCACCGCCAGCTGGAAGATCGCGCCTGCGCTTTGCTATGGCAACGCGGTGATCTGGAAACCCGCCAACGCGACCCCTGCCAGTGCCGTCGCCCTGACCGAGATCATCAGCCGCCAGGACATCCCGAAGGGCCTTTTCAACCTCGTCATGGGCGCAGGCCGCGACGTGGGCCAGCGGCTGGTGGAAAGCCCGCGCGTGAACGCGATCTCCTTCACCGGCTCGGTGCCCGTCGGGCGCGGCATCGCCATGGCCGCCGTGCAGAACTTCACCAAGATCCAGGCCGAGATGGGGTCAAAGAACGCGCTTGCCGTGATGGATGACGCTGACCTCGATCTGGCCGTGACGCTGGCCCTTGGCGGCGCCTTTGGCGGTACCGGTCAGAAATGCACCGCGTCCTCGCGGCTGGTGGTGCATGAAGGCATTCATGATGCGTTCGTGGAAAAGCTGGTCGCTGGCGCGCAGGCGATGAAAGTGGGTCACGCTCTGGCAGAGGGCACCCAGATGGGGCCGGTGGTCAGTCAGCAGCAGCTGGACGAAAACCTCGCCTATGTGGATCTGGGCAAATCCGAAGGTGCGGAACTGGCCTGCGGCGGTCTGCGCCTGAACATGGAGACCGAGGGCTTCTACATGTCCCCCGGCGTGTTCCTGAACACCACCAACGACATGCGCATCAACCGAGAGGAGATGTTCGCGCCGCTGACCTCCGTCATCAAGGTGGGCAGCTATGACGAGGCACTGGCCACGGTCAACGACACGAATTTCGGCCTGACCTCGGGCATCGTCACCCGCTCTATCGCGCGGGCCACCCATTTCCGCCGCAATGCGCGCACCGGCGTTGTCACCGTCAACCTGCCCACGGCCGGCACCGATTACCACGTGCCCTTTGGCGGGCGCGGCGACAGCAGCTACGGCCCCCGTGAACAGGGCCGCACGGCGGCAGAGTTCTACACCACCGTGAAGACCGCCTATATCTCTGCGGGGTCGCCGGAATGACCTATCGGATCGACTGCCTGCAATATGCCAACTGGTCGGAAAAGATCTTCCGCCAGATGCGCGAAGGTGGCGTGGACGCGGTCCATGTCACCATCGCCTATCACGAGAATTTCCGCGAGACGGTGCTGAACGTGGAGAAGTGGAACCGCTGGTTCGAGCAGTTTCCGGACCTGATCTTTCACGGGGAATGGGCCAGCGATGTGGAAAAGGCCCGCGAAACCGGGCGCACGGCGATTTTCTTCGGCTTCCAGAACCCCAGCCCTATCGAAGACGATATCGGGCTGGTCGAGGTCTGGCACAAGCTTGGTGCGCGGTTCATGCAGCTCAGCTATAACAACCAGTCGCTGCTGGCGACGGGCTGTTACGAGGCGGAAGACCCCGGCCTCACCCGCATGGGCAAGCAGGTCATCAAGGAGATGAACCGCGTGGGGCTGGTGGTCGACATGAGCCACAGCGCCGACCGGTCCACCATCGAGGCGGCCGAGATCAGCACCCGGCCCATCACGATCACCCATGCCAACCTGCACAGCTGGCAGCCGGCGCTGCGCAACAAGCGCGATGACGTGGTGCGGGCCGTCACCGAAAACGGTGGCATGATGGGCTTCTCGCTCTATCCCCATCACCTCAAGGACAAGTCCGCCTGCACGGTGGACAGCTTCTGTTCCATGGTGGCGGAGGCTGCGGAAAAGTTCGGAGTGGAGCATTTCGGCATCGGGTCGGACCTCTGCCAGGACCAGCCCGACAGTATCGTGGAATGGATGCGCGTGGGCCGCTGGACCAAGGAGATCGACTATGGCGAGGGCAGCGCATCTGCGCCCGGTTTCCCGCCCATGCCCGACTGGTTCGGCGACAACCGCGATTTCGGAAATATCGAAGCGGGCCTTCGCGCAAAGGGCTTCAGCGACGAGGAGGTCGCGGGCCTGATGGGCGGCAACTGGCACCGGTTCTTCAAGGAAAACTTCACCCCGGCCTGACCGGCCGGACTGCGCCCGCGCCGCGCGCTTCGTGGCAAAGGCACCCCAGGTTATTCGCGAGGGAGGACAGAATGACCGACGCAACCGCTCCACAGACCGCCAGCAGCGGGTTGGGGCATATCAACAAGCCGCTCTTCATCATCACCGGCGGCTTTATCGCGATCTTCTGCCTGATCGCGCTTTTCGACCTCGACCTGTTGTCGAGCCTTGTCGATACCGGCTTTGCCTGGTCGGCCCGCCTGTTCGGGCTTTACTGGCAGATCCTCTTGCTCGCCACGTTCGTGATCGGCCTTGTGCTGGTTGTCCTTCCCGGCGGCAAAGCCCTGATGGGCGGCCTGACCACGCCCGAGTTCCCCGTCTTCCAGTGGGGCGCGATGATCATGTGCACGCTTCTGGCGGGCGGCGGCGTGTTCTGGGCCGCAGCCGAGCCGATGGCGCATTTCCTCTATTCCCCGCCCCATTTCGGCGGCGAGGGCGGCACGGCGGCCGATGTGGCCCCTGCCATGGCCCAGTCCTTCATGCATTGGGGCTTTCTGGCCTGGGCCATTCTGGGCGCCCTGACCACGGTCATGCTGATGCATTACCACTATGAAAAGGGCCTGCCGCTGGCCCCGCGCACGCTGCTTTACCCGCTCTTTGGTGATCGTGCGATCAATGGCCCCATTGGGCTGATTGCCGATGCCTCCTGCATCATCGCGGTCGTGGCGGGCACCGTTGGACCTATTGGCTTTCTTGGCCTGCAGGTCAGCTATGGGCTGAACGCGCTTTTCGGCATCCCCGACAGCTTCGCCACCCAGGCCGTGGTGATCCTTGGCCTCGTCGCGCTTTATACCGTGTCGGCGACGTCGGGCCTGTCCAAGGGCATCCAGATTCTCAGCCGCTTCAACGTGATCCTGGCAGGCATTCTTCTGGCCTTCATGCTGATCGCGGGCCCCACGGGCTTCATCTTTTCCAGCTTCTTTGGCGGCTTCACCACCTACATCACCGACTTCATCCCGATGGCGATGCATCGCGGTGACGCAGGACTGTTCGGAGAGGCGGGCTGGCTTGGCTGGTGGACGGTGTTCTTCTGGGGCTGGTTCCTGGGCTACGGGCCGCTGATGGCGATGTTCATCGCCCGTGTCAGCCGGGGCCGGTCGATTCGGTCGATCGTGATCATGCTGGCCATCGTGGCCCCCATCGTGACCAACTTCTGGTTCACCATCGTGGGCGGCACCGGGCTGTGGTTCGAGTTGGAAACCCCCGGTTCCGTTTCGACCGCATTCGAGGGCTTCAACCTGCCCGCAGCCCTGCTGGCCATTACCCAGCAACTGCCCATGGGCTTCATCGTCTCGGTCCTGTTCCTGATCCTGACCACGGTCTTCGTGGCCACCACGGGGGACTCGATGACCTATGTGATCTCGGTCGCCATGTCGAACGAGGACAAACCCGCCTTGCCCGTCCGCGTCTTCTGGGGCGTGGCCATGGGGGTGATGGCGCTGATCCTGATCTACACCGGGTCGGGCAGCATCGGGAAACTGCAAAGCTTCATCGTCGTCACCGCCGTGCCGGTGTCGCTGGTGCTGCTGCCCTCGCTCTGGGACGCGATCCGGATCACGCTGGCCAAGGGGCGCAGCTGATGAAACGACCGGCGGCCCCGAAGCATTGGGACCGCCACACAATAACCACCCACGGGAAGGAGGACCCCATATGACCCAGACAGACACCGACACCATCGCCCCGCGCGACCCGAACACGGTGATGACCCTGGCGCGCATGGGGTCCTTCCACCAGTGCCGCCTGTCCTTCATGCGGATGCTGCTGCGCCGCCTGAAGGCCGAGAACTGGCGGTTCGAGCGTCGTGAATTCGAGGTGGACACCAAGGGCGTCGGCCACGCCGTCTATACCGCCCATGGCCCCAATCACAGCTATTCGCTGGTCGCCTTCGCCAATGATCTGCCGCCCGAGAAACGATCGGACCGGGTGATTGCCACCGAATGGGACGCGACCTTTACGCTCTATGACGGCATCCCGGTCCGGGCAGAGATCGAGCGCCTGCGCGCCAATATTCCTCTGCAGGAGGCGGGCCGGGTCGATGACAATTCCCTTTCGGTCAGCCGCGCAAACCGGTCTGTGCGGCTCTGGGATCATGTGGTCGAGGCTTTGGCCGCAGGCCAGCAGCCCGATGAGGCCCGTGTGGCCGATGTGGGCTATCTGATGCGCACGACCGCCGTCTATGGCTCCGGCAAACTGGGCGCGGCGGATCGTGAGAAGACCGCCGACCGACCCGAATTCCACGCCCCCTTCCAGATCGAAATGCTGAGCGTCTTCCTGACCCGCGCCTTCGTGATGGACCTTGTCGAGCATATGGCCCGAGTGCGCAGCCCCGACACCGCCGTTCCGCTGGCCCCCGCGCTGCGTCGCCGTTTCGGGATTGGCAACTCCACCGGGCTTGGCATGGCGCCCTATCTGATCAATCATCCGGTCCTGCTGAACAACTGGATCGCCGCGCGGGAGGAGGCGCTGGCGCGTGTCCGCTCGCTGCCCTCGGCGCTGCCCGGCACGGCCGAGGCGGTGCGCAGTTTCACCCGCCGCGCCCAGATCAATGCGCAGGACTGGCATTCCGAACATCCGATCCAGCAACGCAAGCTGGCCGATCTGCGCCGCGACATGGATGCGCTTGTAACCCATCTGGCTGAGACCGATCTGACCGGACCGCAGCCGTGGAACGCGCTGTGGCAATGGGGAGAGGCGAACCTGACCCTCGAAGGCCAGGAACAGCTTGTCTCGCTGCTGCTGGAGCCACATGGCGATCTGGTGGACGAATTGGCGCAATGCATGGCCGCCGATGAAACCGCGCCGACGCGGATCGACGGCACCATGCCGCTCGATGAGTTCCGCGCCCATGTGGAAGATGTGTACGGCTTCGCGCTGACCATCGACTGGACGGAACAGGCCGCGCAGGAAAATGTCTGGTACACTTCCGAGGAGAAGCTGGAGCCGCGGCTTGGCGACCGCTACGCCGAACCGGTGGAGCCCTATGAACTGCCGCTTTGCCCCGGTCGCGATGCCGCGCGGATGCATGCCGATCTGCTGGTCAGCGATGCCGGGACTGTCGCCCGCTTCCTCATGGACCACCCTGAACACCGCCACATCGCCCGTCGTGCGCAGATTGCGGCGCGCTTTCCCTATGCCGAGATCCGCGACAACACCATCGGTGCAGGGCTTCTGCCGATCGACCTCTTGCGCGCCAAGCTGGCCTTTTTCGGAGCGGTGCATTTCGATCCACGCTCGGACCGTTGGGTGCGCATCAACATGTTCCAGCACGCCCCCTTCCCTGCTGATCTGGCAGCGGGCGAAGCCGATGACTGGACCTTCCCCTCGGCAGAGGAGGCCGCCCAATGACATGGTCCCTGAACGAGATCGAAGCCCTGTCCCGCAAGGCCGCCCGTGGCGCGGGATATTCCTGGGGGCTGGCAGAAGAGGCAGGCCGCGCCGTGCGCTGGCTGGAGGCGCGGGGCCTGCCGGGTGCTCAGGCTCTGGCTGACCACCTGAAGCAAATGGACGGTCAAGACCTCGGCACCTTCACCCCCGATGCCGAAAGCTGGACCGCCCCCTGTGGCACCGCCTGCCCGATCCTTGCGGGCACGATGCTGGCCGACGGGCTTGCCGGGCAACGCACTGACCCGCTTTCCCTTGCAGACCTGGGCACCCCCCTGCTGCTGCTGCCGTTCCTCGCCTGGATGGCAGAGGCGCGGGGGCAGCCGGTCGGGCTTTCCCAAGACGGCGGGACTGTGACGCTTGCGGCGGATGGCACTTTAAGCGGGTCTACAGGGGCAATCGGCACGGGGTCATCCACCGTAACGGTCGAACTCGATCCACAGCCCGCCGGTCAACCTGTCTCCGAAGGGTTGCGATCTGACTGTACGGCGGAAACCGTGGCCGCGCTTAATGCCTTCGCGCATCGCACCTATGCGCCTGCGACCGAGGAAAGCCGCCTTGCCGGGGCTGGCGCGGGGCTGACCGACAACGACTGACGCGCGCCTTGCATTGCCAAGCAGGGTGACCCGGCCTTAGGGTCGGGCCACCCCCGGCCCCACGCAGGCAATCGCATCATGAAAGCCCGACTGAACCTTGACCAGCTGCACACCTTCCTTGCCGTTGTGCGCATGGGGGGCATCCGCAAGGCGGCCGAGGTCCTGAACATCACCCAACCGGCGGTCACGACGCGCATCAAGAACCTTGAGGCATCGCTTGGGGCCGAGCTGTTCGAGCGCACCGCCAACGGCGTTCGCCTGACCAAGCGCGGTGATCTTTTGGTGCAATATGCCGAACAGATGGAGCAACTGGCCGAGCGGGTCGGACGCGACGTGATGGACCCGGCGGGCGTTGAGGGCCACCTGCGCCTTGGCGTATCCGAGACCATCGCCCAATGCTGGCTGCCGGAATTCGTTGCCGCGCTGCACCACCGCTATCCGACGCTCGATATCGAGATCAACGTGGATATCTCGATGAACCTGCGCGCCGACCTGCTGAACCGGGAAATTGACCTGGCCATCCTGCTTGGCCCGATTTCGGAATATTCCGTCGACAATGTGGACCTGCCCGCCTTTGACCTTGCCTGGTACTGCGCGGCGGGGTCCGCTGATCCCCCGGAAGGCCCCGCCGGATTTCTGCTGAAACCGGTGATCACCTATGCCCGCAACACGCGCCCCTTCCGGGAACTGAAGGCGGAACTGGCCGCACGGGTCGGGCCGCAGGTTTCGACCTTTCCTTCTTCGTCCTTGTCGGCCTGCTTCCGTTTGGTCGAGGCGGGCCTGGGTGTGGCCGCCCTGCCCCGCACACTCGGCACGCCGATGGTCGCGGCTGGTCGCATTCGCGAGTTCGACCCCGGTTGGGTGCCAAGCCCCTTGCGCTTTTCCGCGTCATTCCTGGGCGAACCCAAGAGCCACATCGTCGAAACCGCCGCGCATATCGCGCAGGACGTGGCGCGGGACTTTGCAGGGTGATTGAAATTCATAATCACTATTTCAAAAATCATTCAATTTGATCTTATCGGATTGGCTTTCGATACTCCTCCCAACCGGAGGACCCGACCTTGAAAACGACTCATGGCCTGCTGAAACACAAACCCCTGCCGGAGGTTCGGGGCGCGATCCGGGCGGGCGACTATACCTCCCATACGGCCGGTCTGGGCGGCGGATTTCTTCAGGCCAATCTCGCCATCATGCCAGAGGCCTATGCGCTCGATTTCATGCGGTTCTGCCAACGAAACACCAAGCCCTGTCCGCTTGTGGGCGTCTCCGACACCGGCGACCCGATGATGACTACGCTCGGCCATGATCTGGATCTTCGGACGGATGTTCCCGCCTATAACATCTATCGCGACGGGCAACTCAGCGGGTCCGCCACCGATATCTCGGATATCTGGACCGATGACCTCGTCGGCTTTGCCCTTGGCTGTTCCTTCACCTTTGAACAGGCGCTGCAGGCCGAGGGCATCGCGATGTGGCATATCGACAATGACCGCACCGTACCGATGTTCCGCTCCTCCGTTCAAACCGTGCCCGCTGGCCCGTTCGGCGGGGCCATGGTGGTCAGCATGCGCGCGATTCCCGAAGATCAGCTGGAACGAACCATCGAAGTCTCGGGCCGCTACCCGCTCGGCCATGGTGCGCCGGTTCATTGGGGCGATCCGGCGAAGATCGGCATCGCGGATGTGTCCCGCCCTGAATGGGGCGACCCTGCCCCGGTGCCGCCGGGCCATGTCCCGACCTTCTGGGCCTGTGGCGTGACCCCGCAAGTGGCTGTCACCCGCGCGAAACTGCCGCTCTGCATCACCCATAAACCGGGCCACATGCTGATCACCGATGTGCCCGACGACGCGGAATTCCCGGTGATTTCCCCAGAACAAAACAGCTAACATCCAACAAGGAGAGACGAGATGAAAAAGACAATCGCCATCACCGCCGCCGTTCTGGCTGCATCCCCGGCCCTAGCCGAGGATCTGTCGGTCGTTGGCAGCTGGTCCAGCCTGCCGCTGCACAACCAGTTCGAGGCACCCTTCTGGACCGAAACCCTGCCCGCCGCGTCGGGTGGAGAGATCAACGTGGCGCTGACCACCCATAACCAGATGAACCTGGGCGTGGGCGACGTCTATCGCCTGCTTGGGGACGGGGTCTACGACGTGGCCATGACCGTCGCCGACTACGCCGTCGCCGACGCGCCGGAGCTGGAAGGTCTGGACGTGCCGCTGCTGGCGATGACCGCAGACGAGGCCCGCGCCATGGTCGATGCGGCCCGCCCGATGGTCGAGGACATCTACAATAACCGCTTCAACAGCCACGTACTGGCCATCGCGCCCTATCCGCCGCAGGTCGTGTTCTGTAATGCCGAGATCAACAGCCTCGATGACCTCGCCGGTCTGCAAATCCGCGCCTCAGGCCGGATGACCGCGAAATTCCTGGAGGCGCTTGGCGCGGAAGGCGTCAATGTCTCCTTCTCCGAGGTGCCCGGCGCCCTGCAGCGCGGCGTCGTGGATTGTGCGGTGACAGGTGCAGGATCGGGCTACTCCGCCGGCTGGTGGGAGGTGTCCACCCACCTTCTGCCGATCCCGCTTGGTGGCTGGGACTCGGTCGTGACCGCGATCAATCTCGACCGTTGGAACGCCATGGATGCCGACACGCAGGCGCTGATTGAGGCCGAGATCGCCACCGGTTTCGAAGACCCGGCTTGGGCCGTTGCACAGGATGCCCTTGTCAACGATATCGCCTGCCTGACCGGCAATGGCGAATGCCCGGCAGGTGAGGCGCGCGACATGATCCTTGTCGAGGTCTCGGAGGCCGATTTCGACCGTGCCCGTGACATCCTTGTCAGCGAAGTGCTGCCCGATTGGGCCGAGCGCGCAGGCAGCGAATGGGCAACCCGCTGGAACGAAAGCATTGGCGCCACTGTTGGCGTGACGGTTCCCGTCAACTGACCCCGGACCGCTGAAGGAGCGCCCCCAGATGGCCCAGTCCATTCTCTCCCTCCTGCGCCGCCTCAACCGTTGGGTGGCCATGGCAATCGGCCTTGTGCTGTTCCTCTGCGCGGTTTTCGTGCTGCTGGATATCGGGTTGCGCAAATTGGGGGCGTCCTTCGGCGGCACCGACGAAATCAGTGGGTATGTCATGGCCATCGTGACGTCCTGGGGCATGGGCTATGCCCTGCTGGAACTGGCCCATGTCCGCATCGACATTCTCCGGGGGCGCGTGGGTGCCCTTGGACGGTCGCTGTTCGATCTTTTCGCCATGCTGACCATGGCGGGCACCGTGACACTGATCGCCCTGCGCTGCTGGCCGGTGCTGGACCGCTCCATCGCCAACATGTCCCGCGCCAACACGCCGCTGGAAACACCGCTCTGGCTGGTGCAGGGGCCGTGGTTCGCCGGGTGGGTCTGGTTCGCCATCGTCTCCTGGATGACCTTCCTGGCGGCACTCTTGCTGGTCGCCAAAGGGGAATTCAGCCAGTCCGAGGCCGCCATCGGGGCGTTTGGCGAAGAGGAGGCAGTGCTGTGATCACTTATGTCTCCATCGGCCTGCTGGCGATGCTGTCGCTGTCGATCCCCGTGGGTATCGTGCTGTTCCTTCTGGGCTTTGGAACCGATATCTTCTTTAGCCCCTTCCCGCTGATGCGCGGGCTTGGCAACCTCGTATGGTCCACTTCGAACAACGCCACGCTCATCGCCATTCCGTTCTTCGTGCTGCTTGGCGAAATCCTCGTGCGCAGCGGCATCGCGGCGCGCACCTATGCGGCGCTTGACCGGTGGGTGTCCTGGATGCCGGGCGGTCTGGTTCATGCCAATGTGGCGACGGCCACCATGTTCTCAGCCACCTCAGGGTCATCCGTTGCCACCGCCGCGACCGTGGCGACAGTCGCCATGCCACAGGCCGAAAAGCTGGGATACGACCCCAAGCTCTTCTCCGGCGCTATTGCCGCGGGCGGCACGCTTGGCATCATGATCCCGCCCTCGATCAACCTCATTGTCTACGGCTTCCTGACGCAGACCTCGATCCCGCAACTCTTCCTTGCGGGGCTGATGCCCGGCATCCTGCTGGCCCTGGGGTTTCTGGCGATCACCGCTATCATCTGCGCGATCCGGCCCGATCTGGGGGGGCAGCGCCGGGTCTTCCCCTTCCCCGAGATGCTGCGCGCATTGCTGCAACTGATCCCCATTGTGCTGCTCTTCACCATCATCATCGGTTCGATCTACAAAGGCTGGGCCACCCCGACCGAAGCCGCCGCCGTGGGCGTCGCCGGGGCGCTGCTGATCGCCGCCATCTTCAGCCGCGTGACCATCGGAATGCTGGCAGAGGCCGTCATGGGCACCGTCAAGATCACCTCGATGATCATGCTCGTGGTCATCGGTGCGTCCTTCCTGAACTTCACGCTGGCCTCGGCAGGTCTGGCGGCAGAACTCTCCGGCTTCCTCGACGGGCTCGGCCTGTCACCACTGATGACCATCTTCGTCGTGGTCTGCATCTACATTGTGCTCGGCTTCTTTATCGAGACGCTCTCGCTGATGGTGGTGACGATCCCGATCATCGTGCCGCTGGTCGTGGCGCAGGGTTATGACCCGATCTGGTTCGGTATCCTGATGATCGTGCTAATCGAGATGGCGCTGATCACCCCGCCCGTGGGCCTCAACCTCTACGTGGTGCAAGGCGCGCGGAAATCAGGGAAGATGAGTGAGGTGATGTTGGGCGCGATCCCTTACGTGCTGGCGATGCTGGCCATGGTCGCGGCGCTGATCGCGATCCCCGGTATCGCGCTCTGGCTGCCGGCCGTTCTGCAATAACCCCTTTCCCTTTCTGACGAAAAACGCTGCCGGGCACAGCCCGGCAAACAGAGGAGATCTGTCTCATGTGGCAATTCTGGGTCGACCGTGGCGGCACCTTCACCGACATCGTCGCACGCACGCCAGAGGGCGGGTTGGTCACACATAAGCTGCTGTCCGAGAAACCCGAGCGCTATCGCGATGCCGCCGTGCAGGGCATTCGGGACCTGATGGGGCTTGGGGCTGAAACCGCTATCCCCGAAGGCGCGATTGACGCGGTCAAGATGGGCACCACCGTGGCCACCAACGCGCTCTTGGAACGCAAGGGCGACCGGACGCTGCTGTTGATCACCGAAGGGATGCGCGATCTGCTGCGGATCGGCTACCAG
The DNA here is from genome assembly GCF_965215655.1 of Nioella sp. Lineage (GTDB taxonomy): Bacteria > Pseudomonadota > Alphaproteobacteria > Rhodobacterales > Rhodobacteraceae > Nioella. The sequence continues at coordinate 2,677,585 of NZ_OZ244111.1, forward strand.
AACCGCCCGCGCCTGTTTGATCTGAAGATCGAGTTGCCGGAACTTCTTTATGAAGAGGCCGTTGAGGTGGGTGAGCGTATGTCTGCGGATGGCGAAGTCATCACCCCGCTCGACACCGCCTCGGTCGAGGCCGCGCTGCGCGATGCCTATGCCGAGGGCTATCGCTCCGTCGCCGTGGCCCTGATGCATGGCTACCGCTACCCGGATCATGAACGCCAGATCGGCGCCATGGCCCGCGCGGCGGGGTTCACGCAAGTCTCGCTCTCCCACGAGGTCAGCCCGTTGATCAAGCTGGTGTCGCGCGGCGATACAACGGTCGTTGACGCCTATCTGTCGCCCATTCTGCGCCGCTATGTGCAGCAGGTCAGCGATGCGCTTGGGGCTGCAAAGGGCGGCTGCCGGTCGCTGATGTTCATGCAGTCAAATGGCGGGCTGACGGATGCGCGACTGTTTCAAGGCAAGGACGCGATCCTTTCGGGCCCTGCGGGCGGAGTCGTCGGCATGGTGCGCACGGCGGAGGAGGCCGGGTTCGACAAGCTGATCGGCTTCGACATGGGCGGCACGTCCACGGATGTCTGCCACTATGCAGGTGACTATGAGCGGTCGTTCGAGACCGAGGTTGCGGGCGTCCGAATGCGCGCCCCGATGATGAGCATTCATACGGTGGCTGCTGGCGGCGGCTCGATCCTGTCTTTCGCGCAGGGCCGCATGCAGGTTGGCCCCGAAAGCGCCGGCGCTAATCCGGGGCCTGCGTCTTACCGGCGGGGAGGGCCGCTGGCGGTGACCGATTGCAACGTGGTGCTTGGCAAGATCCAGCCCGACCGCTTTCCTTCCGTTTTTGGTCCGGGCGGCGATGAACCTCTGGATGTGAATGCCGCCCGTGCAGGGTTCGAAGCCATGGCCGCGCAGATCGCCGAGGAAACCGGCGAGACCCCGAAAAGCCCTGAAGAACTGGCCGAGGGCTTCCTGCGCATTGCCGTCGAAAACATGGCCAATGCGATCAAGAAGATCAGCGTCCAGCGCGGCTATGACGTGACGCGCTACACCATGAACTGCTTTGGCGGCGCGGGCGGGCAGCATGCCTGCCAGGTGGCCGATGTGCTGGGGATGGAGAGCATCTATATCCATCCCTTCGCGGGCGTCCTGTCGGCCTTCGGCATGGGGCTGGCCGATATCCGGGCGATCCGGGAACACCAACTGGCGCGGCCACTGACGGATGACCCGGAGGCGCGCGCGGCGCTGGACCGGATCGGGGCAGACGCACGGGACGAGGTCGCGCGGCAAGGCATCCCGGCAGACCGCATCACCGTGGTCGAAACCGCCCATATCCGCACGCCGGGGTCACACCAGACCCTGACCGTGCCCTTTGGTCCCCCGCAAGAGATGCGCGAGGGGTTCGACGCCGCGCATCAGCAGCGCTTCGGCTTTGTTCCAGACTATGACGGGCTGATCATCGACCTTCTGACCGCCGAGGCCGTCGGCGAAACCGGTGAAGCGGTGACCCTGCCGGACGCCAATGACCCACCCGCGCAACAGGACAACGCCCGCATGTACTGCCAGAGTGCGTGGCGGGACGTCCCCCTGATCGACCGCGCCAGCTTGCGCACGGGCGACACGCTGACCGGCCCCGCCATCATCGTCGATCCGACCGGCACCAATGTGGTGGAACCGGGTTGGCAGGCCGAGGGGCTGGCCGGTGGGGCCATGGTCCTGCGCCGGGTGGTGGCGCTGAACCGGCAGGAGGCCATTGGGACATGCGTCGATCCGGTGATGCTGGAGGTTTTCAACAACCTCTTCATGTCCATCGCCGACCAGATGGGCGCGACGCTGGCCAACACCGCCTATTCGGTAAACATCAAGGAACGCTACGATTTCTCCTGCGCGATCTTTGATGCGCAGGGCGATCTGGTCGCCAACGCCCCCCATGTCCCCGTGCATCTGGGGTCGATGAGTGAAAGCGTCCGCACTGTCTTGCGCGAGAATGCGGGCCAAATCCGCCCCGGCGACGTGTTCATGATGAATAACCCCTTCAACGGCGGCACCCACCTGCCGGATGTGACCGTCATCACGCCTGTGTTCGACGACGCAGGAGAGAAGATCATCTTCCTCACCGCCTCTCGCGGGCACCATGCCGATATCGGTGGTAAAACCCCAGGCTCCGCCCCGCCCGACAGCACCCATATCGAGGAAGAGGGCGTCCTGATCGACAATGTCCTGCTGGTGGACCGGGGCCAGCTGCGAGAGGCGGAAACGCGCGCCCTGCTCGCCTCCGGCCCCTACCCCTGCCGCAATATCGACGAGAACATGGCCGACCTCGCCGCGCAGATCGCCGCCAACGCGACCGGCGTGGCAGAGTTGCAGAAGATCACCCGGCAATTCGGGCTGGCGGTCGTGCAGGCCTATATGGGCCATGTGCAGGACAACGCGGAGGAAAGCGTGCGCCGGGTGCTGGATGTTCTGAAAGACAGCCAGTTCACCTACAAGATGGACAGCGGCGCGCAGATCGAGGTGGCGATCACGGTGGACCATGACAGCCGCAGCGCGGTGGTGGATTTCACCGGCACCTCACCCCAGGACCGGCTGAACTACAACGCGCCGCTGTCGATCTGCCGGGCGGTGGTGCTCTACGTCTTCCGCACGCTTGTGGGGGCCGACATCCCGATGAACGAGGGCTGCCTGAAGCCTATCGACATCCGCGTGCCGGAAGGCAGCATGATCAACCCGCGCCCGCCTGCGGCGGTGATTTCCGGCAATACCGAGGTCAGCCAGTCCATCGCCGACGCGCTTTACGGTGCGCTTGGGGTGATCGCGGGAAGCCAGGGCACGATGAACAACTTCGTCTATGGCAATGACCGGTTCCAGAATTACGAAACCATCTGCGGCGGGACCGGTGCGGGGAAAGGATTTGACGGGGCCAGCGCCGTGCACAGCCACATGACCAACACCCGCATGACCGACCCCGAGGTGCTGGAAACCCGCTTTCCGGTGAGGGTCGAGGAGTTCTCGATCCGTCAGGGATCAGGCGGCGCTGGGCGCTGGCACGGCGGTAACGGCATCACTCGGCGGCTGAGGTTCCTGGAGGAAATGACGGTAACAGTCCTGTCCTCGCACCGGCAGGTGCCGCCGCACGGAGCCCACGGAGGTGAACCGGGACGCTGCGGGCGCAACGCGGTGGAGCAGGCTGATGGTCGGGTCGAGCGGCTGGAGGGCAATGATCAGGCCCAGATGCAGCCCGGTGACATCTTCCTCATGCAGACCCCCGGCGGGGGCGGATACGGTCGCGCCTGACACAAAAGGGGCCGGGGAAAGACCCCGGCCCGCTTGCCTTTATTCCCCAAGCGCGTTTTGCAACCGGGTGACGACCTCGGCCACGAAATCCGGGTTGTTGCGCGCCTGTTCCACGGCTGCCGTCAAGGCAGCGCGAGAGATCGGACTGAGGTCCGCCGCCTCAATGGCCAGCAGCGCCGCATCGGCGTCAAACGCCGCGTCCTCCATTGCGCCGTTATTCTCGGTCATGTCGTCGGACCCGGCGTCGTCGGACATTTCCTCGGTGGCCTCATCCGATCCGTCAGCCATGTCCTCGGCGGCTTCCTCCGCGTCGTCAGCCATGGCCCCGGCATCATCGGCGCTGTCCTCTGCCATGTCCTCTTCCGGCGCGGCCATAGATGCGGCGAGGGCCAGCTCCAGCTCTGCCACCCGCGCCTCTGCTGCTGCCAGGGTTTCCGCCATCTGGCCTTGCAGGGTCCGCATATGGGCCATCTCGGCCGCATCCGCTGTCGCGGCAGCTTCCAGCTCCGCCACACGGGCGTTCGCGGTGGCGAGGGTCGCCAGGGTCTGGTCGAGGCTTGTCTGGACCTCTGCCATCTGCACGGCACTTGCGGCTGCCGCCGCCTCCAGTTCCGCGACACGCGCTTCCGCAGCGGCCTGCGCGGCAATCGCCGTGGTCGCAGCGGTTTCCGCCGTTTCCGCACGGGTCTGAAGTGCCGCGGCTTCGTTCAGCGCGGTTTGCGCGGCTGTCGAGGCCGCAGCACTGCTGGCCTCGGCCTCAACGCTTGCCGCAAGCGCCGCCTCACGCGCAGCAATGGCGGCATCCCGTTCCCCATTCGCGGCACTGAGTGCAGCTTGCAGGTTGGCCACCTCCGCCTCCAGTTCCACGATCCGGGCCATCTGATTGGCATCGGGCACAGCGGGGATTGGGGCCGGGGCTGCCGTGCTTTCCACGCAGGGCCATTTGCCCGCATCGACACCCTGGTCGATCTGCACGCCCGTGGGATCGATCAGGTAGGTGACGCCGCCGCGGGTCACCACATAGACATCCTCAGTCAGAACGCTCAGCGTGCCCGGCCCCTCGGCGAGCGCGCCACCCGCGATCACGAACCGCTCGGTCCGGCCTGCGATCTGACAATCATAGATGGTCGCGCCACCGCTTGCCGCCACAGGAGCGGGCGCAGGGGCGGGCTGTTCAATCGGTGGACCGGCCAAGGCGGGGCTGGCCAGCAGAGACAGGGCGAGGGCGTAAGGCAGTCGGGTCATGGCAGGTCAGACCTCCGTAAATGCGAGTTTTGAATACATGCACGTCCGGGCAAAATCCGGACGCCTCCCGCCCCGCAGCCTACTCAATCGGGGCCTTTCTGCATAGCCTCGGCCTTGGCGACCTGCGCCTTGACGGCGGCGAAGCTGTCGGGCGTGACGGAAATCGAGTCGATCCCCGCATCGACCAGAAGCTGTGCAAAGGCCGGGTTGTTCGACGGGGCCTGCCCGCAAAGCCCGATCTTGCGCCCTGCCGCGCGGGCTTTCTCGATCACCGTGCGGATCATCCATAAAACCGCCGGGTCGCTTTCATCGAAGAGGTTGGCAAGCCGGTCGCTGTCCCGGTCCACGCCAAGGGTCAACTGGGTCAGGTCGTTCGATCCGATGGAAAAGCCGTCGAACCGGTCGGCAAATTCCTCAGCCCGGATCACATTGGCGGGGATCTCGCACATGACGAAGACCTCCAGCCCCGTGCGGCCCCGTTCCAGCCCGGCGCGGCCCATGACTTCCAGTACCTTGTCCGCCTCCTCCGGCGTGCGGCAGAAGGGGATCATGATGGCGACATTGTCAAAGCCCATCTCCTCGCGCAATTGCCGGATCGCCCTGCATTCAAGCTCAAATCCGGGGCTGTAGGCCGGGTCGGTGTAACGCGAGGCGCCCCGGAACCCGATCATCGGGTTTTCCTCTTCCGGCTCAAACGCCCGTCCGCCCAGAAGCTCGGCATATTCGTTGGTCTTGAAGTCGCTCATTCGCACGATGACCGGGTTGGGATGGGCGAAGGCCGCGATCTGGCTTAGCCCCCGCGCAAGCTGATCGACGAAATAGTCGGGCTTGTCGGGGTAGCCCGCCGTCAGCGCCTCGATCTCGGCGCGCTCGCCCGGATCCGTGACCTTGTCGAATTCAATCAGCGCCATGGGATGCACCTTGACGGCGTTGTTCACCACGAATTCCATCCGCGCGAGGCCCACGCCGTCAGCCGGCAACCGCCACCAGCGGAAGGCAGCAGAGGGGTTGGCCATGTTCAGCATGATCTTCGTGCGCGTTTCCGGCAGGTCCGACAGGTCCAGTTCCTCGACGCTCACCTTGGCGATCCCTTCGTGGATCAACCCGTCTTCGCCCGCCGCGCAGTTGACGGTCACATCCTGCTGATCGTGCAGCACATGGGTCGCGTTGCCGGTGCCGACGATGGCGGGCACCCCGAGTTCCCGGCTGACAATCGCCGCGTGTGACGTGCGCCCACCATGGTCCGTGATGATCGCCGCCGCGCGTTTCATCACCGGCACCCAATCGGGGTCGGTGTTGGAGGTCACAAGGATCGAGCCGTCGATAAAGCGGTCAATGTCGGCCACGCTTTCAATCAGGCAGATCCGGCCCGTGGCCACCGCGTTGCCGACGCTGAGGCCCTGCAACAGAACCTCCCCCTCCCCGGACAAGGAATAGCTGCGCAGCGCGCCCGCCTTGCGCTGGCTTTCCACCGTTTCTGGCCGGGCCTGCACGATGAAGAGCTCCCCCGTATCGCCATTTCGCGCCCATTCCATGTCCATCGCGCAGCCATAGTGGCGTTCGATGGTGGCGGCCATGCGGGCGAGGGACAGGATTTCCGCATCGCTCAGCACCCAGGCCGCGCGTTCAGCCTTGGAGGTCGGCACATTGCGCACCGGTGCGGGGCCGTTGCCACCGAGGATCATCTTGATCTCTTTCGCGCCACGCCGCTTGCCGACGATGGGGCTCAGGCTCTCATTCCCGAGAAACGGCTTGAACACCTGGTATTCATCCGGGTCCACCGCCCCCTGCACCACGTTTTCCCCAAGCCCCCAGGCCGCGTTGATCAGCACGATCTTGTCGAAGCCCGATTCCGTGTCGATCGAGAACATCACGCCCGATCCGCCCGTATCGGCCCGCACCATGCGCTGTACCCCGACCGACAGCGCCACGGCCATATGGTCAAACCCCTTCACCTCGCGATAGCTGATCGCCCGGTCGGTGAAGAGCGAGGCAAAGCAGCGGCGGCAGGCGGTTAGCAGATCGGCCTCGCCCTCGATGTTCAGGAACGTCTCCTGCTGGCCCGCGAAACTGGCGTCCGGCAGATCCTCCGCCGTGGCAGACGAGCGCACGGCCACGGCCACATCCGCCTTGCCCGCCGTTTTGCTGAGGGCCGCGTAGGAGGACAGGATGTCGGCCTCAATCTCCTCCGGCCAGTCGCCCGCCACGATGGCGGCCCGTATAGCACTGCCCGCCTCGGCCAGCGTGACCTTACCAGCCTGCCAACGGCCCACGGTCTCGGCAATCATCGCCTCCAGCCCGTTGGCGGACAGGAACGCGCGATAGGCGTCAGAAGTGGTGGCAAAGCCACCGGGCACGGCGATCCCCTGCCCCGCCAGTTCCTGCACCATCTCACCCAAGCTGCTGTTCTTGCCGCCCACAAGCGCCACATCGGCGCGGCGCAGGTCTTCGAATCCGATCACGTAGCGTGCCATGTCTGTCCTCCATTGGGGCCGGGTTGGGCCGTTGGGGGCAGGCTACGCGCGTCGCTGGCGCGGCTCCTTGATACAGGTCATGGTCGATTGACGCAGGGCGCGGCACAACCGAAGCAACAGTTGACAGGAGCCGCCGATGACCCAAGACCTGACCGCCCGCCTTGCCGCAGCCGACACGCTGGACGCTGACCTGCTGGCCGAGATCTGCACCGCCGCCTCTGCCACCTTCCCCGATGCCCCTGCACATCCCGAGGTACTGTCAGACCCGACCGAGGCGGTCATGCACCTGCTGGCCCACTGCCTGCCCGGCTGGCATATCCACCTAACGGGACAGGCCGCCGAGCCGAATGGCCACTGGCGTTGTTCCCTGCGCAAATCCGACGCCCATGACGACGATCTGGTTGTAGGGACTGCCACCGGGCCGACCATCCCGCTGGTGCTGGCGCGGGCACTTTGGGATGTGGTGCGGAAATCGGGGTGATGAACGGTGGCCCAACTCGTGCCGGAGAAAGCTCTTGCGCAGATATCGTTAGAAGGGTCGGGATTTCGAACTAAGCGGACATGTCAACAATCTATGTTATGCTGGCAGAAAGTCAGGTTTCTTGGAGTACGGAATGGGCGAAGACATCAAGGGGGGCTGCCTTTGCGGCGGGGTGGAGTACACAATTGAAAACGACTTCCAGTTCCTGCTTTTCTGTCATTGCGAGCAGTGTCGCCGTATTTCAGGTTCAGCACACGCCTCTAACCTCTTCTCCGCTGAAAGTAGCCTTTCCTGGGTGAAAGGCGCTGAACTGGTGAAATGCTTTCATCACCCAAGTCGGGACTTTACCAAAGCATTTTGCAGCAATTGCGGCTCAGGTCTTCCCTATGTCTCGAAGAGCGGTGCAATGGTTATCGTTCCCGCTGGATCACTTTACACCGAACCGCGGTTCAAGAAAGCAGCCAAGGTCTTTCTTTCCGAGTGCGCGAACTGGACACCGGCGAGTATCCCGCTTGAAGATTTTGAACGGTTTCCCAGCTATTTTTCCGACTAGCGGTCCAGGGAAAAAATGCTCACACCTGCCTTTGAGGATCTTTTCTCATCCCCACGATTACCCCCGCCCCGCTGACTGGAACTTATGCGGCGACACCCCGTATTTCTCTCGGAACCGGCGCGAGAAGTGGTTGGTCGATTCAAATCCGCAGGAGCTGGCGATATCGGCCACCTTCATATCCGTTTCCGCCAGCAGCATCCGCCCCCGGCGCAGGCGCAGATCGGTGAGGTATTGTTTGGGCGTGGCCTTCACATGGGTCAGGAACAGACGCTCGATCTGGCGGCGCGAGACCTTGAAGCGGTCAGCCAGATCGTCGAGCGAGAAGAGCTCCTCGATATTCTCTTCCATGTAGCGCAGGATCTGCAGCAGCTTGCGGTTGCGGGTGCCGATAGAGGCCGCGCGCGAGCTTTGCTGCGCCTCCTCCTCGGACCGGTGAACCGGGTGCAGGCACATGTTCAGCACCGAATGCGACATGACCGGGCCGAACCGTTCCGAGATCAGCCGCAGAAACAGGTCCGTCGCCGACGACCCGCCGCCACAGGTCACGATCCGGTCGTCGATAGCATAAAGCTGGTCCAGCGGCTCCAGATCCGGGAAGCTTTCGCGGAAGGGCGGCATGTTTTCCCAATGGAGCGTGAAATCCTTGCCCTTCAGAATCCCCGCCCGCGCCAGCGCATAAGCCCCGGTGCAGAGCCCCCCCACCTGATGACCCATCCGCCAATGCTTGCGCACCAGCCCGGCGACCTGATCGGTGACGACGGTATCGGGCTCCACCCCCGAGCAGACAAAAAGCGGCCCGGTGATTTTCGCATCCGCCAAAGCACAGGTCGCCCCGATTTCCACCCCGTTGGAGGCGCGAACCGGCTTGCCGTCCTGCGTGATCATCTGCCAGCTATAGAGCTTCTGCCCGGTCAACTGGTTGGCGATGCGCAGCGGTTCTACCGCCGAGGTGAAAGCCAGCAGCGACAGTTTGGGCAGCAGCAGGAAACTGATCATTTCCGTCTTCTGCCCGGGGGGCAAGTCTACATGCGCCACCCCCTTGGGGATGAACTCGTCGTTCATAGGCCGAGGGCCCTCCGCCGTTCTTCTGCGAAGCCCTGTACTATGCGGTCGGCTATGAGGGCAAGGATGGCCATGGCCGCACCTGCCGAAATCCCAAGTCCCACATCGCCCGATCCAAGCGCAATATAGATCGACTGGCCAAGCCCGGTGGTGCCAATCAGCGCCGCGATAACCAGCATGGCAAAGGCGTACAGGATCGTCTGGTTGAGCCCCAGAAGGATCGTCGGCGCCGCATAGGGCGCGCGCACCTCTCGCATGATCTGCCAATCGGTCGCGCCTGAGGACACGGCGGATTCCAGCATTTCGGGCGGCGTGGTGACCAGCCCGTGACGGGTATAGCGGATCATCGGAACGATGGCGTAGGCGATGATGGCAAGAAAGGCTGAGAACTCTCCGATCTGGAAGAACATCAGCACCGGGATCAGAAAGACGAAGAGCGGGATCGTCTGCAACATATCGCAGACGGGCCGGATCACCGCCCAGGCCGGTTTCGAGACGGCCGAGAGCAGTCCCAGTAACCCGCCCAGAACCGCGCAGGCAATGACAGCCGCACCGCAAAGGTAGAGCGACAGCATTGCCCGTGGCCAGAGGCCCGAAATGGCGATGAGCAGCATCAGGATGATGACAAGCCGTGTCAGCTTCCATCCGCCCGCGACCCAGGCCACCGCGCCAAGCCCGACCAGCACGAAGGGCCAGGGCAGGTCCGAGACGCCGGTTTCCACGATGCCCGCCACGATCGGGATGCACAGCCCGAAGGCCATGCGACCGGTCAACGCCACGGCAACGCCAACTGCGCCTGCCACCGCGAAAAGCGCATAGGACATGTTGGCCGTCCAGCTGAACCCCCAAGTGAAGGGCAGGACCGCACCATCAAGCCCGATGCGCAGCGGCAGCAGACCATAGAACATCGCGTTGTTCTTGATGGAGTCGAGCGTCGCCCCCGCGCTGCGGGTGAAGCTGGTCAGCGCACCGTCCACGGCCTCGACCGTGGGGGCCAGAACAGCCATGTCCCCGGGTGCGGGAAGCGCGGCCCAGGCCAGGACCGAGGCGGCGATAGCCACGGCCAGGATGATCCACGATATCCGCACGTCGAACCGGTCGCGCGACGTGGCCATGCGGGCCGAAATGCGGTCGATGATGATCGCGAAGACCACGATCACCAGCCCGGCCAGCAGGCTTTGCCCGAAATTGGCCTGCCGCATGGTCAGCAGCACTTCCCACCCGATATCGTCGAAACCGCCAATCACCGCAGCGATGATCACCATCGAGAGCGCCGCCATCAGCGCCTGATTGACGCCGATCATGATCTGGGTGGCGGCGGCGGGGATTTCCACTTGTACAAGCTGCTGCAGGCGTGTGGCACCGGACATGACCCCGGCCTCCTTCACCTCCGCCTCGACCCGTTGCAGGCCAAGAAGCGTGTTCCGCGCCATCGGCGGCGCGGCGTAGATGGCAGAGGCGATCAGGCCCACGACAGGGCCGAAACCGAAAAGCAACAGAAGCGGCGTGAGGTAAGCGAAGGTCGGCACCGTCTGCATCAGGTCGAGCGTCGCCTCGATCCAGGGCCGCGCCCGCGCGCTTTCGTTGGACCAGATGCCGATGAGCAGCCCGAGCGTCAGCGCCAGCGGCACCGAGACGAAGACCAGCGCCAGCGTGTTCATCCCCTCGATCCAGTAACCCGAGGCCAGCACGAAGCCCAGGCCCACGCCCGACATCAGGGCCAGCGACAGCCCGCCCGCATACCATCCAAGCGCCACGGTTGCGCCGATGATCAGCGGCCAGGGCGTATTCACCAGCAGCCAGTTGACCCAGACCATCGGGTATTCCAGCACCGCCGAGATCAGGCGCATCGCGGGGCGGATGATATCAAAGAGCCAATCCAATGACACGCCGATCCATTCCGTGACCGGCAGGGTCCAGGCCTCTGGCCAGACCGGCAGAAACTCGGTTGCGGATTCAAGTGCGAGGCACAAGGCGCCGACCAGCAAGGTCAGCACTGCCGCCTTCGTGCCGGGCGTCAGGCGGTCCATCACGGACGAGGCTGGCAGGCTGACGTCGCTCATGTGCGGTCCACCTGCAGGGCCTTGGCCAGATCGGAGGGGTGAATATATCCCGCCATCTGCCCGTCATTGCCCCAGACCGGCACCGGTTCGTAAAGCGACATGCAGGAGGCCAGTGCCTCCTCCAGCGTCATGTCGAGGCGCAGCTTGGGGTCGTCGGGCATGGTCGGCGGCGTATCCGTGTGCAGCACGCTTTCCAGCCGCGCATGTCGGCCCTTGGCCACATCGCGCGAAAACTCTCGCACATAATCATCGACCGGGTTCAGCACGATCTGCGCCGGCGTGCCGATCTGGACAATCCTGCCATCGCGCATGATGGCGATCCGGTCGGCCAGCTTCAGCGCTTCGGAAATGTCGTGGGTGATGAAGACGATGGTCTTATGCAGCGTCGACTGGATCTTCAGGAACTCGTCCTGCAATTGCCGACGGATCAGCGGATCGAGCGCCGAGAAGGGCTCGTCCAGGAACCAGATATCGGGGTTGGCGGCCAGCGACCGGGCGATGCCGACGCGTTGTTTCTGCCCACCTGACAGTTCGCGCGGATAGGCATTTTCGCGGCCTGTCAGCCCCACCATCTCGATCACTTCCAGCGCACGCGCGCGGCGTTCAGATTTCGATTTTCCCAACATTTTCAGCGGGAAGGCCACGTTGTCGGCGACCGTCATATGCGGAAACAGGCCGAAATGCTGGAACACCATGCCCAGTTTCGCCCGGCGCAGTTCGATCAGCCGCTTCGGATTGGCCGAGAGGATATCCTCACCGTCAATGCGCACCGATCCGGCGGTTGGCTCCACCAAGCGCGAGATACAGCGGATCATGGTCGATTTGCCGGAGCCCGACAGGCCCATGATCACGAAAAGCTCGCCTTCCTTCACCTCGAAACTGGCGTCCTGCACGGCGGGGATCAACCCGTCATCGCGCAGGGCTTCGGCGGCGTCGGGGGCGGAACTGGTCCGCCCCTGCGCGTCTTTCAATCGGGTTTTGGCGTCATTGCCGAAGACCTGCCACAACCCCTCGACGGCAATTGCCGGGGTGCCGGTCGGGGCCGAAGCGGTCATGTCCCCGATTACTCCGTCGCAGCCGCGATCATGGCCGAGATGGCGTCGGCATTCTCTGCGATATAGGCCGCCGCGACCTCCTCGACCGACATGCCGTCATTGTCGACCATGCCCATCATCGGCTGCTGATCCTCGGTCATGAACTGGTAGGCGGCGAGGATTTCAGCGGCAGCGGGCCACTGTTCCGCAAAGCCGGACCAGGTGATCTTGAAGACGCGGGTCGGCAGGAAGTCACAGTCGGACGTCGCGTTCGGGTTCGGACCGACGGAGGCATCTTCATAGCATTCCGGCGTACCGGGCGGCAGATCGACGAAGCGCACGTCATAGGCCGACACAGCCCAATGCGGTTGCCAGAAGACCATCAGAAGCGGCGTGCCGCGTTCGGTCGAAGCGCGCAGTTCGGCGATCAGCGCCCCTTCGGACCCCGCAGGCACGGCGCGGAAGGGCAGTTCCAGACCGGCGGCACGTTCGGCACCTGGGGTGCCCCAGTCGGCCGGATAGTCGATCAGGCGGCCCTGCGGGATGGTTTCGGCGGTGGCAAACTGCATGGCGCAATCGTTCAGCGCTTCCCATGCGGGCAGGCCGGGGCAGATCTCTTCCACATGGGCGGGATAGGCGAACCCTTCGCGGGCGGTCAGGCCGAGATCGCCAAGTTCCACCACGCCGCCCTCTTGCAGCACGTCATAGTAGAGATCGGGCACGTTCGAGTCCCAGACCTCCAGCGCGGCGTGAATCTCGCCTTCGCCGATCGCCGGATACATGTTGTAATACCCGGCGGTGACATATTCGACGGTATAGCCTGCCTGTTCCAGGATCTGACCTGCAACATGCGTGGTCAGGTGCTGGCCGGTCCATTCATTGATGGCCAGTCTTATTGGTGTGCCTGTATCGCCAAGATCGGCAGCGGCGGCGGTGCCTGCCAGTGCCAGAACGGACAGGCCGGAAAGAAGCACGGATTTCATGAAGTCACTCCCTGAGGTCGTTTTCTTGGATTGTTGTTCTTAGAGTCTGCACTCATTTCATATGACAAGGCGACGGATTTCCACCCAAAATTGCAGATTTCCGCCACCTGATCGCATGAAAACGGCCTGCCCCGAGAAGAGGCAGGCCGTGAAAGGTCTTGCACCTGGGCCATTTGGCCTAGCCACCCTCGCGTTCGCGCAGCAGATCGGTCAGCCAATCCGGGTCCATCTCCGGGACCGAGGACAGCAGCAGTTCCGTGTAAGGATCATGCGGCGGCCGGAACATTTCGGATTTCGGGCCCTGTTCGACCACCCTGCCCTCTTTCATCACCACCACTTCGTCGGCAATCGCCTTTACGGTCGCAAGGTCGTGGGTGATGAACATATAGGCCAGGTCGAATTCGGATTGCAGCTTGTCCAACAGCTTGAGGATGCCCTCGGCCACCAGTTGGTCAAGCGCCGATGTCACCTCGTCACAGATGATGAACTTCGGCTCTGCCGCCAGCGCCCGCGCGATGCCGATGCGCTGCTTCTGCCCGCCCGACAGCTCGGCCGGCAGCCGGTCGATATAATCGTCGGGTTCCAACTCGATCAGGTCGAGCAGATTGCGGATACGGTCTGTCAGGGCTTTGCCCTGTAGCCCCAGATACATCTGGGCAGGTCGTCCGATCAGTTCCCGGATGCGCAGCTTTGGGTTCAGCGCCGTGTCCGCCATCTGGTAGATCATCTGCGCCTGCCGAAGCTGGTCGCGAGTGCGGCGGCGATAATCGGGCGGCAGCACCTTGCCATCGAACAGGATCTCGCCCTGCCGGGGCGGCAACAGCCCGGTGATGACCCGCGCGGTGGTCGATTTGCCGGACCCGGACTCCCCCACCACGGCCACGGTGCGGCGTTCATGGATATCGAAGTTGACGTTCATCAGAACGTCGACCGAACCGTAACCAGCTGTGATGTTGCGCACGGAAACGACAGGCGTCTTGTCCGCTGCGACCGGGGGCTGTTCCGCCCGCGCGTGGCTGCGCACCGCCCAAAGCGACTTGGTGTAGTCCTCTTTCGGGGTCGACAGCATCGACCGCGTGTCGGCCTCTTCGACCTCATCGCCTTTCAGCAGCACCTTGATCCGATCCGCCATCTGCGCCACGACCGCGAGGTCATGGGTGATGTAGATCGCCGCCGTGTCGAACTGTTCCACGATGTTGCGGATCGCGGCCAGAACCTCGATCTGCGTGGTCACGTCCAGCGCGGTGGTGGGTTCATCGAAGATGATCAGGTCGGGACGGCAGGCCATCGCCATCGCTGTCATCGCCCGCTGCAACTGCCCGCCCGACACCTGGTGCGGGTAGCGGAAACCGATATTGTCCGGGTCCGGCAGCTGCATGCGGCGATACAGATCCACCGCATCGCTTTCCGCCTCGTTCCGGCCCATGACACCGTGCTGAACAGGTGCCTCGCAATACTGGTCCATCAGTTTGTGGGCCGGGTTGAAGCTGGCTGCCGCCGATTGTGCCACATAGGCGATGCGCTTGCCGCGCAGATTGCGCTTGGTCGCCTCGCTGGCTTTCATCAGGTCGATCCCGTCAAAGAGGATCTCGCCCCCCGAAATACGGCACCCGTCGCGGGTGAAGCCCATGGCGGCAAGACCCACCGTGGATTTCCCCGCCCCGGATTCGCCGATCAGGCCCAGGACCTCGCCCTTATGCAGGGTCAGGTCGATGCCATGCACGATCTCGTTCCAGGTCTCGTCGGACCGGCCCTCGATCCGCAGGCCCTTCATGGTCAGGAGGACCGGTTTTCCGTTATTTTGCTCGGTCATGGTCTTACTCCTTCAACCCGCTGGCGCGGTGCAACTGCCAGTCGACGACGAAGTTCACGCTGACCGTCAGCAGTGCGATGGCTACGGCGGGCAGCAGCGGCGTGATGTCTCCGAAGGCGATCAGGGTCGCGTTTTCCTTCACCATGGATCCCCAGTCCGCCATGGGCGGCTGCAGGCCAAGGCCAAGGAAGCTGAGCGCCGAGATCGCCAGGAAGACGAAGCAGAAACGCAGCCCGAATTCCGCCACCAAGGGCGCCATGGCATTGGGCAGGATCTCTCGTGTGATCAGGCGCCACAGCCCCTCTCCCCGCAGTTTCGCGGCCTCGATGTAATCCATCACCACGATGTTCAGCGCCACCGAGCGCGCCAGTCGGAACACCCGCGTGGAGTCGATCACGGCGATCACGATGATCAGGGTGATGACCGACGTGCCGAAGATGGTCAGCAGCAGCAGCGAGAAGATCAACGCCGGAATGGCCATGAGCACGTCCACCATGCGGCTGAGCGCCTGATCCAGCCAGCCACCAACCGTGGCCGCCAGAAGACCCAGGATCGAGCCGATGAGGAAGGCCAGTGCGGTGGTCGCAAAGGCGATGCCCACCGTGTTGCGCGCCCCGAAAATCAGGCGAGACAGCATATCACGACCCAGGTTGTCGGTGCCCAGAAGATGCGTCTCGTCCCAAGGCATGTATTCCGGCCCCACGACCATCCGTTCCGGGAACGGGGCGATGAGCGGGGCGAATACGGCCACGATGATATAGATGATAATCACCATCATCCCGAAAGACGCGGTCAGCGGCGCGGTACGCAGCTCTTTCTTGACGCCTTTCGGAGTGACGGCAATGGCGATGGTCCGGAACAGCCATCCTGCCGCCATGCAGGCCGCGATGACAGCGACGAACCAGAAGAGTCCGATAAGAATACCCATGATCCGCCCCCCTTAACGACGATGCACGAGGCGCGGGTTGGACAAGGTCGCCAACACATCCGCCGTCAGGTTCAGCAGCACATAGGCCGCGGCAAAGATCAGCGCGACCGCCTGCACAACAGGCATGTCCCGCGCCGCCACGCTGTCAACCATCAACTGGCCAAGACCGGGGAAGACGAAGACAACCTCGACCACGACCACACCGGTGATGAGGTAGGCGAGGTTCAGCGCGATCACGTTGATGATCGGGGCCAGCGCATTGGGCAGCGCGTGTTTCACGATCACCCGCATCGGCTTCATCCCCTTCAGACGCGCCATCTCGATATAAGGCGACGCCAGAAGGTTGATGATCGCCGCCCGCGTCATGCGCATCATATGGGCGGTCACCACCAGCGTCAGGGTCAGCGCCGGAAGGAAGGTGCGGTAGAGCATCTCCGCCATGGACGGATCCCCCCGGAAACTTGCCATCGAGGGGAACATGCCGCCCCGGCCCGCCAGCCAGAAGATCAGGATATAGGCGACGAAGAATTCCGGGAAGGAGATCGAGGTCAGCGCCGAGGCGTTCGAAAAGCGGTCGAAAAAGCTGTTGCGGAACAGCGCCGCAAGGATACCCAGCATCAGCGACAGGGGTACAGCGATGGCGGCAGCATAGAGCGCCAGGAACAGCGTGTTGCCAAGCCGCGTGCTGATCAGCTCGATCACCGGGCGGCGGTTCGACAGCGAATTGCCGAAATCCCCCTGCAAGACGCCGGTCAGCCATTCGATATAGCGGGTGTGCATGGGCAGATCGAGCCCCAGCTCGCGCCGGATCGCGGCAACGGTTTCAGGCGTCGCGGCCTGCCCGAGGAACTCTTCGGCGAAATCGCCGGGCAACAGTTCCGTCGCCCCGAAGATCAGAAGTGACACGATGAACAGCGTCAGCAGGCCAAGGGCCAGCCGCTTCGCGATCATGCTCCAGATATGTGACATTGGTCCCCCTTCAGGCGGCACTGCCCCCAGTGCGCCTAAGGTCACAGAATAGAAACCCCGGGCCAGAACGGCCCGGGGCGATGTGGGTCAGATCAGGCAAACCACCAGCGTTCCGCGATCCGGTGACCGTCGTTGCGCCAGTTGGAGGCAACCTGCTCGCCATGCATCAGCGCATCGCTATGCGCACCGACATAAGCCGCGAACATCGGGATCAGCGCGCCGCCTTCGTCCGAACAGATCTGCTGCATCTCGAAATACATCTCGCGGCGCAGGTCTTCGTTCAGTTCGGCACGGGCCGCAAGCAGCAGCTCGTTGAAGCGCTCGTGGCTCCAGTAGGTTTCGTTCCACGGCGCGCCCGTTTCATAAGCGGTCGAGAACATCAGGTCCTGGGTCGGGCGGCCGCCCCAGTAGGTGCCGCACCAGGGCAGCTGCATCCAGACGTTGGACCAGTAGCCATCGTTGGGTTCACGAACCACGTTGATGTTGATCCCGGCCGCTGCCGCGGTTTCGGAATAGAGAACACCCGCATCGACCGCGCCCGCGAAGGCCGCATCGGCAAGGTGGATATCCACGTCGAGGCTGTCCACGCCCGCCTGCGCCAGGTAGTAGCGCGCGCGATCCGGATCGTAGGCTTTCTGTTCCAGCTCGGTGTTGTAGTAGAGCTGACCGGAGCCGATCGGATGGTCGTTACCGACTGCGCCATAGCCGTTCAGGATGGTGTCCACCAGCTGCTGACGGTCGATGGCATATTTCAGCGCCATGCGGATGTTGTTGTCGCTGAAGGGTGCTGCGCGGGTATCCATCGGCAGGCCGTAATGCTGGTTGCCGGTGACAGACAGAACCACCACGCCCGGCGCACGCTGCAGCAGGTGCACGGTGTTGAGGTCGGCAGAGTCGATATAGTCGACCTCGCCCGAGATCAGCGCGTTCTGACGTGCGGCGGCATCGTGGATGACGATCTGTTCGACCGCATCGAAATAGGCCGCGTCCGATTTCCAATAGCCTTCGTGGCGCGAATAGGTCGCCCCGACACCGAACTCCAGTTCCTCGATCTTGTAGGGACCACAGCCATCCATGGTCATCGGATCGATTTCACCGTCACGGGACGGCAGCATCGGCAGGTGATAGTCGGCCAGCACGAAGGGGAAGTCGGCATTGCCAGAGGCCAGCGTGAAGATCACGTTCATGCCATCAACAGTCATATCCGTGATCGGCGCCACGATCGGCGCGGCGGCCGAGGTGGAATCCTCACCCATATGGTGGCGCAGCGAGGCGACCACGTCTTCAGCGGTCAGGATATGGCCGGAATGGAACTGAACGCCGGACCGGATGGTGAAGGTCCAGGTCGCGGCATCCGCCGAGGCTTCCCAGCTTTCTGCCAGTTCGGGGATCAGCGACCCGTCAGGCGCGATTTCCGTCAGGTAGTTGTTGCGGGTATGGGCCTGCAGAATGGTGAAGTCGTTTTCCCACGACCCCGGATCCATCGAGTCGGTGGTGGAGCCATGGGCCTGTGCGACGCGCAGGGTGCCGCCACGGGTCGGCTGTGCCTGCGCTTTGCGGGCCCCCATTGAGCTGATCAGCGCCGCACCACCAATGGCAGACGCGCCCTTCAGCACGCCACGGCGGCTTACACCGCCCGAAAGAAGTGAAGTCTTCGTCATGTTGCTTTCTCCGCTGTTGTCATAGTTCTTTCGAGTTTCTCACAGTCTCGAGCTGTGTTTCGTTGGCCCGCATGGTCCGGAGCAGGGGCTGCCATCGGCCTTCCGTCGCATGGTCCAAGCCATGTTTTACGCTAAACGGCTTTCGATATGCGCGGCAAGTGGTCTGAGTTGCACCCCCTGGGTCCCAATCGAAACAATGATCCTCAAATCCGCAAGCCAATTGCCCTGTTTTCGAGTTTTTCGAAACCTCAGTTCCAGAGTTCTGGCATGATGGCATCAAGTGCGGCGAGTCCATGGGGGCACTCTTGCACGGGTTTCCGAGGGCGAAAACCCAAATTCGACCGGTGATTGACGATTTGCGACACCGTTTCCGCAAAAGAAAGAAATATTCTTGCGTCCGGCCCGGATTTCCATGTCATTGACACTGAACATGCCCGATCGGCGCCGCGCCCGGCGTCGTGCCCGCCCCCCCCCCGAAAAGAGGACAGATTGATGCAAAGGCCCCCGAATATCGTGCTGATCATGGCCGATCAGCTTGCACCGCATTTCACGGGCACATACGGCCATCCGGTGGTGAAAACCCCGAATATGGATGCCTTGGCTGCCCGCGGCACGCGCTTTGATTCCGCCTACTGCAATTCGCCCCTCTGCGCGCCGTCGCGGGCATCTTTCATGACCGGCCAACTGGTTTCGAAAATCGGGGCCTATGACAATGCGGCGGAATTTCCGGCCTCGATCCCTACATTTGCCCATTACCTTCGGGTGATGGGCTATCGCACCTGCCTTTCGGGCAAGATGCATTTTGTCGGACCGGATCAGCTGCACGGGTTCGAAGAACGGCTGACCACCGATGTCTATCCGTCCGATCATGCCTGGACCCCGGACTGGACCAACCCGCACGAGCGGATCGACAAGTGGTATCATAATATGGAGTCCGTGCAGCAGGCCGGACCTGCCGCGACCACGTTTCAGATCGAGTATGACGAAGAGGCGACCTTCCTCGCCCGCCGCCGCATTCTCGAATATGCGATGCGCGGGACTGCCCCCTTTGCCATGGTGGTCAGCCTGATCCACCCGCATGACCCTTACGTGCCCCGGCCCGAGTTCTGGAATCTCTACTCCGACGACGACATCGACATGCCCCAAACCGGGCTGACGGATGACCCGCACACGCTGCGCGTGCATCACGGGATCGGCGCGGATGCGCAACCGGTGACGGAGCAGGAGATCCGCAATGCGCGACACGGCTACTACGCCAACACGTCTTATTTCGACTCCAAGGTCGGCGAAATCGTGAAGGCGTTGGAGGAATCCGGGCAGTTGGAAAACACGATCGTCATCGTGACCTCGGATCATGGCGATATGCTGGGTGAACGCGGGCTCTGGTACAAGATGAGCTTCTTCGAGCATTCCGCTCGAATCCCTATGATAATTGCAGGTCCGGGTGTCGAGAACCGGACCGTGGCAGAGCCCGTCAGCCTGCTGGATATCCTGCCAACCTTCCTCGATATCGCTACCTGTACGGGACAAACTGCCCCCGATCCGGCAATGGATCTGGATGGGCGGTCGCTCTGGCCCCTGCTTCAGGGGGCTGTGGATAACCCGGATGGCGGAGAGGTTCTTGGGGAGTATTGTGCGGAATGTGCAAGCCATCCGATCTTCATGATCCGGCGTGGCCCTTGGAAATATATTCACTGTGAGGTTGATCCTCCTCAATTATTTGACATTTATTCAGATCCTTTCGAGCGTGAGAATCTGGCAGATGATCCCGCGCATGCGCAGAAAGTTGCGGAATTCCAATCATTCATCTCCGAAAAATGGCAGGAAAAACCGCTTTACGAGGCTATTTTGGCCAGCCAGAAGCGCCGTGGACCGGTTCACAACGCCATGGAGATCGGGACCCTGGTGAGTTGGGACTATCAACCGCCCCGCGACGCCGCGCAGGAATTCGTGCGCAACCATATGGATTGGACGGTGGCGGCCGAGATGACTCGCTTCCCACCTTTTAAAAAAAAAATCAGAGAGTTAGAATAGGGTCGCTCGCCTTTGAGGCGTTTGATCAAAAAATCTGTCCCCGTCAGTTCCAACGCTGGCGGGGATTGGCTTTGAGTTGACCATGAGAGCCTTCTTTATGAATGACTCGAGAGTCGCTCAACAACTACTTGGATTCCAACAGTGAATCAGATTTCAATGACTTAGAAGGGCCGTGTTAGCCTTGACCGTCGAGAATTTCACAGGCTTTTTCAGCCAAAGGTGCAGCCAGCGCCCCCACCTGCAAGGCCCGATCCGAAGACGCATTGCCCTGCAATCCGCGATAGCCCACGCCCTGCACGATGGCCGCCAGTCGAAACAGTCCGAATACCAGGTAAAAGTCCCAGTTTTCGATCTCCGAAATTCCGACCCGCTCGCAGTATCGCGCGATGTATTCCTCTTCCATGGGAAGGCCGAGCGCCCGACGATCCACCCCTTCCAGGCCGCTCAGAACCGGCCCCGGCGGCATCCGCCACAGCATGCATTGATAGGCCAGATCTGCCAGCGGATGGCCGAGCGTAGACAGCTCCCAATCCATCACCGCAATCAACCTTGGCGTGTCCGGCGCGAACATGACATTGTCCAGCCGGTAGTCGCCATGCACCAGCGACACGCGCCCGTCATCGGCCACCATATTGGCGCCAAGCCAGTCAATGATCCGTTCCATTGCCGGGATTGGCGCGGTTTCTGTCGCCCGGTATTGGCGCACCCAGGTGGCGAACTGGCGTTCATAGTAACTGCCCGTCTTACCGAAATCCGACAGGCCCACGGCCTCCAGATCCACGCTATGAATAGCCGCGAGCGCCACGTTCATCTGATCATAGATCGCCGCCCGATCCGCAGGGTCCATTCCCGGAAGCGATGGATTCCAGAAAACCCGGCCTTCCACGAATTCCATCACGTAAAACATCGCCCCAAGCACGCTGTCATCGGTGCAAAGATGAAGCGCGCGGGCCACCGGCACATCCGTTTCGGCCAAGGCTGACAGCACCCGAAACTCCCTGTCCACCGCATGGGCCGACTTCAGCAACTCGCCCGGCGGTTTGCGGCGCAACACATAGGCCCCACTTTCGGCGCGCAGCTTGTAGGTCGGGTTTGACTGCCCATCCGAGAACTTCTGCGCCGTGCGCAACCCGCGAAAGCCCGGCAGGTGCGTCTCCAGATAGCTGCCTAACCGCCGAAGCTCCGCCTCTTCCATCAGACCGGCCCCTTGTTGCCCTCGTGATGCGCCCTGACCAGCTGCCGCCCAAGCGCCATCATATGCACCTGGTCCGGCCCGTCGGCAAAGCGTATCTGTCTAGCGTAGTTGAACAATTCCGCCAATGGCAGGTCCTGGGTCAGCCCCTTTCCGCCGTGGATCTGGATCGAGCGGTCAATCACCGTCTGTGCCATCATCGGGGCGACGATCTTGATCGCGGAAATCAGATCCTTCGCCGATTTCGCCCCCTCCTGGTCTATCTTGGCCGCAGCCTTCAGCGTCAACAGGCGCGCCTGTTCGATCTCGCACCAGCTTTTGGCGATATCCTCGCGCACTGATTGATGCTGGCTCAGGCGCCGCCCGAAGGTCTCGCGCTGCTCCACTCGGTCCATCATCAGCTCCAGCGCCCGCTGCGCGGCCCCGACCAGCCGCATGCAATGGTGAATGCGTCCCGGCCCAAGCCGGCCCTGGGCGATCTCGAACCCCCTGCCCTCGCCAAGCAGCAGGTTTTCGGCAGGCACCCGCAAATTGTCGAATTCAATCTCCGCCTCACCGAAGGGCGCATCCGCATAGCCAAGCGTCGTGACATGGCGCAGGATGTTCACGCCCGGCGTATCCCGTGGGATCAGGATCATGCTTTGCTGCTTGTGGCGGTCGGGATTGTCCGGGTCAGACTTGCCCATGACGATGAACACCGCGCAGCTTTCGCGCATACCGCCCGTGGTATACCACTTGCGCCCGTTCACCACATAGCTATCGCCATCGCGGCGGATTTCGGTGCGGATATTCGTGGCGTCCGAGGACGCGACATCCGGTTCCGTCATCGCAAAGCCAGACCGGATCTCGCCCGCCAGCAAAGGCTCCAGCCAGCGCGTCTTCTGCGCGTCGGAACCATAAAGCATAAGCGTTTCCATGTTGCCCGTATCAGGCGCGTTGCAGTTGAAAATCTCGGGCGCCCACCAGACCCGGCCCATGATCTCGGCCAGTGGCGCGTATTCGAGGTTCGACAGCTCCCCGCCATGGGCCTTGGGGCGAAAGAGGTTCCACAACCCCGCCGCACGGGCCTTTTTCTTCAGATCCTCGTAGAAATCGGGCGTGCGAAACGGCGTCTCCGTCGTCTCGAAATGCCGCGCGAAGACCGATTCCGCCGGATAGATATGCGTGTCCATGAACTCGGTCAGGCGCGCCTGCATCTCGCGCATTTTCGGCGTCGGTTCGAAATCCACCGGTTCTGTCCTCCCTCGCTGGCTGGCGCTACGTTCCGGCCCCGCCCTCGGACTGTCAACTGTGCCGTTGTGTCATTTCCCGCAAACCCCCGAAAGCGCTTGCCTTTCGCCTCCTCCCCTCTAGCCTTTCCAGCAAAGAGAGAGGCGCAGACATGACCATCCAACCGCATCCGCTATTCGACCTCACCGGGCGCGTGGCCCTTGTCACCGGTGCCAGTCGCGGGATCGGCGAGGAGATCGCGAAGATCCTGGCCGATCACGGTGCCCATGTGATCGTGTCCAGCCGCAAGCTTGACGGCTGCACCGCCGTGGCCGAGGCCATCACCGCCGCAGGCGGCAGCGCCGAGGCCTTCGCCTGCCATATCGGCGACATGGGCCAGATCGCGGCCATCTTCGACCATATCAGGGTCACCCATGGACGGCTCGATATCCTCGTGAACAACGCCGCAACCAACCCCTATTTCGGGCATATCCTCGATACCGATCTCGGCAGTTTCGAGAAGACCCTTGACGTCAATATCCGGGGCTATTTCTTCATGTCCGTCGAGGCTGGCAAGATGATGCGCGATCAGGGCAAGGGCGCGATCGTCAACACGGCCTCTGTCAACGCGCTGGAACCGGGCGACATGCAGGGCACCTACTCCATCACCAAGGGCGCGGTGGTGAACATGACCCGCGCCTTCGCCAAGGAATGCGCGCCGCTTGGTATCCGCGTGAACGCTCTGGCCCCGGGCTGGACCCGGACGCGCTTCGCCGGCGCGCTGCTGGACAGCGAAAAACACTACAGCGAGATCATGGCCCGCCTGCCCATGAAACGCCCCGCAGAACCGTCCGAGATGGCCGGCGCGGTGCTTTACCTCGTGTCGGATGCCGCCAGTTATACCACCGGGGAACTGCTGGTCGTCGATGGCGGGCTGACCATATGAAACGCTTTGAGGGCAAGGTCGCGCTCATCACCGGTGCCGCAAGTGGCTTTGGCAAATTGCTGGCTGAGGCGCTTGCCGCAGAAGGAGCGCTTCTGGTCATGGGGGACCGTAACAAATGGGGTCTACGCCATGTCGCGCGGGGGCATCTGGCCACCTATATGCGCTGTGACGTGACGAATGAAACCAAGGTCAAGGCACTTTGCGATCTCGCCATCGAACAGTTCGGGCGGCTCGACATCGCCGTGAACAACGCAGGCATCTCGGGGCCGATGAAGCCCCTGACCGAGATCCGCGAAGATGAATTCGACCTCATTCACGCGGTCAACGCCAAGGGCACATTTTTCGGCCTCAAGCACCAGATCCCCCTGATGCGGGACACCGGCGGCACGATCCTCAACGTGGCCTCCGTCGCGGGCCTTGGCGCTGCCCCCAAGCTGGCCGCCTATGCCGCCGCCAAACATGCGGTGGTGGGCCTCACGAAAACCGCCGCCATCGAGGAAGCGCGAAACAAAATCCGCGTGAATGCCGTCTGTCCCTTCTACAGCCCCACACCGATGGTCACCGAAAGCGGCATGGCCGAGATGCAAGAATTCCTGGCAAGCGCCTCGCCAATGAAACGCTTAGGCTCACCCGAGGAAATCACTGCCGCGATGCTGGCAATACTCGACCCTGCCAACAGCTACATGACCGGTCAGGCCATCGCCATCGACGGGGGCGTCACCGCCTACTGACCTTCCTCTTTGCCCAAGTACTCCCGCCGGAGGCATCCCAACTTCATCACCGGAGACGGGGCCCGAAGCCCTGGGTCCCGCCCTTTCCACATATCCGTGGCAACACGCGCCGAGGAGGTCCCCGCGCCAGCGGGGGGTGACGAGGCGCGTTCCCGGGTCGACGCCGAAGGCGGCGAAACGAAAAGGGCGGCCCCGAAGGCCGCCCTGATCCATCAACCGGGGCTCATCCCCCGCAACCGTTCAGACCGTCGCCTGAGAAGCTCCACGGTCGTCAGCAGGGCGATGGAAATCACCACAAGGATCGTCGCCACCGCCAGAATCGTCGGCGAGATCTGTTCGCGCAGACCGATGAACATCTGCCAGGGCAGCGTCTTTTGCCCGGCGGACCCGACGAACAGCACGACCACAACTTCATCGAACGAGGTGATGAAGGCAAAGAGGCCCCCGGAAATCACCCCCGGCAGGATCAGCGGCATCTGCACCTTGAAGAAGGTCGTCACCGGATCCGCGCCAAGGCTTGCCGATGCGCGCGTCAGCGACTTGTCGAAGCCCACAAGCGTCGCGGTCACGGTGATGATCACGAAGGGGATGCCAAGCGCCGCATGGGCCAGCACCACGCCAAGATAGGTCCCCTGCAACCCGATGCGGCTGTAGAAGAAATACATGCCGGCAGCCGAGATGATCAGCGGCACGATCATCGGCGAAATCAGGATCGCCATGATCGCGCCCTTGAAGGGCACATGGGACTGCGACAGGCCGATTGCGGCCAGGGTTCCGAAGGCGACCGACAGCAGGGTTGCCATGGGCGCGATCCGGACCGAGTTCCACAGGGGCTGCTGCCAATCGGGATTGGTGAAGAAATCCCGATAGTGATCCAGCCCGTAGGCATCGGGATCCAGCGCCAGCATCCCCGGCGTGAAGGTGAAGAAATCCTCGGCGTTGAAGCTCAGCGGGATGATCGTGATGATCGGGGCGATCAGGAAGAAGAAGATCAACCCGCAGATCACCCGGAAGCTGTAGAACCAGATCTTCTGGCCTGTCGAGGCATAAGGAGGAAGGCTGCTCATGTTCTTTACCCCAGCTTCACGTTGTCGATGCCCACGATGCGGTCATAGATCCAGTAGAGGATCAGCACGACCCCGAGGAGGATACTGCCAAGCGCAGCGGCCAGACCCCAGTTGAGCGACGAGGAAATATGATAGGCGATCCGGTTCGAGATGAAGGTACCCGTCCGGCCCCCGACCAGTTCCGGCGTGATGTAGTAGCCGATGGCGAGGATGAAGACGAGGATACAGCCTGCCCCGATGCCTGGAATCGATTGCGGGAAATAGACACGCCAGAAGGCCGTCCAGTCCGTCGCACCGAGCGATTTCGCGGCCCGAACATAGGAGGGCGGAATCGTCTGCATCACCGAATAGAGCGGCAGGATCATGAAAGGCAGCAGGATATGCGTCATCGCGATGATCGTGCCGGTCTGGTTGTTGATCAGTTGCAATCGCGCGTCATCGGCAACCAGCCCAACCCACACCAGGATGTCGTTGATCACCCCCTGTTGCTGCAACAGCACCTTCCAGGCCGAGGTCCGCACCAGAAGCGAGGTCCAGAAGGGCAGCAGAACCAGGATCATCAGGATGTTCGACACCCGCATCGGCAGGTTCGCCAGCAGGAAGGCAATCGGGTAGCCCAGCAACACGCAGCTGCCCATGATGACCAGCGACATGAACAGCGTCCGGCCAAAGAGCGTCACATAGATCTGACGGTCCTCCGGCTGCGAGGTGATCCCGTCCGCCGACAGTTGCATGTCGATAGCGGTCAGGAAATACCCAGGCGTGTAGGAGGGCGAATAGACCCAGATCGTCTCCATCAACTCTGGGTTCAGCCAGTCTTCGTCCAGGTCTTCGAACTGATCGCGGATCGAGATGCTTTCGAACCCGCCGACGGCTTCTGCGGCGGCGCTCAAAAGCGCGTTGCTGCCGGAATAGCCGCTGCCAGCGAGGTCACGATACAGCGAGAGATACACGAAATCCTCGATGTTTTCCTCAGCCGGATCATCTTCATTGGCCTCGATGGTGATCCGAACCCATGTATCGAAAGCGGCTGCGGTCTCGGGCAGAGCGGCGCGGATGGCGCTGTCGCCCATCAACCCGGTCCAGGTGGCGTAGTCGGCCCATGCCGCATCCAGATCGGTGAATTGATCGGTGTAGATGTCGGTGTCAAAGCGGCCAACGCCGCGGCCCGCCTGCCGGAACAGCGACGAGATGCCCGTCATCTCGTAGTTCAGACGGCTGCCAACACGGGTGTGGCGGCGGAACTCGGCGGCCTCGAACAGGTCGATATACAGCCCCGCATACACGTCCTCGCCCGGCGCTTCGTCGTGGTTCTCCCACTCCTCCATAGCGGCGACGGTGCGCGGCAGGGTCTCTCGCACGATCTGGTTTTCGACCGAGCGGAACAACATATCCGCGATCGGCAGGATGAAGGTGATCAGGATGAACAGAAGCAGCGGCGCGATCAGCAGCAGCGCACGGATCTTCTGGGCCCTGAGCGCGCGATTGAGGCTCGCTTTCAGGGGGCGCCCGTCAGCGGCCAGCACCGGGCCTGCGGGGGTATCTGCCGTATTGTCGGTCATTCGTGGCCTTCCACTAGGATAATGACACTATCCGCCGAGGCCCGGCGAATTTCGGCCACTTCCTGATATTCTGGATCGTAATAGGCGGCCTTGGCGGCCTCGAAGCTCGGGAATTCGATCACCACATGGCGTTCGAATGTCTCACCTTCCGGCACTTCCGACCGACCGCCCCGGACAATGAACTTGGCGCCCAGGTTCTGAAGGATCGGCGTATCGCGCCGGACATATTCCGGGTAGGCGTCAGGGTCGGTGACGGTGATATGTCCGATGATATACCCCTTGGGCATCTGTCCCCCGCCTTTCGTGGTGAGCTGGCAAGGCGGCGCGTGTCCGCCTTGCCGGTGTCTCAGATCATCGGGCGGGGCGCAAACCCCGCCGCGAACGTCAGCTTACTGCGACAGCCACGCCTGGAAACGGGCGTCCATGTCGTCGCGGTAATCGGCCCACCATTCGTAGTTGAACAGGAAGGTCCGCTGCGAGTTGGCCGGGTCGGTCGGCATATGCGGTGCCATGTCGATGCCCAGTTCAGCGTGCTGACCCACCAGCGGAGCCGAAGAGGCGCGCGCCGGGCCGTAGGAGATCCACAGGGCCTGGTCAGCCAGACGCTGCGTGTCGGTTGCGAAGCGGACGAAGTCCAGCACGCGGGCCAGACGGTCCTCGGGCAGACCTTCGGGGATGATCCAGCCGTCAAGGTCGAAGACCTGCGCGTCCCACATCATGGCGACGGGCTGGTTCTGCTCTTCGATCAGGCTGAAGAGACGACCGTTATAGGTCGAACCGAACACGACTTCGCCATCAGCCAGCAGCTGCGGGGTGTCCGCACCGGCAGACCACCAAACGGTGCTGTCGGCGATGGTGTCGAGCATGGCGAATGCCTGCGCGATACCTTCTTCGGTTTCCAGCACGTCATAGACGTCTTCCTGCGCAACACCCGAGCACATCAGCGCCCATTCCATGTTGCCGATCGGACGACGCTCCAGCGAACGCTGACCGGGGAAGGTTTCCAGGTCGAACACGTCACAGATGTCGTCGGGGGTGTTACCGCCCCAGGCTTCCACATCGGTGCGATAGCCGAAGGTGGTGGAATACACGATCTGCGGGATGAAGCAGTCGGAAACGATCAGGTCGCCGAAGTCTTCGGAGGCCGGGGTGCCGTCGGGCGCCGGGGCCAGAACCTCGTCATGGTCGATTTCCATCGCCAGACCTTCGTCGCACAGACGCATGGCGTCGGCGGCCACGACGTCGACGAGATCCCAGGTGATGTTGCCGGCTTCGTTCATGGCGCGCAGACGGGCCACGGCCTCGGCCGAGCTTTCGTCCCAGACCACTTCCAGGCCTTCATGCATTTCCTGATACGGCGCGGAATATGCGTTCACCTGGCTGACCTGATAGGCGCCACCCCAGCTGACGAGCGTCATGCTGTTGGCCATATGACCGTCGGCATGTGCTACGGATGCGGCCATAACCGCGCCCGAGGTCAGCATAAGAGCTGTCTTGAGTTTCATGAGTCTCTCCTCTGTTGGTCGTCTTTATTAGAATAGGCACCGCCCCCATTCAGAGGGGCGGACCCGTTGCTCAGGCGTCCAGCGCCCGGCAATCCTCTGCGCGCCAGCCGATCTCGATCTGTTCGCCGGGCTGTAGCCGGCGCTGATCGGGGGCGTTACGCGTCTTGATGATGAAATCCTCGTTGCCGGCCACGCGGAGCCGGGTGCGATAGATGTCACCCATATAGATGAACTCCAGCACTTCCGCCTTGATGGTGTGTGCGCCGGGGGTCATCCGTTCCTTGTTGAATTCCACCCGCTCGGGGCGGATCGACACGAGCGTCCGTTCGCCGACCTTACTGACATTCACAGGCTTGGTGTCGATGATCTCGCCATCGTCCAGCCGCACCTCTGCGCGGTCCCCGTCGATCTTGCTGACGGTGCCCATCAGCGTGTTGTTCTCGCCGATGAACTGCGCCACAAAGCTGTTGGACGGTGCCTCATACAGCTCGTCTGGCGGGGCCAACTGCTGAATGCGGCCATCGTCGAAGACGGCAACGCGGTCCGACATGGTCAGCGCTTCGGTCTGGTCGTGGGTCACGTAGACCGTGGTGATGCCGAGGTTATGGGCCAGGTTGGTGATCTCGAACTGCATGTGTTCACGCAGCTGCTTGTCGAGCGCGCCAAGCGGTTCGTCCATCAGAACCAGCTCCGGTTCAAAGACGAGCGCACGCGCCAGAGCGATCCGCTGCTGCTGACCACCGGACAACTGGGCCGGACGGCGACCGCCGAAATCGCCCATCTGCACCATGTCGAGCGCCCGCTTCACCTTCGCTTCCTGGTCGGATTTGCCCATGTTGCGGACCTGCAGCGGGAAGGCGAGGTTTTCGGCCACCGTCATGTGCGGGAACAGGGCGTAGTTCTGGAACACCATGCCGATGCCACGCTTGTGCGGCGGGATGTTGTTGATCGGCTGACCGCCCAACAGGATTTCCCCGTGCGTCGCGGTCTCGAACCCGGCCAGCATCATCAGACAGGTGGTTTTCCCCGACCCCGAGGGACCAAGCATGGTCAGGAATTCACCCTTTCCGACGCTGAGATTGAGGTCTTTAACGACGAGTGTTTCGCCATCGTAGCTTTTCTGCACGCGGTCGAAGACCACGAAGTTTTCCGATCCGGAACTCGCGTTCATGTTTCTTCCCTGTTGTCCGGCGCCGGGGCGCTGGTTCTTATTTTCGGCTCTGGCGGCCATTCTTTATGCATCCGTTTCGGTTTCTGGCACGCCAAACGACGCATGGTCGTCGAAAACCGACACGTGTGTCCTGTTGCCCACCTTAAGCGCACAGACGAAGGCGTCCAGCCCCCGCAAGGAATTTAGTTCGAAAGACCAAAATACGGGGGATTGTTAGGCAATCAGTGCAAGGGGTTGCGCTATAGATACGCGGAAACTGGACATCGGAGCCACAGGACCCTGACCAGTTGTGCAGCTTGCGGGAATCGGATCCCGGACCAAATGGCCAAAGCCGAAACCTGATTCGCGGCGATCGGGATTCGGATGGCGCAGATCACAGGGCCGCCTCCAGCGATTGCAGATCGGGGGCGGGCAGCCGGCCCATAAGTGACCGGAAAAGTCCGCGGCAGTCCGGTCCGCGCCAACCGGAGGGAAAAAAACAGTCCGGCAGGTCGGGATGTCGGAACAGCAGGCGCCGCCAGCTATGAACGACAAGCAGACGCAGCGCCGCGGCCTCTGCCGTTGCCAGCGGAAGGACGCGATCCAGTTTGGACAGCAGCGTTGCGAAATCCCGCTCCAACGCCGCGTATTGCGCCATCAGATCTGGCGGGCAAACCTGTGCCCGCAGCCAATCGGGCACCAAGACCTGCCCGGTTTCCACACCCAGCAACCCTTTAAGTGTCTCGGGCAGAGGTCCCTGCCCGATCACCACCTGCGATCCGACCGGCAGGTATTCTCCGGTCAGCAGGAAACTGTCGAGCTGGCCCCGGCCGGTCTGGTCCCCGATGCCGGATACCAATAGATGCCACCTGTCCGGAAAGACGCGCTCGGCCTCGTAGATGCGCGGGCTGGCCTCGGCACTTTGCCTGCGCCCCATAGGGGTCAGGAAATGCAGGCTACCCCGCCCTTCGCGGACACTGTCGATCCAGCCATCCTTACGCAGCCGGAACAGCGCCACGCGCATCGCTTCGGGCTTGATCCCCATCATGCCCATCAGACGGGTGAGGGCCGCGCCGCTGATCCGGTCGCCGTCACGCCGGGCAAGATCGCCGAAAATGGTCACGATCAGCGACCAGACCCGGTGGCTTTCGCCCCCGGTCAGCAAAGCCGCCGCATCCCGGAATGTCTGACTTTCCGTCTCCATGGCGCGACTATAGGCAGGCGCGGCGCGGCTCGCCACTCTCAGAAGGCGACCATGGTCAAAAGCTCGTATTCCGCGACCATTTCGTCATCCTGATTGGTCAGGGTCGCATGCCAGCGCACCTCGCCATATTCGTCATTGCGTTTGGTCTTCTTCTTCACCGTCAGCCGCACCTTAATCGCATCGCCCGCCTGAACCGGCTTCATGAAGCGCAGGCCATCGAGCCCGGTATTGGCCAGAACCGGCCCCTCATTCGGCTCCACGAACAACCCCGCCGCGAAGGACAGAAGCAGATATCCATGCGCCACGCGTCCCGGGAAGAACGGGTTCCGCTTGGCGGCCTCTTCATCCATGTGGGCATAGAATGTGTCGCCGGTGAAATGGGCGAAATGTTCGATATCCTCCAGCGTCACCACGCGCGGGTCGGTGTGGATGGTCTCGCCAATGGCCAGATCACCAAAGCGGCGGGTGAAGGGATGTGCCGGGCCTTCGATCTCTGCTGCGCCGGGCACCCAGGTGCCGCCGATGGCCGACAGGATGTCGGGGCTGCCCTGCACGGCAGTGCGCTGCATGTAATGCATCACGCCCCTGATGCCGCCCATTTCCTCACCTCCGCCCGCACGACCCGGCCCGCCATGGACCATATGCGGCAGCGGCGAGCCATGGCCGGTGCTTTCCTTCATCGAGTCGCGGTTGTTGAAGTAGAGCCGCCCGTGGAAGGCCCCCGATCCAAGCGCTACCTCGCGGGCAATGGTGGGGTCATGGGTGATGACGGATGCCACCAGAGACCCCTGCCCCCGATTCGCAAGCTCCACCGCATGGCCCAGATCACGATAGCCCATGACGGTGCTGACCGGGCCGAAGGCTTCGGTGTCATGCACCCGCTCGGACCCGTCGGGATCGGCACAGTGGAACAGCATCGGCGGCAGGAAGGCGCCTTTCGATCCGGCCATGGCGAAATCCTCAGGATCACCAAAGACCCGCTCCGCCGCTTCGCCGATCAGCGCCGCTTTCTCCAGCACATCGGTCTTTTGCGCCGCACTGACCAGCGCCCCCATGCGCACACCCTCGTCCTGCGGGTTGCCGACTTTGGTGCTGCCAAGCCGGGCCGACAGCGCTTCGACCAGCGCTGGCACGGAGGCTTCCGGCGCAATGATCCGGCGAATGGCGGTGCATTTCTGACCCGCTTTCGTGGTCATCTCTCGCGTCACTTCCTTGACGAAGAGATCAAATTCCGGCGTTCCCGCAACGGCATCGGGCCCGAGAATCGAGGCGTTCAGGCTGTCCTGCTCCGCCACGAACCGCACCGAATTGTGCAGGATCACCGGGTTCGACCTCAGCGCCAAAGCCGTCTGCGCCGATCCGGTGAAGCTGACCACATCCTGACAGCCAAGCCGGTCGAGCATATCGCCCACCCCGCCCGACACCAGTTGCAACGCACCAGCGGGCAGGATGCCGCTGTCGAGCATGATCCGCACCGCCAGTTCGGTCACGTAACAGGTGGCTGTCGCCGGTTTCACGATGGCAGGCACCCCCGCCAGCAGCGTCGGCGCCAGCTTTTCCAGCATCCCCCAAACGGGGAAGTTGAACGCATTGATGTGAACCGCAACTCCTTGCAACGGCGTCGCAATATGCTGGCCGAGGAAGGTGCCATTGCGGCTCAGCTGCTCCACCTCGCCATCCAGATACACATGCCCATCCGGCATTTCCCGCCGCCCCTTGGAGGCGAAGACGAACATCGTGCCGATGCCGCCGTCGATGTCGATCAGATGGTCGGATTGCGTGGCCCCGGTGCTGAAAGAAAGATCATAGAGCGCCTGCTTATGCTTGCCCAGTTCCAGCGCCAGCGCCTTCAGCATCCGCGCCCGGTCATGGAAACTCATGGCCCGCAGGGCCGGTCCGCCCACATTGCGCGCATAGTCCAGCATGTCCTGCACCGGCAGGGCCGATCCGGCCCGCGCCATCGGCTCACCCGTCACGGCGCTTGCGATCATCCGCGCGCTTTTATCGGGCGCGATCCACTCGCCAGCGGCGAAGCTTTTGATATCCAGCAGGCTCATGTCGGTTCTCCTTCCAGCGCGCGCGCAAGATGCTCGGCCATGACCCAGGATCCGGGGCTTTCCCCCGCGACCTCTGCCATCACCCGGGCCATCCCGGCCCACCCCACCTGTGCCGCGTAATGCATCGGCCCGCCCCGCCAGCGCGGGAAGCCGTAGCCATGCAGCTTGACCATATCCACCGCCGCGAAATCCTCGGCGATGCCTTCCTCCACGATCCGCGCACCCTCATTGGCGTAGACGGCAAGCAGCCGGTCGCGGATATCCTTTTCCGTGTATGTGCGCCGGGAGATGCCACGTTTGGCCGAATAGGCCACGATCAGCGCCTCAACCTCCGGGTCGCGCTGCGGCGTGCGGCTGCCCTCGACATAGGCATACCAACCCTTGCCGCTGCGCTGCCCAAGGCGGCCCATCTCGCACAGCGTGTCGGCGATGCTTTCATAGCGTTCCGCAGGGTCGCGCGTTTCTGCCTGACGCTTGCGGTTGGCCCATGCGATCTGCAACCCCGTCAGATCCTGCAATTCAAACGGCCCCATCGGCATGCCGAACCCGCGCATCGCCGCGTCCACCTCATGCGGCAGCGCGCCATCGG
This sequence comes from Nioella sp., assembly GCF_965215655.1. GTDB lineage: Bacteria > Pseudomonadota > Alphaproteobacteria > Rhodobacterales > Rhodobacteraceae > Nioella. Next base: position 2,711,385 of record NZ_OZ244111.1, read on the forward strand.
CCAACAGATATTCCGCCTCGCGCCGATAGGCCGACAGCATCCGGTTGCCGATGAACCCATCACAGATACCCGACAGAACCGCGATCTTGCGCAGCCGTTTTGCCAACTGGAAACCGGTGGCCAGAACATCCGGGTCGGTCTGGGGCGTGTCTACAATCTCAACCAGCTTCATCACATGCGCCGGAGAGAAGAAATGCAGCCCAAGGCATCGCGCCTTGTTGGGGATGTCTGCAAAAATCTGTCGCGGATCGAGATAGGAGGTGTTGGTAGCCAGGATTGCATCCAGCGAAAGATGTTTTGCCAGTTCTTTAAAAACCGCCTGCTTGACGGCCAGGTCCTCGAACACCGCCTCGATGGCCAGGTCGACGCCAGAAGCGGCTGCGTAATTGTCCACCGCAGTAAAAGCGGTCATCTGGCTTTCATATTGGCTTTGCGAAATTTTCCCACGCTTCAGCGCCCCGGCAACCAGCCCCTCCACCCGACCCTGCGCGGCGCTCGCCTCTTCTGCGCTTCGCTCGATCAGCGTCACCCGCAACCCGGCAGACAGGCACGAGGCGGCAATGCCCGCCCCCATAAGCCCGCCGCCGACCACGGCCACATGAGACAGTTCGCGCGGGGTGGCGCCTGCAATCGCCTTGGGCTTCATCACCTGCCGCTCCGCAAAGAACGCGTGCCGCAGCGCCCGGCTTTCGGCACCTGCCCGCATTTCCAGATGCCGTGTGCGTTCCTTTGGCTGACCCTCTGCGAAAGGCAGACCCGCCCATTGCAGGGCCTCAAGGTTGAACAGCGGCGATTGTTGCCCCTTCGCCTTTTTGGCAATCTCGGCAGCTTTTGCCTCATAGGCCTCCGTGTCGAGCACCTCGCATACCCGCGCGCTGACCGCCACGGGCCGGGCTGGCAAGTCCGCGGCGAAGGCTCGGGCGGCGGCATCGGGATCTTCCACGATCCTGTCGATGCCGCCAAGCGCCAGCATGCCCTCTGCCGAATACATCCGCCCCTTGCACGCCATCTCAATCGCGGCTTCCATGCCCACCAGACGCGGCGCGCGCTGCGTTCCCCCTGCCCCGGGGATGATCCCCACGTTGACTTCCGGCAAACCGAACTTGGTCCCCGGCGCGGCAAAACGCCAGGCGCAGCCCATGGCAATCTCGAACCCGCCGCCCAGAACCGTGCCGTGCAGCAGCCCCAGAAACGGCACCTCCGAGTCCTCGATCATCTGCACCACGTCTGGCAGATGCGGCAGCAACGCGGGGCCGTCGAATTCCGACATGTCGCCGCCCGCGATGAAGGTCTTCCCGGCGCATTTCAGAACCGCCAGACGGGCGCCTTTGACAGCTTCAACAGCACTTTCCAGACCTGCCCGAACCGCCTGCGACGTGGCATTCACCGGCGGGCTGTCGATGGTGACCCATGCAATATCCCCGTCTTTTCTGACAGTTACTGGCAAGTCGGCGGTCATTACAGTGATCCCTCCCTCTCGGTGTTGTGGAATTTATTGACCAACCGTTCGGTTTATGCAAGAGATTCCTGAGCGAGGGAGGAGAGGCCGCAGATGAGCGACACGGTATTGGTGACGGACCACGGGGACTGGCGTGAAATCACGCTCAACCGCCCCGACCGGCTGAACAGTTTCAACGAGGAGATGCACCTTGCCCTGCGCGCCGCGCTAACCGAGGCGCGCGATGGCGGCGCCCGTGCGATCCTGCTGACCGGCGCGGGCCGAGGCTTCTGCGCCGGACAAGATCTGGGCGACCGCGACCCCTCGAAAATGGATGGCCCACCGGACCTGGGCCACACCGTCCGCACCTTCTATGCCCCGCTCGTGCGCCTCATCCGAGACATGCGCCTGCCGGTCATCTGCGCCGTAAACGGCGTCGCAGCCGGGGCTGGCGTCAGCCTTGCGCTGGCCTGCGATATCGTGCTGGCGGCGGAGAGCGGCAAGTTCATCCAAGCCTTCAGCAAGGTGGGCCTTGTCCCCGATACCGGCGGCAGCTGGCACCTGCCCCGGCTTCTGGGTGAAGCCCGCGCCAAGGCACTGGCCATGACGGCAGAACCCCTGCCCGCCCAAACCGCCGCCGACTGGGGCCTGATCTGGCGCACCTGCCCGGATGACCAACTGATGGCGGAGGCGCGCGCCCTGACCACCAAGCTTGCCAGCGGCCCGACCCTTGGGCTTGGCCTCACGAAACACTGCATTCAGGCCGCCGCCACCAACACGCTCTCCGATCAGCTCGATCTGGAGGCCGACGCCATTAAGACCTGCGGCGAAAGCGCCGATTACGCGGAGGGCGTCAGCGCCTTCCTGTCGAAACGCCAGCCGGAGTTCAAAGGCCGATGACCCCTGAGATCCGCGCGAAGAAAAGTGCCGAGGCCATGTGGGCTGATGACAATGCCTCGCCCTGGTTCGGCATGGAAATTGTCGAGGTCACCGAAGGCCGCGCCACGCTGGCCCTGACCGTGGAACCCCACCACGCCAACGGCCACGGCATCTGCCACGGCGGCGTGACCTTCTCGCTGGCCGACAGCGCCTTTGCCTTCGCCTGCAACAGCCGCAACCAGTCCACCGTCGCCCAGACCAATACCATCACCTATATCGCGCCCGGCCGCGTTGGCGACCGCCTGACGGCCACCGCGCGCGAAATCAGCCTGACCGGGCGCAGCGGCATCTATGATGTGACCGTGACCAACCAGGACGGCACCGTGATCGCGGAGTTCCGGGGCAATTCCCGCGCGATCAAGGGCCAGTTGTTCGAGGAGTGAAACCGACATGAAAGACCTCAGCCCCCGCAAGGAAGAGCTTGATCCGATCGAGATCGCCTCGATCGACGAAATCCGCGCGCTGCAACTGGACCGCCTGAAATGGTCCGTCCGCCACGCCTATGACAACGTGCCGATGTATCGCCAGCGCTTTGACGTGGCAGGCGTCCATCCCGATGATTTGCAACAGCTTTCCGATCTGGCGAAGTTTCCGTTTACCTACAAGACAGACCTGCGCGACAACTATCCATTTGGCCTGTTCGCCGTCCCGCGCGAGCAGATCTCCCGCATCCATGCGTCCTCTGGCACAACGGGGAAACCCACCGTCGTGGGCTACACGAAAAACGACATCAGCAACTGGGCCGATCTCGTGGCCCGCTCTATGCGCGCCTCCGGCACCCGCGCCGGTGACATCGTGCATGTGGCCTATGGTTATGGCCTGTTCACCGGCGGTTTGGGCGCGCATTATGGGGCTGAACGGCTCGGCGCGACGGTGGTTCCGGTATCAGGCGGCATGACGGAACGGCAGGTCACGCTGATCAACGATTTCAAGCCGACCACGATCATGGTCACGCCCTCCTACATGCTCAATATCCTCGAACAGTTCCACAAAATGGGCCTCGACCCGCGCGACAGCAGCCTTGAGGTCGGCATCTTCGGGGCCGAACCCTGGACCGATGCAATGCGCAAGGAGGTCGAGCAGGCTTTCGACATGCATGCAGTTGATATCTATGGGCTTTCTGAGATCATGGGGCCGGGCGTGGCCAATGAATGCGTGGAAACCAAGGATGGCCCGGTGATCTGGGAGGACCATTTCCTGCCCGAGATCATCGACCCCGAAACGGGAGAGGTGCTGCCCGATGGCGAACTTGGCGAACTGGTCTTCACCACGCTGACCAAGGAAGGCCTGCCGATGATCCGCTACCGCACGCGGGATCTGACGCGGCTTCTGCCCGGAACGGCGCGCAGCATGCGGCGCATGGAAAAGATCACCGGCCGCTCGGACGACATGATGATCCTGCGCGGCGTCAACGTCTTCCCGACCCAGATCGAAGAACAGCTGATGGCCACGGGCGGCCTCGCCCCCCATTTCCAGATCGAACTGTATACGGCGGGCCGGATGGACGCGATGCGCGTGCATGTGGAGGCGCTGCCCGATGCCACCGACGAACTGTCGAAAACCGCCGCCTCGCGGATGTTATCCAAGCGGGTGAAAGACATCGTCGGCATCTCGATCGAGGTGAACGTGGGCGACCCCGGCGCGGTGGCGCGCAGCGAGGGCAAGGCCAAGCGCGTCGTCGACAACCGCGAGAAGGGATAAGGCGTGGCACGGACAATCGCGAAAGACCACGACCAGAAGCGGGACCAGATCCTGCAATCTGCCGCCAAGATCTTCGCCACCGAGGGGTTTGATCGCGCCTCGATGGCGCAGCTGGCGCGCGAATGCGGAATCTCCAAGGCCAATATCTACCACTACTATGACAGCAAGGACGCGATTCTCTTCGATATTCTCGACAGTTACCTGTCGGGCCTGCGCGACCTAATCCTTGCGACAGATGTCGAGGGCCTTGGCCCCGAGGACCGTCTGCGCCGCGTGATCCGGGATGTTCTGCGCGCCTATCAGGGGTCGGATTATGAACATCAGGTGCAATTGAACGCGCTCTCTGCCCTGCCCGAGGAACAGCAGGACCGCATGCGCGCCTATCAGCGCGACATGGTGCGGTTTCTATCCGACTGCATCCGCGCCGCCGCGCCCGAGGTCTTCGGCGATGACCGGGCCAAGCTGCGCGCGGTCACCATGTCGGTCTTCGGCATGCTGAACTGGTATTATATGTGGAATGGCGACGCCGGGCCTCAGGCCCGTGACGCCTATGCCACGCTTGTTGCGGACCTGACACTGAGGGGCCTTCCCGGCATCTGAGGGCTTGCCGAGATTGCCCTCTCGGGGCAGGCTGCGCGGGGCCGGGCCATTCGCACCCGGCGCACCCCAGTCAGGAGCCAAGCCCATGTCCCGCCTGCAGGAAATCGCACGGCAGCCCGGCGCTGCCGCGGTCGCCATCGTGATCGGCGGCGCGATGTGGGGGCTGATCTGGATTCCGATCCGTGCCATCGAACAGGCAGGTCTGCCAGGGGCCTGGGCGGGTTTCTCGCTCTATTTCGCGGCCGTTACCCTGATGATCCCGGTTCTGCTGTGGCTCAAGGCGCGCCCTCTCGCGCATCTTGCGGTGCTGGTGCCTTGCGGCTTGCTGACCGGCTGCGCCTTCAGCCTCTATTCCACCAGCCTCGTCCTGACGGATGTGATCCGATCGGTCCTGCTCTTCTATCTCTCCCCGATCTGGAGCACGGCCCTCGGCCTCGCCTTCCTGGGGGAAAGGCTGACCCCGGCCAGGATCGGTGCGATTGCACTCGGGATTGGAGGGCTGGTGGTGATGATGGGCGTCGGGGCGCTCGGGCGCGGTCCCAATCTGGGCGATATTCTGGCGCTGATCTCGGGGATGAGCTGGGCGCTCGGCTCCTTCTTCCTTTATCGCGCGGGCACAGTCGCGGTGGCCGAACAGGTCTTCGCCTTCGTCTTCGGCGCATTGGTCGTGACCGGCGCCACACTCCTGATCGGTGGGAGCATCCTTGGCGGCAGCTTCACCGTCACCCATATGATGGGCGCGGCCCCCTGGTTCTTGATCGCGGGCCTGATCGTCGTGCCGATGCTCTTCCTCACCATCTGGCCGGCCACCGTCCTGACCCCGGCGCGGCTCGGGCTTCTGTTGATGAGCGATATCGTCGTTGGTGTGATCTCAGCCGCGCTCTGGTCGGGCGAGCCCTTCGGGTGGCGAGAGGGGATTGGCACGATGATGATCGTCGGCGCCGGATTCGTAGAGGTTCTGGGGCATAAATCACAGGTTTGACCTGTCCTGCATCCTGTTTTTGATCAAATCGTGGTTTCAAGCCTCTCAAACACCTTCTGTTTTTAGTATAACTCCTCTACAATGGCTCCATGAGCACGCCCAGTTTGAACACGCTTCGCGCTTTTGACGCGGCGGCCCGCCACGGTAAACTTGGCGCAGCCGCGCGTGAACTTCAGGTAACGACAGGTGCAATTTCTCAACAAATCAATCAGTTGGAATCTGCACTTGAAGCAAAGCTTTTCGAACGGCACCGTCGCGGCCTGCGCCTGACAGAGGCCGGGTTGCGGTTGCATAACCCCATAGAGAAGGCTATGGAGCTGATTCAACAGGGTATAGATTCCTTAAAATCACATTCCACGCAGATTTCCATCGCCCTCAGCCCCTCCCTGGCCGCAAAATGGCTGATTCCGGGCCTATCGGAGATCGCGGAAAGCAACCCGGAAATCGACCTTCAGATCATCACCGCACAGGCTCCCGATCAGAGCGAAGCAGAGTTCATCCTGCATCTCGGCGCGGCGCCCTCCAGTGCCGGGCGGGAGGTCGATCTGCTCTGCGAAACCCCGCTGGTCGCGGTGGCCGGTCCCATGCTCATCGCCCGCGCGCCGGTGATCGCGCGCGAAAGCTTCTTCGCGCAATACATTCTGATCGAGGATGCCAACCGCCCCTGGGCCAGATGGCTGAACCAAAGCGGCACGACCTTCCAATCGCATCAGGTCGCGCAGACCGCCCTTGCCCTCGATGCGGCAGAGGCGGGAACCGGCATTGCCCTCGTCCCCGCCATCATGGCGAAAGACGCCCTTGCCGCAGGACGTCTCGTCAAACTGAAGGAGTTTCCACCCGAACCGGGCCACGGGCTCTATCTGATCCGCCCCGCCAATACGCCCGCCAGCATGGCACGGCGCATTGTCGAGGACTGGATCCGCAGCGCCGTCTAACCCGCGCTCAGGCCCACGCGGGACAACGCCGCCCCGGCCTCCGCCTGCCAGCGGGCAAACAGCTCGTCTCGCGACGCATGGCGCAGCCCCATGGCCCGCAACTGGTCGAACCGGGCGGGGTCGCCCTGCCCGAAACTTGCCGCCACACGCGGCCACCAATAGGCGACGGAGCCCTGCAATGCCTCGCCCTGCCCTTCTGACACCAGCCGTTCCAGCCCCTCTTCGGCCAGTTCCGCATGGCGCAATTCCACCGGGGCCACAGCGCGGAACGCCTCGGCCAGCGGCTGATAGCTGACCATCTGCATATCGGCCAGTTGCGCCACCACGGCGCGGCCCATCAGCAGATTCATCACCACCGCGTCGCCCCAGCCATCGAGCGGATAGTTGAAGACGGCCAGCCGCATATCATGATCGCCACGCACAGCGCCGATATCGGCGTCACGCGCCAGCCGCGCGGTCCAGGGATGATGGTTGGCATAGCGCGCCGTATCGACGCCAAATTCGCCCATCACCCGCAGCACCTTGTCCGCATGATCGGTCTTTTCCAGCACGATCCGCGCCGCGGCGATCCGTTCCTTGATGCCGGGGCCTGCGTTGATCACATCGGCAAAGCCCGCCGCCCCCGCCAGCTCACTATCGACGAAACTGGCCATTAGCTTCATCAGCTCGGCGCGGTAGCGGGGCGGCACATTGGCGGGGCTGGTCAGCACGCCGCCCTGGGCCAGGTAGTCCTCGATCTTCATCTCCATGATCCGGCTCCTTACTGGTCGAAATCCACGACCACGCGGTCGGTGACGGGGAAAGACTGGCAGGACAGGACATAGCCCTTGGCGACCTCGTAATCCTCCAGCGCGTGGTTGGCGACCATCTCGACCTCGCCCTCGATCACCCGGCAGCGGCAGGTCGAACAGACCCCAGCCTTGCAGGCATAGGGCGCGTCCATGGCGTTTTCCAGCGCCGCGTCCAGCACGCTGATATCCTTGCCCACGGTCAGCGACCGGGTGGAGCCATCAAGCGTCACCGACAGGGCCGCCTGGTTGGCCGCACTTCCCGCATCCTTCGATACGACCCGCCGCGCCAGCCGCCCCGGTTGGGCCGAGGCAAACAGTTCGAACTTGATCTGCGCATCGTCCAGCCCATGCGCCCGCAGCGCCTTGGCGATGCCCAGCATCATCGGTTCGGGCCCGCAGATAAAGGCCGTGTCGACGCTGTCGATATCCACCCAACCCGTGCGCACAAGCTGCGCAACCTTCTCCTCGGTCACCAGACCGGTAAAGAGGTCGATCTCCTGCGCGTCCGTCTCCAGCACGTGGATCACGTTGAAGCGGCCCATATAGAGGTTCTTCAGATCCTCCAGTTCCTCGCGGAACATGATCGTGTTCACGCCCTTGTTGGCATAGACCAGCGTGAAGCTGGACCGCGGTTCCGTGGCCAGTGCGGTCTTGATGATCGACAGCACCGGGGTAATCCCCGACCCGCCCGCGAAGCCCAGGTAGTGGCGGGCCTGGGACGCATCCAGCACCGTATGAAAGCCCCCCATGGGCGGCATCGCCTGCAGGGTATCCCCCACCTTCAGATCCTCGTTGGCCCAGGTGGAAAACGCCCCGCCGTCGACGCGCTTGATCCCCACTTGCAGAATGCCCTCCTGCTTTCCGGCACAAATCGAATAGGACCGGCGCAGCTCCTCTCCGTCGAATTCCCGGCGGAAGGTCAGGTATTGCCCCTGAATGAAGTCGAACGCCTCAGCATCCTCGGGCTTCAGGGTCACGACAACGGCGTCGCGGATCGTCTTGTGGATGTCAGTAACGGTGAGCTCGTGAAAGCGCGCCATGGGGCTCCTCCCTTAGATGCACTTGAAATAGTCGAACGGTTCCAGACAGTCGCGGCAGCGCCACGTCGCCTTGCACGGGGTCGATCCGAACTGGCTGATCCGTTCCAGATTGGTGCTGTGGCATTGCGGGCAGCGGCTTGGCCCGCCTGCGGGTTGCGGCGGCGCGATGCCGTAGTCTTCCAGCTTGGCGCGGCCTTTCTCGGTCAGCCAATCGGTGGTCCAGGGTGGCGAGATCTGGCGCTTCAGCTCCAGTTTCTCGATGCCGTGGCCGCGCAGCGCGGTTTCGATATCGAGATTGATGATGCTGGTCGCGGGACAGCCGGAATAGGTGGGCGTCACCGACACGACCAGCGTGTCGCCCTGCCATTCCACGCCCCGGATGATGCCGAGATCGACCAGAGAGATCACCGGGATCTCGGGGTCGGGCACGGCAGCGAGCCACTCCCAGACCTGATCGACCGAGGGCTTATCCATCACACTCACCACGTCGCGCCCGGATAGGCGCGCTGCAACCACTGCATCGAGGTCAGAAGGTGACCCAGATGTTCGGTATGCATCCGGCCATTGCGCCCGCCCTTGTGGACGTAGCCGCCACCCGGAATGGCCAATGTGGCCTCCGCCAGCACCCGACCGACGATATCGTCGTATTCGGCGCGCAATTCAGCGGGGTCAGGGGCGATCCCGGCCTCTGCCAGCATCTCATCCGACTTATCCTTTTCGAACATTTCCCCACAATACGGATAGAGATAATCCAAGGCCGCCTGCATCCGGCTATGACTTTCCTCGGTTCCATCCCCAAGACCGATCACCGTGTCGCCGGAGCGTTCCAGATGATAGGTCACCTCCTTATGGGCCTTCTCTGCGATGGCCGAAACACGCGCGTCAGACGACCCTTTCAGCCAGTCGGTCATCACGAAGGACCACGCGTCATAGAGAAACTGCCGCATCAGCGTCTGGCCGAAATCGCCGTTCGGCAGCTCCACCATCAGCACATTGCGAAAGTCCCAGGCGTCGCGCAGGAAGGCCAGGTTGTCGGCCGTGCGACCCTTGCCCTCGACCTCACCCGCCAGCCCCAGCCAGAACTGCGTCTGCCCGATCATGTCGAGCGCGGTGTTGGCCAGCGCGATATCCTCCTCCAGCACCGGGGAATGGCCGCACCATTCCGACACCCGGTGCCCGAGGATCAGCGTATTGTCCCCCAACCGCAGGAGAAACTGGAACAGAGCCTCATCCTTGGTCATCACATATGCCCCACTTCATCGGGAATGTCGTAGAAGGTCGGGTGACGGTAGATCTTGCTTTCCGACGGCTCGAAGAGCGGGCCTTTTTCGGACGGGGAACTGGCCGCGATGTGTTTCGCTTCCACCACCCAGATCGACACGCCCTCATTGCGGCGGGTATAGACGTCGCGCGCGTTCTTCACCGCCATCTCCGCATCCGGCGCGTGCAAAGACCCGACATGCCGGTGGCTCAGCCCATGCTGGCCGCGAATGAAGATCTCCCACAGGGGCCATTCGTTTTTCATCTCAGATCCTCCTCATTCCGCCGCAACTTTGCGGGCGGCTTTCTTGCGGGCATGGGCCAGCAGCCCGTCACGCACCCATTCCCCATCGTCCCATGCCGCAACACGGTCATTCATCCGGTCCACGTTGCAGGGGCCGTTGCCCTTGATGACATTGAAGAATTCGGGCCAATCCGGTTCGGAGAAGTCGTAATGCCCGCGCTCTTCGTTCCACTTGATATTCGGGTCCGGCAGGTCGAGCTTCAGGTACTCGATCTGCGGAATGGTCTGGTCCACGAATTGCTGGCGCAGCTCGTCATTGGACTTCACCTTGATCTTCCACGCCATCGACTGTTCCGAATGGGTCGATTCCGCGTCCGACGGCCCGAACATCATCAGCGCCGGGAACCACAGCCGGTTCAAAGCATCCTGCGCCTGCCGTTTCTGCTCCGGCGTGCCAAAGGCCATCGCGCGGATCGCGTCGTAACCCTGCCGCGCGTGAAAGCTCTCTTCCTTGCAGATGCGGATCATGGCGCGGCTATACGGCCCGTAGGACGTGCGTTGCAGCGCCACCTGGTTCACGATCGCCGCCCCATCGACCAGCCAGCCCACGGCGCCGATATCGGCCCAGTTGAGCGTCGGGTAGTTGAAGATCGACGAATACTTCATCTTGCCTTCATGCAGCAGTTCAATGAGCTCATCCCGGCTCACGCCAAGCGTCTCTGCGGCGGAATAGAGGTACAACCCATGCCCCGCCTCGTCCTGCACCTTGGCCAGCAGGATCGCTTTCCGTTCCAGCGTCGGCGCGCGGGTGATCCAGTTGCCCTCGGGCAATTGCCCCACCACCTCGGAATGGGCGTGCTGGCCGATCTGGCGGATCAGCGTCCGGCGGTAATCCTCCGGCATCCAGTCGCGCGGTTCGATCTTGATATCGTTGTCGATCTTGTCCTGAAAGGCACGCTCTTCCTCGGACATCTCCTCGCGCGGTTTGATCCCGTTTGAGGCCGTCTTGATCATCTGTGCATACATTTTCCCGTGTCTCCCTTCAGACCCGTTCCAGGATCAGGGCCACGCCCTGCCCCACGCCCACGCACATGGTGCACAGCGCATAGCGCCCACCTGTGCGGTTGAGTTGATAGGCCGCCGTCAACACCAGCCGCGTGCCCGACATGCCAAGCGGATGGCCAAGCGCGATGGCGCCCCCGTTGGGGTTCACATGCGCCGCATCATCGGCGACGCCCAGTACCCGCAACGTGGCCAAGCCCTGGCTGGCAAAGGCCTCGTTCAGCTCGATCACATCCATCTGCCCGATGCTCAGCCCCGCCTTGGCCAACACCTTGCGGGTGGCCGGCACAGGGCCGATCCCCATGACGCGGGGCTCCACCCCCGCCGCCGCCATCGCCACGACCCGCGCCATGGGCGTCAGCCCGTTGGTCTTGGCCGCCGCCTCAGATGCCAGCAGCACCGCCGCTGCACCATCATTGACGCCAGAGGCATTGCCCGCCGTCACCGTCTTGTCCGGGCCATTGACACCCTTCAGACCCGCCAGTTTCTCGGCTGTCGTGCCGGGGCGCGGGTGTTCGTCCGTATCGACCACCACAGGATCGCCCTTGCGCTGCGGAACACTCACGGGCGTGATCTCATCCGCGAACAGCCCCGCCGCCTGCGCCGCTTCCCACCGGGCCTGAGACCGGGCGGCAAAGGCATCCTGATCGACGCGGCTAATACCGTAATCCTCGGCCACATTATCGGCGGTTTCAGGCATCGAATCCGTGCCATAGGCCGCCTGCATCTTCTTGTTAACGAAGCGCCAGCCGATCGTGGTGTCGTAAACCGCATTGGCCCGCGAAAAGGCGCTGGTGGCTTTCGGCATCACGAAGGGCGCGCGGCTCATGCTTTCCACGCCGCCCGCGATCACCAGGTCATAATCGCCCGCCTTGATCCCCCGCGCGGCCATGCCCACGGCATCCATGCCGCTGGCGCAGAGCCGATTCACCGTGGTCCCCGGCACGCTCACCGGCAGCCCCGCCAGCAATGCCGCCATACGCGCCACATTGCGATTGTCCTCGCCCGCCTGGTTGGCATCGCCATAGATCACATCGTCAAGCGCGCCCCAATCCACACCGGGATTGCGCGCCATCAGGGCCGCAATGGGCAATGCCGCAAGGTCATCGGTGCGGATGGAACTCAGCGCCCCTCCGTACCGGCCAATTGGTGTTCTGGTGGCATCGCAGATGAATGCGTCCATGTGGCGGAATCCTCCCAAGTGTCGCGCAAATAACTGACCGCATGGTCGGGATATGCTGCAACGCGATTCGTTGCAAGAGAAATGTTACGCCAATCGGTAACAAAGCGAATATCTCGTAACGTGTCCGAACGAGCCGAGCGAGCGACCACGGCCTTCCCAAAAACCGTCCTCCCCTTCTTCTTTGCCCAAATACCCCCGCCGGAGGCATCCCCCCTCACCACACATCCGGCCATCCGACCCGACAGACCGCCCGCACCACAGATCCGTGGCAACGCGGACCGACGAGGCCTCCCGGCGCATGCCGGGGGGTTGAGGAGGGCCGCTCACGGGTCGACGCCGGCAGGCGGCGAAACCGCTTTCCGTCTGCACGCATGGTGTACGGGGGGTGTACAGGGGGTGTACGCATGGCACCCCCCTGTTTTTCGTCTATCTGCGGCCGGTTCCGCCCGCCCCGTCCGGCACCCCGAAACCCGCATGCGCCTGCGCAATCCGGGTCAGCAGATCGGCCATCTCCGCCGGTGGCTCTGCCGCCCGGCGGGTCTGCATGTCGACATGGATCAGCAACTGCTCCACCGTCGCCGCCACCTCGCCATTGCAGCGAATCGTGTAGAACAGCTTGAGCTTCTTGCCCTTGGCCTCCAGCACCTGCGTCGTCGCGGTGATCCGGTCTCCGATCATCACCTCGGCCAGATAGCGCACATGGTTTTCCACCGTGAACCAGCTGCCCTGCGTGGCGATATAGTCGGGCGTTGTGCCGATCCACAGCAGGAACCGGTCGCTCGCCTCCGACATCGCCTGTACATAGCGGCTTTCGTTCATATGGCCGTTGCCATCGACCCAATCCGTCGGCACCTGCCGGTCCAGGGTCACCATCGGAACCATCAGGTCCGGCATCGCAGGTTCGATGGATTTTTCGTGATCTGCCAAGACCTTACCAACGGCAGATCCGCGCGCCTTCAGGCTACGCATCATCCCGATCAGGTTGCCGTCGCGCAGGGATTCCAGCTCTGCAATCGACAGGTGCCCCGACTGCGCATCCGACTGGCTGGCGATCATCTCGATCAGCTCATCGGTCAATTCCGGCACATCCATCAGCTTCGTCCAGGGCCATTCCAGCGCCGGGCCGAACTGGCTTATGAAATGCGCCATCCCGGCAGGGCCACCAGCCACACGGTAGGTCTCGAAAAGGCCCATCTGCCCCCAGCGCAGGCCAAAGCCCATGCGGATCGCGTCGTCGATTTCCTCGGTTGTGGCGATGCCATCCTTGATCAGCCACAGCGCCTCGCGCCAGACGGCTTCCAGGAAACGGTCGGCGATATGGGCGGGGATCTCCTGCCGGACCTTCAGCGGGAAAAGACCAACGGTTTCAAGTAGTTCCTTGGCCCGATCCAGCGTTGCCGGGTCGGTCTTCTCGGACCCCACCAGCTCAATCAGCGGCAGGAGGTAAACCGGGTTGAACGGGTGTGCGACGATGATCTGCTCGGGCCGCGTGGCGCAGTTTTGCAGTTCTGACGGCATGAAACCGGAGGTTGACGAGCCAATGATCGCGTCCGGGTCGCAGACCGATTGCACCTGCTGGTAGAGCTTCTGTTTCAGCTCCAGCCGCTCCGGCGCGCTTTCCTGGATCCAGACAGCGCCCTCCACCGCCTCGCTGATGGTCTCATGAAAACTCAAATTGCCTTCTGCGGGTAAGGCCACATCATAGAGCGCGGGCAACGCCTTGCGCGCCCGGCCCAGCATGGCGTTCAGGGTTTCCTCCGCCGTTGGCGACGGGTCGAACACCCGCACATCCCAGCCCATCAGCAGGAACCGCGCGGCCCATCCGCCGCCAATCACGCCCCCGCCCAGAATTGCCGCTGTCTTGGTCATTTCAATCCCCGTTCGATTCCGTGTGCCCGTCGACAGCCATCGCCTGCCCCGAGACCTTGTTGCCCATATCCGACGCCAGGAAGAGCGCCATATTGGCGATATCCTGCGCGGTCACCCATGTTTTCATCGAGACGCATTGCACATAGCTGCGCCGCACCTCGTCTTCGCTGACACCGCGCGCCTTGGCCTCATTGGCCACAACGCGATCCATGCGCGGGCCTTCCACAGCCCCTGGGCAGAGCGCGTTGACGCGGATATTGTAGGGGCCAAGCTCCATCGCCCAGGTCTTGGTCAGCCCGATGATCCCCCATTTCGCCGCTGCATAGGGCGACCGGAACGGATGCCCGAAAAGCCCCGAGGTCGAAGAGGTCAGCAACAGAAGCCCCGATTTCTGCGCCTTCATCACCGGTGCCGCGCGGCGCGCCACCAGGAAGGCCCCGTCGAGATTGACGGCAAGGGTTTCCTTCCAACCATCAAAGGGCATGTCCTCCACCGGCGCAGCAGGCCCCCCGATCCCGGCATTGGCCGCCGCCACGTCGAGCCCGCCGAGCGCCTCCAGCGCCTCGTCAAAGAACCCATCCACCTGGTCCATATCGGTGACATTCACCACGCGGGTCAGGATATCGGGATTGGCCGCTGCCATCGCTGCGCAGGCGGCCTCGTCCACGTCGCAGACCGCAACGCGCGCCCCCTTTGCCTTGAAGCTTTCGGCCATCACCCGGCCTATTCCTGCTGCGCCCGCGGTGATCAGAACGCGCTTGCCCTGCAATCCGTCCATGAGATTTGTCCTAATCTACGCAGATCGACACGACCTGCCCGGTGTCATCGAGAAAACTGTAGCAGCCGAACGCGTTGAAATGTGTGGAGCATGTCCGGCTCTCCGCGTCGCAATAGCCTTCGCAATCCGGGGCGGCGCTGCACATCTGGCCCGCGTCCGGCGTCGGTTCCGCGCAGAACTCAACGCCGGAGAACCCGGCCCATCCGACATATCCACCCCGCGCAAGGCAAGCGGCTTCTTCCGCCGGGGACAGTTCCTCGGGGCTTTCTTCCACACATCCCCCCACCAGCAACACCGCCAGCAGGGGAAACAGGTATGCGCCTTTCATCGCAGCGGCCTCAGGCCGGATCGCGCTTGGTCAGGCCAAGCTTGTCACGCACTTCCTGCGGGCCCATGATGCGGCTGCCCATGGATTCCACGATGCCGCGCGCGCGGGTCACCAGCTGCTCATTCGTGGCCAGCACGCCCTTGTCGAGCCAGATATTGTCCTCCAGCCCCACGCGCACATGGCCACCCGCCAGAACGGAGGCCGCGACATAGTTCATCTGGTTCCGGCCAATCGAGAAGGCCGAGAAGGTCCAGTGATCGGGCACGTTATTGACCATCGCCATGAAGGTGTTGAGGTCATCGGGCGCGCCCCACGGCACCCCCATGCAGAGCTGCACAAGCGCCGGGTCGTCGAGGATGCCCTCCTCCACCAGCTTCTTGGCGAACCACAGGTGGCCGGTGTCGAAGGCTTCGATCTCGGGTTTCACGCCCGCATCGGTCATCATCTGGCCCATGGCGCGCAGGGTGCCGGGGGTGTTGACCATGATGTAATCGGCTTCGGCGAAGTTCATCGTGCCGCAATCGAGCGTGCAGATTTCAGGGCGGCAGTCGAGCACATGGGCAAAGCGCTCCGACGCGCCCGCCATATCGGTCCCTGCCTCGGAGGGCGGCAGCGGCTGCTCGATGCTGCCAAGCACGAGGTCGCCACCCATCCCGGCGGTCAGGTTCAGCACGACGTCCACGTCGGCGTCGCGGATACGCTCCGTCACTTCGCGGAACAATGCCCGGTCACGGTTCGGCACCCCGGTTTCGGGGTCGCGCACGTGGCAATGGACGATGGCCGCACCCGCCTTGGCCGCCGCGATGGCGCTGTTGGCGATCTGCTCGGGGCTGCGCGGCACATGCGGGCTGCGGTCCTGGGTGCCGCCCGATCCGGTGATGGCACAGGTGATGAATACGTCGCGCGAAGGGGTAAGGGGCATGCTGGTCTCCGTCCTCTGATTTCGGTTAGGAAAGCGCATGTTGCGGGTCAGGTCTTTGCGATATACGAAACATCCATGACAGTTTCCGCGACTCGCAAAAGAATCCCCGGAGAGCCGCCCTTTCGCATCGGCCTGCTGGTGCTGCCCGATTCCAACCTTCTGTCGATGGCATCGGCCCTTGACCCGTTCCGCGCTGCGAACCGGCGGGCCGGGCGCAAGCTCTATGACTGGCAGGTGGTCTCGCCCGAAGGTGGTCTGGTGCGGCTGACATCGGGGCTGGAGGTGATGACCGAACCGTTGCCGCTCCACGCCGATATGGACCTGATGGTGATGGTGGCAGGCTTTCGGCTCGATGCCCACGCCACCCCGGCGCTGCGGTCCTGGCTGCGGCAATTGCGGGCGCGCGGCATCCCCTATTGCGGTGTCGATGGCGGGCCTTGGGTGCTGGCGCGGGCGGGCCTGCTGAACGGCCACCGCGCCACCACCCATTGGGAAGACCTGGAGGCCTTCGGCAATGCCTTCCCCGAGGTCGATCCCCTGCCCGACCGCTACGTGATCGACGGCCCGGCCCTGACCACCGGCGGCGCGGCCCCTTGCCTCGACCTGATGCTGCACCTGATCCGGTCCCACCATGGGGCGGAGCTGGCAGGTCTGGTTGCCAATGCGCTGCTCTATGACCCCGAAGACCGCCCCAGCCCGCAACGGCTGGTCCCTCAGGCGCGCCTTGCAGCGCTGACCCCGCAGGTGGCCCGCGCCGTGGCCATCATGGAGGAGCGGCTGGAAGACCCCCCCGCCATCGCCAAGATCGCGGAAGAGGTGGGCCTCTCGCCCCGTCGGCTGGAGATGCTCTTTCGCAAGCATCTGGAAACCGGCCCCGGAGCCTTCTTCCTGCGCTTGCGCCTCAACGAGGCGCGCAGGCTGGCGCTGGATACCGGGCTGAGCGTGCAGGAGATCGCCGTCAGAACCGGTTTCTCCGGCCCCTCCACCCTCGCCCGCGCCTTTCGCAAGGCGTTCGGTCAGTCGGTGTCAGACCTGCGCGCCGACCGCTGAGGGTCAGTAGGGCATCGGATGCGCTTTATGCGCGGCCGTGACCTCGTCCAGCACCTCGTCGGACAGGTCTAGATCCGCCGCGCCCAGAATATGCTCCAACTGCGCGCTCGTGGTGGCCCCGAAGATGGCCGAGATCGCGAAGGGCCGGGTCTGCTGCCAGGCCAGAGCCATATGCACCGGGTCCAGCCCGTGACGATCCGCAATCTCCAGATAGGCCGCCGCCGCATCGAAGACCCGCGCCGACTTGCGCCCGCCCATCTCCGGCACCAGCGACATGCGCGAGCCTGCGGGCACCGCGCCGTTCTGGTACTTGCCGGTCAGAAATCCGGCGGCCAGCGGCGAGAAGGACAGCAGCGTCACGTCTTCGTTGACCGACATCTCGGCCATATCCGTGTCATACATCCGGGCCAGCAGCGAATACTCATTCTGCACCGTCTGGACCCGGGGCAGGCCCTTGTCCTCAGACACCCTCAACCACTGCGCGGTGCCCCAGGCGGATTCGTTGGACAGGCCAATATGGCGCATCTTGCCTTCCGCGATCAGCTTGTCGGCCTCCGCCAGCACATCCTCCATGTGGGTCAGCGTCTCGGCCTTGTTCTGGCCGCGCGGGTCATAGGTCCAGTTCTTGCGGAACTGGAACGATCCGCGATTGGGCCAATGGAGCTGGTAGAGATCCACATAGTCGGTCTTCAGCCGCTTCAGCGAGCCTTCCAGCGACTCGCGCAGGGCCGCCCCGGTGATCAGCGCGCCCTCACGGGCGACCCCGCCTTCGCCACTGATCTTGGTGGCGAGCAGGTAGTCCCCCCGACGCCCCGGGTTGGCTGCGTTCCAGTCGCCCAGGATGGCCTCGGACCCACCGATGGTCTCCTTGCGGACCGGGTTGACCGGATACATCTCGGCCGTGTCGACAATGTCGATCCCCGCCGCCAGCGCCATGTCCATCTGCCGATGCGCATCATCCGCCGGGGTCTGGGTGCCCCATGTCATTGTGCCAAGGCACAGTTCCGAGACCGTCTGGCCAGTCGACCCGAAGGGAACCTGTCGCATGTTTTCCTGTCCTGTCCGTCATGTTGATACGTCGCAACCTAGGCGCTGAGGCCCCGGGCGCAAGGCAGGGATTGAAGAACATTTAGCGAACACCTAGATTGGCCTCATGTCCCAGGCCCTGCTGTCCCGTTCCTCTGCCCCCCGATCCGGCCCGCGCCCGCTGCGGTTTCTGGGCCGGTTCGACCTGCCCCGCGCCCGCGCACATGAGTTTTGCGGGCCCGCCCGGCGGCGGCTGGCCCTGCTGGCCGCGCAGGGCTGCGAGGGGCCGGTCCTGTGGCTGCGCCCCGGCTGGCATCCCGACCGGCTGCACATGGACGGGGTACGCCCGCTGATCGACCCCGCGCGACTGCTGATGGTCGATACAAGCCGCCCCGAGGATCTGCTCTGGGCGCTGGAAGAGGCGCTGCGCCCCGGCATCGTGCCGCTTGTTGTGGGTGACCTGCCAGAGCCGCCGGGCCTGACCCCGGTGCGCCGCCTGCACCTGGCCGCCGAGGCCGGAGCCACGGCAGGCCGCGCCCCCCTGTGCCTGCTGCTGACCCCCGGCCCGGGCGGGGCCGCCGGAGTGGAAAGCCGCTGGCAGCTGACACCCGACCATGGCCCCGGCCGCACCCGCTGGCAGCTCACCCGCCTGCGCGCCCGGCAGGCCCCGCCGAAAAGCTGGGTGCTGGATGATACTGGCATCATCAACACCCACCCCGAAGAGACCCCCGCCGCCTGACCTGTCTTTCAGCTTGGCCCAAATACCTCGGGGGAGTCGCGAAGCGACGGGGGCAGCGCCCCCTGCACCGGTGGTCTCCTCTTGAAAAGAGCAGTGGAGCCGGATCGGGGCCGCAGGCCTCGATCCGCAACTCCGCCCCAGAATCGCGGCCCGTAAGGGCCGCGCGGGTCGACGCGCCGCAGGCGCGGCGAAACCCCTCACCGACCTCCAGCACGGCCCGCTTGCGGGCCGCCCCCGGTCGACGCGCCGCAGGCGCGGCGAAATCCCCATAAACGACCCCGCCAAGGTCGCCAGGGAGACAGAGCCGGGCTATCAGAGACACCACTCTGACAAAAAAGCCAGCCCCCAGCCCCATGCGCCTTCTCGTCTCCTTTGCCGCCCTCTTCCTGTCGATCTTCCTTCTGCAGATCTCGTCGGGCGGCGTGGGGCCGCTCGATGTGCTCTCGGGCACCGTCCTGGGTTTCACCAACAGCCAGATCGGCATGCTTGGCTCCGCCCATTTCCTTGGCTTCTTCATCGGCTGCTGGTGGGCACCGCGTCTGATGGGGACCATCGGTCATTCCCGCGCCTTCGCGGCCTTCACCGCCGCAGGCGCCATCGGGCTTCTGGCCCATATGCTGGTTCTGGATCCCTATGCCTGGGCGCTGATGCGCGTGGCCTCGGGCCTTTGCGTGGCGGGCTGCTACACGGTGGTCGAGGCCTGGCTGCAATCCAAGGTCACCAACGAGACGCGCGGCCGCGCCATGGGCAGCTACCGGATGGTCGATATGGTGGGCTCGCTCTGCGCGCAGATGATCATCGGCTTTCTGGAGCCTGCCCATTACGTCTCCTACAACCTGCTGGCGCTTCTGTGCTGCGCGACCCTGCTGCCGCTGACCCTGTCCCGCGCGACCGAACCCGTGACCCCGGACGCCCCCCGCCTGCGCCCGGGCATGGCCTGGGCCAAGTCGCCGCTCGCCGTCGCGGGCGTCATGGTGGCCGCCGTCTCCTCCGCCTCGTTTCGCATGGTGGGGCCACTCTATGGCACCGAGGTGGGCCTGCGCGCCGACCAGATCGCCTATTTCCTCTCCGCCTTCGTCCTCGGCGGGGCGCTGGCGCAACTGCCCGCGGGATGGCTGGCGGATCGCTATGATCGCAGATGGGTGCTCATCGGCATGTCTATCGCCGCCCTGCCCGCCTGCGGGTTCACCATCGCCGTCAGCGACATGGGCACCGCCGCCGTCATGGGGGCGGCCTTTTTCTTCGGGCTGATGACCTTCCCGATCTATTCGATCTCGGCAGCCCATGCCCATGACTGGGCCGAAGATCACGAGCGGGTGGAGCTGTCCGCCGCGCTCATGTTCTTCTACGCGCTTGGCGCCATCGTCGCGCCGCTCCTGACCTCGAACCTGATTTCTCTCTACGGTCCCGGCGCGCTTTTCTCCTTCATCGCCGCCGCGCATCTGGGGCTTGTCGTTTTCGGCCTGATCCGCATGCGCCGCCGGGCCAGCGCCACCACCCGCGCGCCCTATGTCTGGGTGCCGCGCACCAGCTTTCAGGTCGGGCGCATCTTCCGCCGAAATCACCGCCCCTGATCCCGACCCGCGCAAGGGTTCTGGTCCTTGCGCCAAGCCTGCGCTAAACGGGTCTGCGCAAGGACGACAAAAGGCTTTCCGATGGCACGAATCCTCATCACCTCGGCGATTCCCTATATCAACGGGATTAAGCACCTGGGCAATCTCGTGGGCAGCCAGCTGCCCGCCGATCTCTATGCCCGCTACCAGCGGGGCCGGGGCAATGAGGTCATGTTCCTGTGTGCCACCGACGAACATGGCACCCCCGCCGAACTGGCCGCCGCTAAGGCCGGCAAGCCGGTGGCGGACTACTGCGCCGAGATGTGGGCCGTGCAGGCCGAAATCGCCAAGGGCTTTCGCCTGTCCTTCGACCATTTCGGCCGCTCCTCCAGCCCACAGAACCACAAGCTGACGCAGCATCTGGCCGGCAAGCTCTACGAGGCCGGGCTGATCCGCGAGGTCGATGACCAGCAGATGTATTCCAAGGCCGATGGTCGCTTCCTGCCAGATCGTTATGTGGAGGGCACCTGCCCCAATTGTGGCTTCGAAAGTGCCCGTGGCGACCAGTGCGACAACTGCACCAAGCAGCTGGACCCGGTCGACCTGATCAACCCGCGCTCCACCATCTCGGGCTCCACCGATCTGGAGATGCGCCCGACCAAGCACCTGTTTTTGCGCCAGTCCCTGCTGAAGGACCAGCTGGAGGCCTGGATCGACTCCAAGACCGACTGGCCAGTGCTGACCACGTCGATTGCCAAGAAATGGCTGAACGATGGCGACGGGTTGCAGGATCGGGGCATCACCCGCGATCTCGACTGGGGTATCCCGGTCAAGCGCGGCGAGGAGGATTGGCCAGGCATGGAGGGCAAAGTCTTCTACGTCTGGTTCGACGCGCCAATCGAATATATCGCCTGCGCCGCCGAATGGGCCGAGGCCAATGGCAAGACGGAGGCCGACTGGCAACGCTGGTGGCGCACCGACAAGGGCGCGGGTGACGTGCGCTACGTCCAGTTCATGGGCAAGGACAACGTGCCCTTCCACACGCTCAGCTTCCCCGCGACCATGATCGGGTCGGGCGAGCCGTGGAAGATGGTCGACTACATCAAGTCCTTCAACTACCTCAACTACGATGGTGGTCAGTTCAGCACCTCACGCGGGCGCGGCGTGTTCATGGACCAGGCGCTGGAAATTCTGCCCGCCGATTACTGGCGCTGGTGGCTTCTGTCCCACGCGCCCGAAAGCTCTGACAGCGAGTTCACCTGGGAAAACTTCCAGGCGTCTGTGAACAAGGACCTTGCCGACGTTCTGGGCAATTTCGTCAGCCGCGTCACCAAGTTCTGCCGGTCCAAGTTTGGTGAACAGGTGCCCGAGGGCGGCGATTACGGCGATCAGGAATTTGCGCTTGTGGCCGAGCTGGAGGAAAAGCTCGAGGCCTACGAGGCGCATATGGAGGCGATCGAGGTCCGCAAGGCCGCTGCCGAATTGCGCGCCATCTGGGTCGCGGGCAACGAATACCTGCAAGCCGCCGCGCCCTGGGCTGCCTTCAAGGAAGATCCGGACCGGGCCGCCGCCATCGTGCGGCTGTCGCTCAACCTGATCCGGCTCTATGCGGTTCTCTCCGAACCCTTTATCCCCGATGCATCAGCCACGATGCTGGCGGCGATGAACGCTGACGGCGCGGGCTGGCCTGATTCCGTTGGCGACGCACTGGCGGTGTTGGAGGCAGGGCATGGCTTTAGCGTGCCGGAGGTGCTCTTTGCCAAGATCGGCGACGAAGACCGCGAGGGCTGGCAGAAAAAATTTGCAGGCACCCGGGATTGACCGGGGGCCTTTTGCGGGCGTGATGGAATGGTAGACATATCAGACTTAAAATCTGAAGGGCCCTGTGCCCGTGTGGGTTCGAGTCCCACCGCCCGCACCATCAATAAATAATAAGTAACTTTTTTAATTAATTTCATATTGAATAAATCCAACCAACCCACCTCTCCGACCACCCTTTGACAATCGCATAGGTCAGAGACGTGGCCTTGTGCCGCATACCCGCGCACCGTGATCTGATGCACCGCATCCCGCTTGAACTCGGCGCTGCAATTGCTTGTCCCCATGTCGGCCTCATTGCCTCAAAATCAGGGTGCTAAGCGTCTACAAATCTAGGGGCACCTCACCATTCGTATCCGACGAAGATCGGCCATGTTGGCTGTCCGGCGTCAGCTTTTACGCAACGGCGACGGGGCGGCACCCGAAAGCCCGCCTCGATCACCAATGAATCAATGAATTCTGCTTGAGCCGGTTCCCTGGCACGCAGCCCCTTGCAGGTGGGCAACAGAGGCTGTCACGCATGTGCTCACCCCGGGGCGAGGTCCAACGCGGATTGCCGTAGCGCCAATCAGCGGTCGGGGCTGAAGGGCTGCTTGTATACATACATGGTGAACTCGAAAGGAAATCCGCCCGGGCGCGTTACATAGTCATGCCGCAGAACCGGATGACCGCCCAATTCACGCTTGCAGAAGGAGAAGACCTCCATCGGGTCCACATACCACAGATCGGGGTCCTGAAAATCGACCCAGGTCGACATCGCGTTGAAGGCGATCCCCTTCTCCGCCGCGGCATACATCTTGCGCAGGGTGCTGGTCATGAAGCCCCAGTTGTCGGTCATGGTATTGTTGAACACCCCCGACAACACCGCGTAGTCATGCCCGCCCGGCAGGTCATCGGCACCTGCATCCATGAGCGTGACCGTAGCCCGGTCGTCATCGGCCAGCGATCTGTTGGCCAGTCGCACGAAATCGGCCACGACATCGACACCGCTGTAGCGGCTGGTCCGTCCACCGGCGCGCAGGTAATGGGCGAAATGCGCCAGCCCACAGCCCACGTCCAGCACCGATGTCATGTCCCGATCAACTTGCAGCAAGATCTCGAAACGCGCCTGTTGGCTGGCTTCGTCCGCATACTGCACCGCCTGTGCACCTTCCCCTTTTTCCTTCAGGAGAGTCTCATAATTGGCAATGATCTTTTTCACGTCCTGATAGGGCATCGGGCCTGCTTTTTCTGCTTGGGTATGGCGGTTTCGCGCGATCCCGAGGGGCGCCCGCAGACGGTATCACGCACAATCCGGGACGAAAACAGGATTTCTGGACCGCGAGCAATCTCAGGGCGCGGGATCATCGTCGCCGGGCTGATCCAGCGCCTCAATTCCGAGCGGTGCGCCAATGCCCTCGACAATCATCCGGCGCGTTGCATCCGGCCCTGTCCAGGCCAGCGCGTCGATGATCGACATATGGGACTGGAACGCGTGCTTTGCCTGAGCGTATTGCGGATGCGTGAAATTCATGAACCGAAGACGGACACCCTGTTCCGAAAAGGGATTGCTGTCGCGCAAATATCCGGCGGACCCGACGGGCGAGAGGTAAATCCCTGCCTTCAGTCTTTCGCAGATCTGCAACAGCCGTTCCGACCGTTCGAAATCCGGCAGGTTCATCCGGCTGGTCTGGTGAAACGTCGCATCAATGCCGATTTCCGAGCAGATGTCGCGAATGAACCCGATATTCACCGCCGACAGCCCATGCGATGATCGGGCCAGCCCGGTTTCCAGCAGGCGTTCCACCAAAGGCCAATGCGGCGCTTTTCCAAGACACCCATTGATCCGCGCCACCAGCTTCCGTTCGAAATCGGGTTGCCCGAACCGGGCCTCGTTGATCAGCGGAAAGGAAGGCTTGCGCGCCACAGGCAGCGACAGCAGCACCGGCCCGTTCGGCCCGGAGATCCGGTTGCGGTTCTGCCAGCTCTGCTTGGTGAACTGCACATCGTCCAGAAACACGAAATCATCGGCCTGGGCAATCAACGAGAAATAGCCGAGCCAAGGCAGGAAGGTGGGCTGCATGATGGCGCAAACCCGCTGATCCCCGGTCATCTGGGCAGGCGCGTCGGTCATGTCTCGACATCGTCATAGGTGATCGGGTGGCCCTTCGGCACGTCCCTGATCAGCCGCCGACCCTGCACCGCCCCCTTGTCATTGGGCGGAATCCCCGCCCCCGGCCGGACGAACCGGAAATCCGCCTCTGTCACGATCTCACCCGCGCGCAGATTCCGAAGGCTGAAGGCCGACCGCCGGCCAACCGCCTTGCTGACCTGTTCGGAACTGGAGGTGCCCTTCTTTCCGGTCCCCCGCGCGATGGCGGCCTCGGTGACACCGGCCGCGATGTCAGCCAGCACATCCGGCGTGGCAGAGAACCTGTGGTCGGGGCCGGTGCGGGTCGGATCGTTGGTGATGTGCTTCTCGATCGCCACAGCCCCCATGGCCGCCGCCAGAACCGCGGCACGCGACCCGACCGTGTGATCCGAGAACCCGACCATCCGCCCGAACCGCGCCCGCAGCGCATCCATCGCGGTCAGGTTGATCTCTTCGAACGGGGTCGGATAGGCCGATACGCAGTGCAACAGGATCACGTCTCCCGCATTGGCCCGCGCCAGCACGTTCAGGGCATGGTCGACCTCGGCCAGTTCCGCCATGCCGGTCGACATGATCACCGGCTTTCCGGTGCCCGCGATCTCGATCAGCAGGTCATCGAAGGTCATCTCGAAGGACGCGATCTTGTAGAGCGCGCAGCCAAGGTCTTCGGTGAAGGGCAGGTCCATCGGGTCGTAGACGGAGGTAAAGGGCAGCATTCCCCGGGCGCGCGCCCGTTCGAACAGCGGCGCATGAAATTCCATCGGCATCGCGGCGGACTGGTACAGCTCATAGAGATTTGTGTGGCCCCAGACCTTGTCAACGGCAAGCGAGGGGTGATTGCTGTTCACCGTCAGGCTGTCGGCGCTGTAGGTCTGCAACTTGAACGCATCCCACCCGGCATCGGCGGCAAGATCCACAAGGGCAAGCGCCTGATCCAGATCGCCATCGTGATTGGCACTGAGTTCCGCGATCAGGAATGACTTCTCGGTCTCTCCGATCTTCTTGCCGTCTACTGTGAGTGTCATCTCGGTCCTTTCTGGCACATTGCCATGATCGCCTCCGCCACGCGGGCCGCTCCGTTCCCGTCTACCGCGTCGGCGGCCTCCGAGACCAGCCCCAGATCCGGTTCGCGCGAGGTGACAAGCGTGGCAAGGCGGTCGAAGAAGGCGGCTTTCCCGCCGGGATCGGCGGTGAAATGGATCTCCGCGAGGCCGCTGTCCCGAAACGCCTCGAAATAGGCGCGGTATTCGTCGTGATCCCACAGGTAGAGCGCCCGGCGACCGAGGCAGGCCGCCTCGTAGCGGACAAGGCCGGGCCGACCGACGACAAGCCGTGCGCGCAGGTAAAGCGGAATGAGCGAGGTCAGACCGCGATGCAGCGTGATCTGCGGACAGGTGGTGGCCAGTTTCTCCAGGTCCGCGACCAGATCGGGTGCGAACTGGGGGCCCATGACAACGTCGACCGGATAAAGTCCTTGCGCACAGGCGCGCGCAAGTCCAAGCGACAGCCCGGTCGGATCGGCACCGCCACAGGCGACGAGGATTGCCCCCTTGCCCGTCACCGCCGCAGCCTTGGCCCTTGCATGGCGGTAGGCCTCTGGCAGGATCGCATAGGCGCTTCCGGCAAGCCAGCGCGTGTCCGGCAGCGGCGGGCGCAACTTGTCGGCGGCATGATAGGGCGTTACCAGCAGATCCGGCAGGCAGCCCGGATCGGGTGCGGTGAAGTGGTCGGGCGGCATGCTGTCGATCACCACGACGCGGTGATCTGCGGCTTTCAGTGTCGCCACATCCGCCGCCGTGGCCATGGCGTTGCCATGGTGCAACGTATCCAGCGCGACAACCGCCCCCTCGGGCAGCGCAGCGATCCAGCCGGCATCGTCAAGGCGGCCATGCGCGGGAAGGCCTAGCTTCTCCATGACGTCCGGGCGTTCAGGCGACGAGACAAGCACATCGCCCTTCAGCGCCTGCGCGAGGGCGGCACAGCGTTGCAGGTGGCCTATGCCTATGCCCGCGCCACCGGATGCGCGCAGGACGATCGCGGGGGTCATCGCGGCCATCAGGCTGCTGCCTCTGTCAACAGCCGCTCCTCGATCATGGCGCAGACCCGGCTTACGTTCCGATCCATGTCACCGTAGTGATCCAGCATCCGGCGCATTGGGTCCGTCATGCCCCCTTCGACAAAGGCCTCAAGCGATGCCTGGTCGGAAATCACGGGCAGGGACATCAGTTGGCGACAGTTTTCAGCCGCCATCAACGCCGCCGGTCGCCCCAGATAGAGCCCATCGAGAACCGCCGTCGACGGGGTGGAGACGATACAGTCCACGAGGCTCAGCACGTCGACGATGTTCATGCCCCTAAGCGGACCGGAATGCTGGAACGAGAAGACCACGTTCGGGCAGTCTTGGCCGAGCTGCCGGTCATGCTGGCTGTAGTTTGAGCGGACCTTGCCCCGATGCGGCCGGACGATCACCGCGACATCCGGGTTTCGCTGGCAATATGCGCGGATCATCCCGTAGGCCTGCTCGATCTGGTTGGCGTCATGGCCGCCGCCCCGGAACGTGTGGCAGATCAGGACGCGCCTGCGGAACCCGGCCAGCCGTTGTGCAAGTGCCTCGGGGGGCCGCCGCAGTTCGAAAACCGGTTTCTTGGTAAAGCCGGAAATGTGGATGCGCGGCGTCACGTCCGGCGCCAGAATGCCATCATGGCAGGAAGGATCTTCCCACAGAAAGACCGGATCGGAATGAAACTCCGTCGCGCTGCCATCGTCCGAATAGGTCAGGTGCTGCTGGATGACGCCATGCTGCATGTATATCGTCGGAATACCCGCGTCCTTTATGTAGCGCCCGCGCGCGCCGAAAACCGACTCGTCATGGCAGGGGTCACCGATTACGAGCAGCCGGTCGACCCCGCGCAGCAGGCGTCGATAGTAGACACCCGCCTTCATCAGCTTGTTGGGCCGCACCCGATACGCCATGCCCGATCCGCGCAACAGCTTGCGCACGCGCGCTTCGCGCCGCCACAGGCCGGAGGTCACGAAAAGATCCAGCTCGACCCGCCCCCCATCCCTGAGGCCCGAGAGGATCGGATAGAGGTTTTCAACGTCCGGCACACCGTTCAGAAAGGCCCCCAGAATGGGGCGGCGGGCTGTCATGCCTCGACCTCTTCCAGCACTTTCGCCAGCAACTCCGCAAAGGCCCAGTCCTCGGGCGTGTCGATGTCCTGCACCCGGTGACGCGGCAGGACAACCGGGATCGTCGGGGACCGCAAGGCCCGGCGGTCCGACAGCCATGCCTCTGCCGTTCCCCAGACGAACTGCGCGGCATCATGATAGGCCTCGCGCAGGTCCTGACTGCGCAGAAACAGATTATCCTGGTTCATCATCGTCAGCTGGCCATCCGTCTCGACCAGAGCGCGTTCCACGGGGGCCGGAAAACTGGCCACGGAAATCGCGTAATCGGCATCCGAGGCGGTCAGCCGGTCCAGCCCGGCGCGCAGGTCCGCCGCCCTCAGGAACGGGGCGGTGGCGTAGATCAGGCAAACCATGTCGGGTGGGGTGATCGACAGCGACAATTGCCGGATCGCATCTTGCACGACCTCGGTCAGTCCGGCGTGGTCATTTGCCAGATCAGCCTGTCGCAGAAACGGCACCTCGGCCCCCGACGCACGGGCGACCTTGGCGATCTCGGCATCATCGGTGGTGACGACCACCCGGTCGAACAGGCCCGAGGACAGCGCCTCGCGGATGGCCCAGGAAATCATCGGCTGGCCGCGGAATGGCCGGATATTCTTGCGCGGAATCCGTTTGGAGCCACCGCGCGCGGGGATGATAGCAACGGTTTTCAAGCCCGGGGTCCTTCCGCTTCAAACTGGACAGCGTCTGTATATCACCTTTGCGACAAGCTTGAAGGCTTCGCAGGGGTCAGCGCTTGTTTTCCGTTTCGTTCACGATTTGTAAATGGCGGATTGCATGTCCGGCAGGCTAAGGCGTGCACCTGCCCATCACCGCCAGAGATATGCCATGCCGCGTGCTTAGGCCGACCCGCGCATACGGGATCGGGTTGACGGAAGCGCCCGTGCGCCCAAACCGGGCGGAAGGCGCATTGAACGGCTTGCACTCCGTGAAAACCGATTCAACAAGAGAGCAACCGCACATTTCCCGGAAGGCATCCCATGTCCTTTGACATCAACATCGGTCCCAACATTCGCAAATCCGCTTATTTCGAGGCGACCGTTGCCGACGGGGTGCGGTCCTTTTCGGTCTACAACCACATGTATATCCCCGGCAATTTCGGCGACCCGGAGGCGGAATATGACCGCCTGTTGAAGGGCGTCGCAATGTGGGACGTGGCCGCGCAACGGCAGGTGGAGCTTTCTGGACCCGATGCGGGCGCGCTGGCGCAATATCTGACTCCGCGCAACCTGTCGGCGACAAGGATCGGTCAGGGCCGCTATGTGCCGCTCTGCGATCACGATGGCTGGCTTATCAACGATCCGGTTCTGCTGAAACTGGAGGACACCCGCTATTGGCTGTCGGTCGCGGATAGCGATATTCATCTCTGGGCCGCCGCCGTCGCGCGGGAAAAGCGCATGGATGTGCAGGTGTTTGAGCCCGATGTCTCGCCCCTTGCCATTCAGGGCCCGAAGGCCGAGGACGTGACCGCCGCGCTGTTCGGGGACTGGGTGCGCGAACTGCGCTATTTCGCCTTCCGCGAAACCGAGTTGAACGCCATCCCGCTGGTGCTTGCGCGGTCCGGCTGGTCGAAACAGGGCGGGTTTGAGCTTTACCTGACCGATGGCAGCCGGGGGGTCGACCTGTGGCAGGCGGTGAAGGAGGCCGGCCGGCCCTTCGGCATCGGGCCGGGCGCGCCGAATGATACCGAGCGGCTGGAAAGCGGGCTGATTTCCTATGGCGCGGATATGCGGTTGCAGACGCATCGGACAAATCCCTACGAAATGGGCTTCGGCCCGCTGATCGACCTTGCCGCAGGGCATGATTTCATCGGCCGCGCGGCGCTGGAACGGATCGCGGCGGACGGCCCTGCGCGCCGCCGGGTCGGGCTGGTACTGGACGGCGACCCTGTGCAGCCGAACGGTCATCCGCTGGACCTGCTGCAGGACGGCCAGCCGGTCGGTCATGTCAGCGAGGTAGCACTGTCCCGTCGCCTTGGGATGAATATCGGCGTCGGCCTGATCCGCGCAGATATCGCCGACAGCGCCACCGGTCTCAGCGTCGCCCTGCCCGATGGACCCCGTGTCGCACGGCTGGCGCCCCTGCCCTTCGCCTGACCTCTCACAGATCCGAGCGGATCCACTCCGCGAACCGTTCCAGCGGCGCGCGCATGGGCCGGTCATTGGGCCAGACGAGGTAGTAGCTGCCGGTTGAGGCCACGGCACCGCCATAGGCCACGACCAGCCGCCCCCGCGCGATCTCGGCCTCGGCAAGAAATGTGGGCAGGAGGGCAACACCCATCTCCAGCGCGGCGGCCTGCGCGATCGTGGTGAACTGGTCGAAGAGCATGCCGCGCGGGGCGCTGACATCGAGGCCCTGATGGCGGAACCAGTCCTCCCACGCGCTCGCTCGGGTATCGAGATGCAGCAGCGGCAGGTCCAGCAGCTCCTCGGGTCGGTTCAGCGGTTGAGGCACCAGCCCCGGCGCGCAGACCGGCAACACCTCCTCGCCCGCGATCTTTAGATAGGACACGCCCGGCCAGTCCCGCGCGCCGAAATGCACCGCCGCATCGAAGGGTTCCCGCCCGAAGTCAAAAGGTTTCAGCCGTGTGGACAGGTTCAGCGACACTTCCGGGTGCGCAAGGCTGAACCGGCGCAAACGGGGCGCCAGCCAATGGATGCCGAAGGTGGGCAGGATAGAGAGGTCAAGACTGCCGCCATCGGGGTTGGCCTTCAACCGCAGCGAGGCACGCGATAGCGCCGTCAGGCTTTCCCTCAGCGTCTGGCAATAATCCACCGCAGCGGGCGTCAGCCGCAATCCGCCCCGCCCCGGCTGCACCAGTGAGACGCCCAACTGATCCTCCAGCACCTTGATCTGACGGCTGACCGCACTGTGCGTGAGCGACAGTTCCTCCGCCGCCGCCGTGGCGCTGCCAAGGCGGTCCACCGCCTCCAGCGCCAGCATGGAGGGAAGAGAAGGCAGGAAGCGGCGCGAGGCAATCATGTGAGTTTTTCTCCAACTTGTCGGAGAATTCATCATTGGCGCTGCCGTGTAAATACGCATATTTCAGTAGGGAACGTGACAGCCCCGCTGCGATCTCCTTCAACAAAATCGCACGGAACAAGCCAGTAGAGGCCCCCCCATGGACCGCGCCCAGATCGTCCACGAGAATTTCCTGACCCGCGTGGCCAAGCGCGATTTCCCGCCCGGCCAGCCGCCCGCGCCGGGCCTGCCGGCGCCGCTGGCGGTCTCGCTCTTCCGCTCGCAGTGCCTGTCCCGCGCGCTCGACCGGGAAAGCCGGGCGATGCAGAAGGCGGGGCAAGGCTACTACACCATTGGCTCCTCGGGGCACGAGGGCATGGCCGCCGTCGCCGCCGCCCTGCGCCCGACGGACCCGGCCTTCCTGCATTACCGCGACGCCGCCTTCCAGATCGCCCGCAGCGCGCAGGTGCCGGGGCAGAACATCACCTGGGACATGCTGCTTTCCTTCGCCTGTTCCTCCGAAGACCCCATCTCCGGCGGGCGGCACAAGGTGCTCGGGTCACGCGACCTGATGATCCCACCGCAGACCTCCACCATCGCCAGCCACCTGCCCAAGGCGGTCGGGGCGGCGTTTTCCATCGGCCTCGCGCGTCGCCACCCGCCCGAACACAAGCTCTATGAGGATGACGCCATCGTCATGTGCAGCTTCGGCGATGCCTCTGCCAACCATTCCACCGCGCAAGGTGCGATCAACACGGCGGGCTGGACATCCGTTCAGTCCACCCCCCTGCCGCTGCTTTTTGTTTGCGAGGACAATGGAATCGGCATCTCGGTCAAGACGCCGAAAGGCTGGATCGAGGCCAGCATGCGCCACCGCCCCGGCATCCGCTATTTCAGCGCCGACGGGCTCGATATCTACGACACCTACAAAGTCGCGCAGGAGGCCGCCGACTATGTTCGCACCCGCAGGAAACCCGCCTTCCTGCACCTGCGCACCGTCCGGCTTTACGGCCACGCGGGCGCGGATGTGGCGCTCAGCTACCTATCGAAAGAGGAGGTCGAGGCCGGCGAGGCGAATGATCCGCTTCTGCATTCTGCCCGCCTTCTGGACACCTCGGGCGCCCTGCCCGCCGAAGATGCGCTGGCGATCTATGAGGAGACCAACGCCCGCGTCACCCGCGTGGCGAAGGAGGCAGTCACCCGCCCCCGCCTGCAGGACGCGGCGGGTGTGATGGCCAGCCTCATCCCCCCGAAACGCGACTGCGCGCCCACGAATGGCCCCTCGTCCGAGGCGCGAGCGGCAGCATTCGGCGCGGACATCAAGGCGATGGACAGCCCTCAGCCCCTGTCGAAAATCCTCAACCTCGCGCTCACCGACCTGATGCTGGAGCACGGAGAGATCATCCTGATGGGCGAGGATGTGGGCCGCAAGGGCGGCGTCTATGGCGTCACGCAAAAGCTGCAACAGCGCTACGGCCCCGACCGGGTGATCGACACGCTGCTCGATGAGCAATCCATCCTTGGCAATGCCATCGGTATGGCGGGCAACGGATTCATCCCCATCCCCGAGATCCAGTTCCTCGCCTACCTGCACAATGCCGAAGACCAGCTGAGGGGAGAAGCCGCCACCCTGCCCTTCTTCTCGAACGGCCAGTTCACCAACCCCATGGTGGTGCGCATCGCCGGGCTTGGCTACCAGAAGGGCTTCGGCGGGCATTTCCACAACGACAACTCGCTGGCGGTGCTGCGCGATATTCCGGGGCTGATCCTCGCCTGCCCCTCCACCGGCGAAGACGCGGCCATGATGCTGCGCGAATGCGTGCGGCTGGCGCGGGAGGAACAGCGGCTTGTGGTCTTCGTGGAACCCATTGCGCTCTACCCGATGCGCGACCTGCACGAGGCGGGCGATGGCGGCTGGATGACGACCTATCCCGCGCCCGACCGGCGGATCGGGATCGGAGAGATCGGCCAGCACGGCGACGGGCAGGATCTGGCGATCGTCACCTATGGCAACGGCCACTACCTGTCCCGGCAGGCGCAGGCGCGATTGGAGGCCGAGGGGATCAGAACCCGCGTGATCGACCTGCGCTGGCTGGCGCCCTTGCCGGTCGACGCCATGATCGAGGCGGTGCGCGGCTGTGCCCATGTTCTGGTGGTCGACGAATGCCGCTTCACCGGCGGACAGGCCGAGGCGCTCATGGCGCATCTGCACGAGGCCGGGATTGGCAGTTTCGCGCGGGTGACGGCAGAGGACAGCTTCATCGCCACCGGCCCCGCCTATGGCGCGACCCTGCCCTCGGCGGACGGGATATATCACGCGGCGAAGGCTCTGACGGGGGGCATGGCATGACACGCAAAGCAGTTCTGATCTGCCCCGGACGGGGCACCTATAACGCAGCCGAACTGGGGTATCTGGGGCGTCACCATGGCGTGCGTGCCGACCTGATCGCGCGCTTCGACGCGATCCGCGCCGAGGGGGGCTGTGAAACTGTCACCGCGCTGGACAGCGCCGAGAAATTCAGCATCTCCAAATATTCACGCGGCGACGTGGCCTCGCCCCTCATCTGCGCCTGTTCGCTGGCCGATGTGGCAGCGCTGGCCGAGGATATCGAGGTCGTCGCCGTCACCGGCAATTCCATGGGCTGGTATCTGGCACTGGCCGCTGGCGGTGCGCTGACGCCGGAGGACGGGTTCCGCGTTGTCGACACGATGGGCGGCCTGATGCAGGAGCATCTGATTGGCGGGCAGTTGGTCTATCCGTGGATGGGTGACGACTGGCAGCCGGATGTGGCGCGCAAGGCGGAACTTCTGGCGCTGGTCGCCGGGATCAATACCCGCGACGGGCAGGACCTGCACCTCTCCATCGACCTTGGCGGCATGTTGGTGCTGGCAGGGAACGAGGCCGGGTTGAAAGCCTTTGAAACCGCCGTTCCCCCGGTCGGTGGACGCTTCCCCATGCGGTTGGCCAACCACGCGGCGTTTCATACCGGGATGCAGGCCCCAGTGGCCGAAAAGGGCCGCGCCGCCCTGCCCGCTTCGCTGTTCCAACAGCCGCAAAAGCCGCTCATCGACGGGCGCGGGTCCATCTTTTGGCCAGGGGCCACGGACACGCAAGCGCTCTGGCGCTACACCTTCGACACGCAGGTCTGCGAGACCTACGATTTCACCGCCGCCATCCGTACGGCAGCCCGCGAATTTGCACCCGACCTCTTCATCGTGACCGGCCCCGGCGCGACGCTCGGCGGGGCCGTTGCGCAATCGCTGGTGCTGGCCCAGTGGAAAGGCATGGCGGACAAGGCGGGATTCGAGGCCGTGCAGGCCCGCGACACCCTGCTCGTCTCCATGGGCCGCGAGGACCAACGCGGGCAGGTCACATAAGGAAAGGGGCCGGGCACCCGGCCCCCCTTAGGTCACGCCGCGTAGATCACCGGGAAGCGCCCGCCTCGGAAGGGATCGCCCTTCGCAAGGCTCGCGTCATGCAGCCATTCGGTGACCTCGTCGCGCGGATCATACGTGGCCCCCTCCACCGCAAAGCGGATCGCGTAGCCCCGCCGCCTGTGGGTCGAGGTCCGGTTGCCCATGGCCGAATGCACGCTCATCCCATCAAAGGCCAGTGCATCGCCCGGCGCCATCTGCGGGAAGTGGAAGATATCATACGTCTCCCGCTCCGCCTCGAAATCCGGCATGTCGATATAGTCGGGGTTCCCCTCCTCCAGGTAGTGCGAGAACGCCCCAAGCTGGTCGGTCTTGAAGGGCCGGTATTTTGCGCCCCAGGCATGGCTGCCACGCACAAACTCCAGCGCGCCATTATCCGCATCCACATCGTCGAGCGCGATCCACATGGTCATGATCGGCCCCTGCACGGGCCAGTAGGGCTGATCCGTGTGCCAGCCGGTCTGGGTCTTCGTTCCCGGCTCCTTCACGAAAATCTGGTCGTAGATGAGCGAGGTCCAAGGGCTTCCCGCCACCTCGGCAACACGCTGGCCGATATCAGATTGCAGGCAGTAGTCCTGAAACGTGCCGGGCCTTTCACGCATGTTCTTGTAGGCGAAGTAGCGTTCGCCCTTCTGCACTTCGAGGTCGATCGCCGCGCGCAGTTTCTCGATCCACGCTGGCGAAACCGCGTTGCGCAGCAGCACGACACCGTCGCGCCTGTAGTTCTCCTGCACCTTGGGCAGGTCTGGGGTAAGGGTCATCTGGAAAGCTCCAATTCTCCGGGCCGCCATCGGGGCGGCCATGTCATCTGGGGACGTGCCCCGGTTTCAGCGGATCATCAGAGAGCGGGGGAGGAGCGGTTGTTGATGATGAAACAGGGCCAGCAGGACCGCGCCGACCATTTCCCGGTCAGCCTGTCGCGGAATTGTTGGACCTTTTCCAGCATCGTTCATGCCTTTCGCTGCCCCTCACGCTGACAGGCTTTGCGCGACCTGCCAAGGGGAAATGGTTGTACGGGGGGATTGGAGGGGCAAGACATTGAGGGCTTGAGATCAGCTTTGCGGACTATCCCGACATTGGATTTTTACCTTCGGTGATGCAGCATCGCTTCGCGCGTGCGGTATCGAATTTGCGGCATCGCAGCGGAATTCCCGTTTGCTGACGTTCAACGGAGTGGATTAAGGCAAATCCCAAACTGTCCCTTCGCTGCTTGCACGACGGACGATCAAGGAGCGAACTAAGCAGGCTTTTGAGGTAGCTGGTTAGACGTCTGCTCCTTTGACAAAGCCGAAACCTAGTTCTCAACGTTGGCGATCTGGGATATGCGCTGAAATTTCTTTCGATACGCTGCGGGAGACATTCCTGTTCCGCGTTTGAACACCCGCCGGAAAGATGCAGGATCATCGTAGCCGACGGCAGAGCCGACATCGTCACTGTTGTGTTGATCCGTCTCCAGCATCTGCTTAGCCTCTTCGACCCGAAGCGCCTGCACGTATTCGATCGGAGTGAAACCGGTAGCCGCACGGAAACGTCGCGAGAATGTGCGGGAATTCAGCCCTGACCGCTGTACCATTTTCTCTACCGGCTTGGTGGTAGCGTAATTGTCAGCAATCCAGAATTGGCACTCCGAGATGGGGCCGTCATTGGACTCCATCGGTCTTGTCATCACCGAGTAGGGCGACTGGCCTTCAGAGTGGCCGCTGATAAGAAAGACCTTGGCGGTTTCAATCGCGGTTTTGTATCCGCAGAACCGAGCGATCAGATAGACTGTCAAATCATGCCATGCGCTGACACCCCCGGCGGTGACAATGCGGTCTGTTTCGGCGGCAAGGCATAGTACGGATTCATTTCGAAAGGTGATTTCGGGGAAATGTCGCTGAAACATGTCGCGGTATGCCCAATGGGCCGTTGCTTCATGCCCATTCAGCAGTCCCGACTCAGCCAGCAGCAATGACCCGGAACAAACTGAGGAGAGTAATGCACCGTCAGCGTGCATTTTCTTGAGCCATGCGATTTCGCGCGGATAGCGGCCCTTTGGAACATCGTAAATTGACGTGTACATATCGCAGATGACAACTGCATCCGGCGTGGTCACGTCACCAACGGGGGAGTGAGGTTCGACCGGAATATTGCCGATGCAGTGAAAAGGCTTTCCGTCTGCGGACACGATCTTGATGTCCAGCAGTTCATCCCCCGGCGCACCATTTACCATGTCGGGGTATACGGCCCCCGCGGAGAGCAGAACGTCGTAGAGCCCGTAAAGAACGGATGCCGATGTTTCCGGCGCCGCAAGGAGGACGATTGTTGGTTTACGCGGGGACGGCATTGGCGCTCCTGTCATAATTGGCTCGGTTTTGACGGATTTGGCTTGGCATCCTGTCCATTATGCCACGTCTCTGGCGAAACTGCCACTTAACCCACGATTGGCGGCCTCCTACTCTCGGCAATACAAACAATAGGAGCGGAGACATGGACGGTCTTGAAACGAAAGATGCAGCGGATATCCGGAAACTTTCGGGCGACGTCATACTTCCTGGTTCGGATCGGTACGATGCAGCCCGTGCAGTCTGGAATGCTATGATTGATCGTCGACCGAACGCTATCGTTCGGTGCCGAAACAGCGCTGACGTCGTTGAGGCTGTCAAACATGCGCGCGGCCATAATATGCCGATCTCGATCCGGGGCGGTGGCCATAACGTCGCCGGTCATGCCGTCTGTGACGACGGGCTGATGATCGATCTGAGTGGCATGCGTGCGGTGGCCGTCGATCCTGACAAACGCATTGCAACTGTTGAGGGCGGTGCGCTTTGGGCTGACGTCGACTCTGCAACACAAGCGCATGGCCTCGCCACACCCGGCGGGTTGATTTCCGAGACTGGCGTGGCCGGGTTGACCCTTTCAGGGGGCATTGGTTGGCTGCGCGCGCAGCACGGACTATCCATAGACAACCTTATTGCCGCAGAAGTGGTCACAGCCAATGGCGACCTGGTTCGGGCTAGCCCTGACGAAGATGCAGACCTGCTGTGGGCCCTGAAAGGCGGTGGCGGGAATTTCGGTGTGGTCACCCGGTTCGAATTCGCCCTGCACCCCGTCGGTCCGGAAATCATGTTCGCAGCACCGATTTATGCGATCGAAGACGGGCCCGAGCCGATTCGCGCCTGGCGCGAATTGATGAAAGAACACGGCAACCTCGTCGGATCGCTTTGCGAGTTTTCCACGGCTGGCGGCGAGGATTTCGCGGAGAAGGATCAGGGCAAGCGCGTCTACACTTTGGCATGCGTTTACAACGGGGATGCGGCCGAAGGCGAGGCACTGTTGCAGCCGCTGCGAGAGCTTGGCTCTTTGGTTGCCGACTTCTCTGGACGAATGGCGTACTGCGAGGTGCAGCAACTGTTCGATACGCTGATGCCTGCGGGCGATTTCCGGTGCTACTGGAAAGCGCGGTACCTGACCGATCTCCCTGACGAAATGATTGATCTTGCTATGCAGAATGCGCTTGATGCGCCTTCTGACAATTCGATCTCATCGTTGTGGAACTTTGGCGGTGCGACGGCGGCTGTTTCAGAGGGAGCCACGGCGTTTGGTGATCGTTCAATGGGCTGGATGTATTCACTGGATGGGGTTTGGATAAACCCAAGCGATGATGCACGAAACATCGCCTGGTCACGTGAGGGGTGGGAAAGTGCTGCGCCTTTTGGCCACCACGGCCGGGTGTATCTGAACTTTCCGGGCCACGGGGAAGACGGTGACGCGCTGACCCAAGCGTCTTTCGGTGACAATTTCCAACGGCTGGTAGAGATCAAGACCAAGTATGATCCGGACAATCGGTTCCGTTTCAACCAGAACATCAAACCGGGGGTTTGAAATGACCATTCAATCCCCGTTACCTGCAATGGGCTCCGGCGAGGTTTTTCTCACCGAAGGCGGCACAGAAACGGAAATAATGTATCGTCATGGGTTCGAGTTGCCTGAATTCTCGATGCTGCCATTACTGAACAATCCAAAGGCCGTTTCCGCAATGCGGGATGTGTTCTCGCAACAGCTTGATGTGGCTGCCGAATTTGGCTTGTCCTTTCTGCTAACCGGTCTCGACTACCGCGCCAGCCCGGACTGGGGCGCCAAGTTGGGCTATTCACCGTCTGGTCTGGTCGAAGCCAACCTCGCCGCGATCGAGTTTCTCAGGGACGTTGCCAAAGGGTATCAGAGCCAGATACCGCGACTTCTGATCGGTGGCTTTCTTGGTCCCAGAGGGGATGCTTACAGCCTTAATCAGGAAATCACCGCCAATAGCGCTGAGGACTACCATGCTGTGCAGCTTGAGACGTTGAAACAGGCAGATGTGGACTTTGCATGCGCTGCAACATTCAACAATATCCCGGAAGCCGTCGGCGCCTTGCGCGCGGCGGACCGGATCGGGGTGCCACTCTCGGTCTCGTTGACGCTCGACAGTTCATGCCGGTTGAAGTCTGGACCAACTCTGGCAGAAGCTATCATTGAAATTGACCGTCAGGCCGAACACGCTGCTCCGGAATTCTACATGGTCAATTGCTCCCATCCGCTTGAGTATGAACCCGCCCTAGAGAAAGGAGATTGGATCAGGCGGCTACGTGGAGTGCGCCCCAATGCCTCCAAGATGGAGAAGATTGCCCTGTGCAAGCTCGGGCATATTGAGGACGGCGACCCGGTTGAGCTTGGCGCGCAATTGCGAGACCTTTCTGATCGCTATCCGCATATGGATATTTTTGGGGGGTGCTGCGGCACCGGACACACGCACCTGCGGGAGATTGCAAAAGCTTTGGTGGCTCATTGATTGCCATAATCGGCTTTCACAGTTTTCCGACATTGGTGCGATGCGCAGCATTGGTTATTGTGGACTCCTAACGGTCATGCGGCACCGCAGGAGGTCCGCAAAACTGGAACCTGCCGCTTGAGGAAGTAGGCAATATCTAGGACGCTGAAAGGCTTGCCCGCGCCAACTGCCGTCGCCCTTCTGATAGCGGATGTTCAACCCAAGCAAGGCCAACCAACCCTGTGAGCCCGGAACAGACAAATCCAGGTCGGCCAAAGATTTTCAGGTAGGGTCTGTTAGTGCCGCGCTAAGATCAATTCGGAACCTTTTTCCGCAATCATGATCACGGGCGCATTGGTGTTGCCACTTGTCATCGTCGGCATGACGGACGCATCGCATATTGACAAGCCCTTGATACCGTGGACCGCAAGATCAGGCCCAACGACCGCTCCATCACCGGGACCCATTCGGCATGTACTTGTCGGGTGCCAGACCGTGCTGGCCGTGCGTCTGATGAAGTCCTCCAATGCCGCATCGGTATTGATTTCAGGACTGGCTGGCCCGTCGCAGATCGCATCGAACGCCGGCGCATTTAGGATTTCAGCGTTGCGGCGATGGTGGGCGATCATCAGCCTCATGTCCTCTGGATCGGAGAAGTAGTTGGGGTCGATGAGGGGGGGCATCCAGCGGATTGGAGGAGACGAGCCGGACAGTTCCCTGGCTTCTCGGCCGACAGATATAGCCACCCAACGCAACTCCGGCACGATCAAGACGACCACTGGTACGGAAGACATCTGGAATGGCGGGTCGGAAAATCGATTGGAACTGAGGATAAGCGCTACCGGGATCGACCGAATGAAATGCCACGGCGTCGACCTGCATCGTCGCGAGCCATCCCCCTCCGGTTTTCTGAAACTCTTCAACAGCCGCCTCGAAGGTTTCAGGCAAAGCTCCCAAGACCGCTTCCGGCTCTTTCAGGCGGCGAAAGACGCCGTCCTGGGAATAGTGATCTTCAAGGTGCGCGCCTACGTCAGGGTTGTCGAGGATGACATCGATACCTTGGTCGGCCAAATGATCCGCCGGCCCGATACCGGACAGCATGAGCAAATGGGGCGAGCCGATCGATCCGGCCGAGATGACGATTTCTGAGGCGGCATGGATCCGTCGTGGAGTCTGTCCGTTTTCGAGATAGTCGACGGCGATCGCGCGGCCGTTTTCAATCAAGACCCGGGTCACCATCGCCTCCTTCAAGATCGTGAGGTTGGTGTGATCCCGAACCGGGTCGAGATACGCCGTAGCGGTGTCACAACGGGTACCGTTGCGGATCGTCGCCTGCATTTATCCGCATCCGAATTGCTCGGCACCATTGATGTCCGCATTGTATGGAATGCCCGATTGCTGTGCCGCCTCGAAGAAGACCCCGCAAAGAGGATGCGTATGCGGGTTCTTCACGACCGAAAGGGGGCCGTCGGTTCCATGAAACGCGTCATCGAATTCAGCGTTCGCTTCCGCGCGGACAAAATAGGGAAGCACATCATCATAGCCCCATCCGGTATTCCCAAGTTGAGCCCATTCATTTTAGTCGCCCACATTTCCTCGCACGTAGATCATACAGTTGAGCACGCTCGACCCGCCGAAAACGCGCCCGCGAGGGTAGTCGATGACACGGTCGTAGAGGCCCGTTTGAGGCACAGTACGAAAGCGCCAGTCCGATTTAGTGTCAACTTGTCGGGGCGCCGCGCCGGGAAGGCGGGAGAGGACCGGATCGGGGTCTCCACCAGCTTCGATCAGTGCGACGGTCGCATCGCCGCTTTCGCATAGACGTCTTGCGAGAACGCAGCCGGCGGAGCCCGCGCCGATTACGATGAAATCAAAACTGTTCTTCATGACGAGTTCCTTTCTGATGCGGCAGAGCGCTGCCCCACTGGCCTCAGGCGCGAGCCGCGATCAGGTCAGCGGCTTTTTCGGCGATCATGATGACTGGCGCGCTCGGGTGTCCTGTATTCATTCGCGGCATTACCGAGGCGTCTGCGATACTGAGGCCTTCAATACCATGCACCCTCAAGTCAGGTGCGACCACGGCACCATCGTCCTGTCCCATGCTGCAACTGCCAACCGGATGCCACGACGTTGAAGAAACCTCTCGGATGTCGGCTATGATGTCCTCGTCGCTGATCCGGTCGGGTCCCGGAGAGATTTCGCGCGGCGCAAGTTCCGCGAAGGCAGGCTGAGACACGACTTTCCGCGCCTCGCGGATACAGGCAAGCATCAGGTCGACGTCGGCTGGATCGCTAAGGTAGCCCGGATCAATGAGTGGCCGATCGAGCGGATTGTCGGACACAATTGAGACTCGACCCCTGCTGCGAGGCCGCGTCGGAAAGCCCGAAATCGTGAATCCATGTCGGTCCGGCGGGCGCATCTCGGGAGCACCAAGGCTGATGTAATAGGGGATCATCAGCGGCTCGATATCCGGCGCCTCAGTTACGGGGTTCGAGCGAAGAAAAGCACCGGACTCGAAGTGGTTCGTTGTTAGTGGCCCCCGGCCTTCTGCAAATTGGCGCTGCGCGTCCGCTAGTTCCTCGGCGGTTTGGCCGAAAAACGTTAGAGGTTTCTCAATCTCCCAACGGCTGCGGTAGTGCAGATGGTCCTGCAGGTTCTCACCCACCCCTGGCAGGTCATGCCGGACCTTTACCCCTACTTCTTCCAGCCGCTCTGCCGAGCCAATCCCTGAGAGCTGGAGAATTTGCGGCGATCCGACTTCCCCTGCCGCGAGGACGGTGTCTTGTGCGGTTTCCCGTTGGATCTCTCCGCCGGCGATATAGGCGACCCCAAGGACGCGCTTACCGTCAAGGACGAGCCTGAGGACCGTAGCGCCTGTCGCCACGGTCAGGTTCGCCCGTGCCTGCGCCGCCTTCAGATACGTGCACTCTGTGCTGCCTCGCGTGTTACTGTGCAAGGTGGCCGGGAAGTAGCCGCAGCCTTCGACGTCCTGCCCGTTCAAATCGTCGTTGAACGGGATACCTGCCTCCTGGCAGGCCGCAATGAAGGCATATGTCAGGGGAGATCGTTCTGCCTGTTCGCTCACCGTCAGGGGACCCGCTTCGCCATGCAGGTCGCGTTCACCCGGCACCTGCCAGTTCTCGGCCTTTCTGAAATAGGGCAGCACGTCATGCCAACCCCACCCAGTCGTGCCCAGCTGTCATAGTCCGAGGGGTGTCCGCGGAGATAGATCATGTAATTGATGGAGCCGGTCCCTCCGATGCACCGCCCTCGCGGATATGCGATTTGCCTGCGGGATAGGTGGTCCTGCGGCCCAGTCCGAAAGCCCCAGTCGAACCGCGTATTGGGCAGGGACCCCATGGCCGCAGGCGTAGACACGCGTGGATCGTCATCGCTGCCGCCAGCCTCGAGCAATAGAACATTTCGGTTTGGATATTGAGTCAGTCTTGACGCTAGAACGCAACCAGCAGAGCCGGCACCGACGATAATGACATCAAAGCTACCAGTCACGGTGTCGCCTCAGCCAAGTCCAATTGCCGGACCTCAAGCCCATCTTCCTTCGTCCTGCGATGCAGCCATCGGTCCATCGTTCGAGCCACGGCAGCGTCCCCACTCAGAAACAACCGCCCAGCGTCGAGTTCCCGTCCGATCGTCGAACGGCTTAGGATAATGGATGTCAGAGAAACCTCGTCAGTCTCTATGTAAAGGTCGATGTCAAAGCCTGGGATAGTCGAGCAGATTTCTACCGGCGATCCGGGGCGGCTCAACACCCAGTAGGTATTGTAGTCGAGCCCGGGGTCACTGAACCTGAACTGAATAACAATCTGTCGGCGCGGCAATTGCTCCGGATCAATATAGCTGCGCATCTGCCACATCAGGTTCGAGACGTCGAAATCGCATAGCGCTTCACGGGCCTCGATGTTGCATTGCGCCCAGCTTGCAAGCGCGTCCAAAGCGGACTCCAGGTCGATGGCGCGTTGTTTGTGCAGGTAGTTCACCTGACCGGTCGCCGGTTCCTCTGAATGACGGTTCGTCCCGCGTCTCGCTCATTGACTAATGTAATCTCGCCTCGCTCGGCACGAATGGCCACTCTTTATGCCGCG
This sequence comes from Nioella sp., assembly GCF_965215655.1. Classification (GTDB taxonomy): domain Bacteria; phylum Pseudomonadota; class Alphaproteobacteria; order Rhodobacterales; family Rhodobacteraceae; genus Nioella. The sequence goes on from NZ_OZ244111.1 coordinate 2,754,251, forward strand.
TCGCTGTGCTCAAGATGATGCGTACGCGGCAAGTTCTGTGCCGCGTGCGCACGCAGCAAGAAAATCAAAGTCACAGCTTGGGCTCCAAGCAGCCAACGGGCTCCAGCCAAAACATCCTTCCCCTACAACCCGACATGCCAAGCAGCTGGCCCCTCGCAATTGAGGGGCCGTGTCCGATCACAATATCCCCGGCAGATCCAACCCATGCTCCCGTGCGCAGTCGAGGGCGATCTCGTAGCCCGCATCGGCGTGGCGCATCACCCCCGTTGCCGGGTCGTTCCACAGCACGCGTTCCAGCCGCCGGTCGGCGTCCTCTGACCCGTCGCAGCAGATCACCATGCCGGAATGCTGACTGAACCCCATGCCGACGCCGCCGCCGTGATGCAGGCTGACCCAGGTGGCCCCTGACGCCGTGTTCAGAAGCGCGTTCAGCAGCGGCCAGTCGGACACGGCGTCCGAGCCGTCCTTCATCGCCTCGGTTTCCCGGTTGGGCGAGGCGACGGAGCCGGAATCCAGATGGTCCCGCCCGATCACCACGGGCGCTTTCAGCTCTCCGTTCCGGACCATCTCGTTGAATGCGAGCCCCAGCTTGTGGCGCACGCCAAGCCCGACCCAGCAGATCCGCGCGGGCAGGCCCTGGAAGGCGATCCGCTCCTTCGCCATGTCGAGCCAGTTGTGCAGATGCGGGTCGTCCACAAGCTCCTTCACCTTGGCGTCGGTCTTGTAGATATCCTCCGGGTCGCCACTGAGCGCACACCAGCGGAACGGCCCGATGCCCCGGCAAAAGAGGGGCCGGATATAGGCGGGCACGAAGCCGGGGAAGGCGAAGGCGTTTTCCAGCCCCTCCTCCAGCGCGACCTGCCGGATGTTGTTGCCGTAATCGAGCGTCGGCACGCCCGCATTCCAGAAATCGACCATTGCGGCCACATGCACCTTCATGCTGGCCCGCGCAGCGCGTTCCACGGCCTTCGGGTCGCTCTCCTGTTTCTCGCGCCATTCAGCCACGCTCCAGCCCTGCGGCAGGTAGCCGTGGATGGGATCGTGGGCGCTGGTCTGGTCGGTCACGATATCGGGATGCACCCCGCGCCGGACAAGTTCCGGGAAGACATCGGCGGCGTTGCCGATCAGCCCCACCGATTTCGCCTCGCCCGCCTTGGTCCACCGGTCGATCATGGCGAGTGCCTCGTCCAGAGAATGAGTGATCTCATCCACATAGCGGGTGCGCTTGCGGAATTCGGCGCGGGTTTCGTCACATTCCACAGCAAGGCAGCAGGCCCCGGCCATGACGGCGGCCAAGGGCTGCGCGCCGCCCATGCCGCCAAGTCCGCCGGTCAGGATCCAGCGACCTTTCAGGTCGCCGCCATAGTGCTGGCGGCCCGCTTCCATGAAGGTCTCGTAGGTGCCCTGAACGATCCCCTGCGACCCGATATAGATCCACGATCCGGCGGTCATCTGGCCATACATCGCGAGCCCCCGCTTATCGAGCTCGTTGAAATGGTCCCATGTCGCCCAGTGCGGCACGAGGTTCGAGTTTGCGATCAGCACGCGCGGCGCGTCCTTATGGGTGCGGAAGACCCCCACGGGCTTGCCCGACTGCACCAGCAGGGTCTGGTCTTCTTCCAGATCCTTCAGGCTGGCGACAATCGTATCGAAATCGTTCCATGTCCGCGCCGCGCGCCCGATGCCGCCATAGACCACCAGCTCATGCGGGTTCTCGGCCACATCGGGGTGCAGGTTGTTCATCAGCATCCGCATCGGCGCTTCCGTGAGCCAGCTTTTTGCGGTGATCTCCGTGCCCGTGGCGGGGAAGACGTCGCGGATGTTGTGGCGGGGATCGGTCATGGGTCAGCCCTTCAGCTTGGGGGCCAGGTCGGCCAGGGATGTGAGGATTTGGCCCAGGTAGGGGCGCAGGCGGTCGGCCTTCTCGGGGGCATAGGCCCAACCGGCGGTTTCATCGACAAGATGCGTCGATTGCGCCAGTTCCATCTGGATGGCGTGGAAGCCTTCAGCGGGGCGGCCATAGTGGCGCGTTGTCCAGCCGCCCTTGAAACGGCCGTTCAGCACATGGGTGTAGCCCGTTGCCCCGGCACAGATGCCCAGAACGGCGGCCTCGATCTCGGGCGTACAGGTGGTGCCGCCATTCGTCCCGATGTTGAAATCGGGAAGCAGCCCGTCGAAGAGATGCGGGATCACGGACCGGATCGAGTGACAATCATAAAGGATCGCGACGCCATGTACTGCGCGCACCCGCTCCATCTCCGCCTGCAAGGCGGCGTGATAGGGCGTATGGAACGCCTTACGTCGCGCCTCGACTTCTCCCTCGCGCGGCGGATCGGCCCAAATGGGCGCGCCATCGAAATCCGTCAATGGTACCAGCCCGGTGGTGTTCTGCCCCGGATAAAGGCTCGCGCCGGAGGGATCGCGGTTCGCATCCACCACGTATCGGTGGAAGGTCGCGCGCACGGTGGTGACACCGGGCAATAGCCCGTCATAGAGCCGTTCGATATGCCAGTCCGTATCCGACAGCTCCCGCCCCCGCGCATTCAGACGCGCGTGGATGTCGTCAGGCGCGAAGGTGCCGGTATGGGGCAGGCCAAGAATAACGGGGCCATCGCCCTGTTGAACCTCAACCGGGGTCACGCCGCGCCCTCCAGTTCCGGCAGGTCCAGCCCGTCGCACAAAGCGCCAGAGGCCACCATTTCGCCCGCCGCCTCAAGGTCCGGCGCGAGGTACCGGTCCTCCTTGATCGTCGCCACCCGCGCCCGCAAACGCGCCAGCACCCCTTGCAGGGCAACACTGGTCACCAGCGGCGCGCGGAATTCCACGCCCTGCGCCGCGCACATCGCTTCGACCCCAAGGATACGCGAGAGGTTCGCATTCATCCGCGCCAGCCGCCGCGCGCCATGGGCGGCCATGCTGACATGATCCTCCTGATTGGCGCTTGTCGGGGTGGAATCCGTGCTGCAAGGGTTGGCCAGATGCTTGTTCTCGCTCATCAGGGCCGCCGTCGTCACCTCGGCGATCATGAGGCCGGAATTCAGCCCCGGCGCAGGCGTCAGAAAGGGTGGCAGGTCAAAGCTCAGCGTCGGGTCCACCATCAGCGCGACACGGCGTTGTGCGATGGCCCCGATCTCCGACAGCGCGATCGCAATCATGTCGGCGGCGAAGCCCACGGGCTCCGCATGGAAGTTCCCGCCCGAAACGATGCGTCCTTCGCCAAGCAGCACCAGCGGGTTGTCGGTTACCGCATTGGCCTCGATCCGCAGCGTCCCGGCGGCCATGCGCAGTAGGTCCAGTGCCGCCCCCGTCACCTGCGGCTGGCAGCGGATACAATAGGGATCCTGCACGCGGGTGTCGCCCTCGCGGTGGCTTTCGCGGATTTCCGATCCGTCCATCAATGCCCGCATCGCGGCGGCGACCTCGATCTGGCCGGGCTGACCGCGCAGCGCGTGGATTTCCGCCAGAAGCGGCGCGGTGGAGCCCATGATCGCGTCGGTCGACAGTGACGAGACCGTGATCGCCGCCCGCAGGTTGGCCCATGCGGTGAAGAGCCCGACCAGCGCGCAGGCAGTGGAAAACTGCGTGCCGTTGATCAGCGCCAGCCCCTCCTTGGGGCCAAGACTGACCGGCTCCAGCCCGGCGCGAGCCAGTGCCTCGCCCCCTGGCAGGGTCTGGCCGTCGAACACGGCCTCTCCCTCGCCCATCATCGCCAGCGCCATATGGGCCAGCGGCGCAAGGTCGCCCGACGCCCCGACCGACCCCTGTTCGGGGATCACCGGCGTCACGCCCTTGGCAAGCATCCCCTCAATGAGCCGCACGGTGGCCGGCGCAACACCAGACGCGCCACGGCCCAAGGATAGCAGCTTCAGCGCCATCATCAGCCGCGCGGTTTCCTCCTCCAGCGGCTTGCCCACCCCGCAGGCATGGCTGCGGATCAGGTTCCTTTGCAGGGCAGCCGTGTCCTTGGCCGCGATCTTGATCGAGGCGAGTTTGCCGAAACCGGTGTTGATCCCGTAAACCGGGTCTTCTCCGGCGGCAGCCTTCTGCACCTCGGCATGGGCGGCCTCGATGGCCGGAAAAGCGGCAGGGTCCAGCGCCGGGGTCGCCCCGCGCCACACCGCCTCCAACTGCCGCAGCGTCGCCGCGCCCGGGGTCAGGATCATGCCGCGATCTCCCCACCGATCCAGCGTTCGTGAAGCGGGTTGAAGCCGAAGCGATAGGCCAGTTCCGCCGGCTGCCTGACGTCCCAGACCGCCAGATCGGCGCGATTGCCCGCCGCGATCTGCCCGCAATCGGAAAGCCCGAGCGCCTTGGCCGCGTTCACCGTTACGCCCCTCAATGCCTCCTCCGGTGTCAGGCGGAAGAGCGTGCAGCCCATGTTCACGGCCAGCAGGAGCGAGAACATCGGCGACGATCCGGGGTTCGCATCCGTCGCCAGCGCCATCGGCACGCCATGGGCGCGGAAGGCGGCGACGGGCGGCATCTGGGTTTCGTGCAACGTATAGAACGCGCCGGGCAGCAGGACAGCCACGGTGCCCGCATCGGCCATCGCCTGCGCATCAGCCTCGGTCGCGTATTCCACGTGATCCGACGACAGCCCGCCATAACGCGCGACCAGTTCCGTGCCACCCAGATGAGAGAGCTGCTCGGCATGGAGTTTCACCGGCAGGCCGAGCGCCTTGGCCACGTCGAACACCCGCTCGATCTGCGCGGGCGTGAAGGCGATCCCCTCGCAGAAGCCGTCCACCGCATCGACCAGCCCCTCCGCATGGGCCTGATGCAGCGCGGGGATGCAGACCTCGTCGATATAGGCATCGGCATCGGCCCCCGGCGGCACCGCATGGGCAGCGAGGAAGCTGGTGACGATCCTGACCGGGCGATGCTGTTCCAAGGCCCGCGCTGCGCGCAGCATGTTCAGTTCCGTCTCAATGGTCAGACCGTACCCGGACTTCACTTCGACGACGCTCACGCCCTCCGCCAGCAGTGCGTCGAGCCGTGGAAGCGCCAGCGCGACCAACTCCTCGACGCTTGCAGCGCGGGTGGCCGTCACCGTTGACAGAATACCCCCACCTTCTCGCGCAATCTGCTCATAGCTCGCGCCTTGCAGCCGCAGCTCGAACTCCCGCGCGCGGTCGCCCGCATGGACCAGATGAGTGTGGCAGTCAATCAGTGCGGGCGTAATCAGCCGCCCGCCCATGTCGCGCGCCTCCGCCTTCGGAGCGTCGGACCGAGGCCCGACCCAGGCCAGCTGGTCGCCCTCCAGCAGCACCGCCCCGTCGGGGATCAGCCCATAGGGTGCGCCCTCGCCCATCGTGGCCACCGTCGCGTTCACCAGAAGCATGATCGACTCATTTCGCTTGATTAATCCCTGTGTGAAAGCATTATGTATGCACATATTCGAGTCAAGCAGGGATTTGACCATGGAACATGTCTGGGCCGAAACCGCACTGACCCCAGAAGGCTGGCAGAGAAACGTGTTGATCGCGGTTCACGAAGGCCACATCGCCAGTGTCACGCCGGGGGCCGAGCCGCAGGGGGCCCGCGTAGGCTGCCTTCTGCCCGCGCCCGCGAATGCCCATTCCCACGCCTTTCAGCGTGCCATGGCCGGGCTGACCGAACGCCGCGGCCCCGATCCGCGCGATACGTTCTGGACCTGGCGGCAGCTGATGTTCCGCTTTCTGGACCGGATCACGCCCGAACAGGTGCAGGCGATCGCGGCTTTCGTGCAGATGGAAATGCTGGAGGCGGGCTATGCCACCAACGTCGAGTTTCACTACCTGCATCACCAGCCCGGCGGCGTGCCCTATGCGCGGCTCTCAGAACTCAGCGACCGGATCGCGGCGGCGGCGGATCTCTCGGGGATCGGGCTGACCCTGCTGCCGGTATTCTACCAGACCGGCGGGCTCGACGGGCGGGGGCTGACCTCCGGTCAGCAACGCTTCGGCAACGACGCGGAGCGCTTTGCCCGGTTGGCCGAGGAGGCCAGAGCGCGCATCGCGACTGGTCCCGCCGACTGGGGTTTCGGGATCGCGCCCCATTCGCTGCGCGCAGCGCCAGCCGGGGCGCTCGCCGAAGTGATCGGGCTGGCACCGGAAGGACCGATCCACATGCATCTGGCGGAACAGAAAGCCGAGGTGGAGGAGGTACTGGCCACGACCGGCAAACGCCCCGTCGAATGGGTGCTTGATACGCTCGCCCCAGACCACCGCTGGCACTTCATCCACTGCACCCAGATGGAGCCGCATGAGACCGAGGGCCTCGCCCGGTCCGGCGCCACCGCCGTTCTTTGCCCGTTGACCGAGGCGAGCCTTGGGGACGGCATTTTCGACGGGGTCCGCTGGATGGATGCGGACGGGCGGATCGCCGTGGGATCGGACAGCAATATCCGCATCAGCCTGGCCGAGGAGCTGCGCCAGCTCGATACCAGCCAGCGCCTGCGTGATCATTCCCGCGCCGCGCTGGCAACGCCCGCGTCTTCTACCGGGCGCAGGCTGTTCGACGCGGTCAATCAGGGTGGCGCGGGTTCGGCAGGGCGGCAAACGGGCGCGCTTGCCCCCGGCACCTGGGCCGATATGCTGGCGCTTGACATGACCCACCCGGACCTTGACGGCATGACCGGCGACACCATCCTCGACAGCTACATCTTCGCGGGCGATGACCGCATGGTCCGCGATGTCTGGTCGGCGGGCCGCCACATGGTGCGCGAGGGCCGCCACGTTCAAAGGGACGCCATCGAAACCGCCTACAGGGCAGCTGTCAGAACCCTTCGGGCCGCCACATGAGCGATACCAACACATGGCAGGGTGTGCAGGACGAGGTGCGCCGCCGTATCCGCGCCCGCCAGTGGAAACCCGGCGACCTGATCCCGAACGAGGCCGATTTGGCCGCCGAATTCGGCTGTGCGAGGACCACGGTGAACCGGGCGCTTCGGGAACTGGCCGGGGCCGGTCTGGTGGAACGGCGCCGCAAATCGGGGACGCGCGTGGCGCTGCACCCGGTCGGCAAGGCGGTGATTGAAATCCCCGTCATCCGGCAGGAAATCGAAGGAAGCGGCCAGCGTTATGGTTATGCGCTACTGACCCACGGCACCGCCCGCCCGCCCGCGCGCGTGGCCTATGCGCTCGGGCTTGGCGAGGCCGCCCGCACCCTGCATCTCTCCGCCATTCACCTGGCCGACGGTGTTCCTTATGTTCTGGAAGATCGCTGGATCAACCTTGCCGCCGTCCCGCAGGCGGAACACCATGATTTCAGCCGCAAAAGCGCCAATGAATGGCTGCTGGAAACCGTCCCGGTCGCACGGGGGGAACTGGCGATCTCGGCACAGCCCTGCGGCCCGGACGAGGCCCGCGCGCTGGATGTCACCGAAGGCACGCCACTTCTGACACTGGAACGCAGCACATGGGGCCTTGACGCGCCGGTGACATTTGTCAGGCTCTGGCACATGCCCGGTCACCGGATCGTGTCGCCTATTGCCGGTTGAGCGTCGGATTGCGGGTTTGACCTGGGCCCGCGCGCCGGACATCCTGCGCCGGGGTGGGAGGAACGCGCGATGAGTGGTCACACAACAGACACGGATATCAACGAGGCTGCCCTGCGCCCGCCGGAACAGGTCATGCGGCTGGCGCGTCTTGGGTCGTTGCACCAATGCAGGCTCAGCTTCATGCGTCAACTGACCCGAAGGCTGGCCCGCGAAGACTGGCAGTTCACGCGCACGGCGTTCGAGGTTGATGCCAGTGGTGTGGGCCATGCGATCTATACCGCCACGGGGCCGGAGCGAAGCTATTCCCTGATCGCCTTTGCCCATGACCTGCCCGATCACCTGCGGTCCGACCGGGTGATTGCCGAGGCGTGGGACGCGACATTCGCGCTGTTTGATGGCGTGCCGGACCGCGCCGATATCGCCCGGCTGTCCCGAAATGTGCCGGTGCAGGAAGCAGGTCGCATAAGTGAAAGCGAACTCTCCCTTTCCCGAGCCAATCGGTCAGTCCGCCTGTGGACACATGTGGTGGATCGGCTCTCGCAGGGCCTGCAACCCGACCCGCAGATGATCGCGGAAGTGGGGTATCTGATGCGCACAACAGCCGTTTACGGCTCTGGCAAGTTCGGCGCGGCCGACCGCGAGGTGATCGCCGACCGCCCCGAAATGGCCACCCCCTTCCAGGCGGAAATGCTGTCAGTCTACCTGACCCGCTGGTTCGTGCGGGACATGGTGGAGCATATGGCGCGGGTGCAGGGCGGCGAGAGCGCGGTGTCGCTGGACCCCATCCTCGCGCGCCGCCTCGGGATTGGCAATTCCACCGGGCTTGGCATGGCGCCGTTCCTCGTCAATCACCCGATGCTGGTGAACAACTGGATACTGGTGCGGGAAACGGCGCTGGCGCGGGTCCGCGCCCTGCCCTCCGCCTCGCCCGATGCCGTGGCACTGTTCCGTGACCTTCTAAGCCGCAGCGTCGCCGCGGTTCAAAGCTGGCGAACCGAACATCCGATTCAACTGGCGAGACTTGCGGACCTTAGGGCCGATCTGTCACGCCTGCTGCCGCATGTCGCGGACGAGCTCGACGCCGATCATCCTTGGGACAAGCTCCATGTATGGGCCGAAGGCAATCTGTCCTTTGAGGGGCAGGAATTTCTGGTCTCGCTAATGCTGGAACCCTATGGCGACATCATCGACGGTCTCGGCCCCTGCATGGCTGCCGTGGAACAGGCCGGGTTCCGCATTGACGGGTCCATGCCGCTAAATCGGGTCAAGGCCCTGATCGAACAGCAGTTTCCATGGGCGCTGGAAACGGACTGGAACAGCCGGGAGGCCACCGCGCGGGCCTGGTACGTGTCGGAAGAAAAGCTCGAACCCCGGCTTGGGCAGCGCCATGAGGAACCGATTGCGCCCTATGAACAACCCCTTGCACCGGGGCGCGATGCGGCCCTGTTGCACGCCGATCTCGGCGACTGGCCCGGTGACACCCCGCTTGCCGCCTTCCTTCTGAAACATCCCGAACATCGCCACAGCGCCCGTCGTGTCCAGATCGCCGCCAAAGCCCCCTATGGAGAGATCCGCAACAACACCATCGGGGCGGATATGCTGCCCATTGACATGCTGCGCGCCAAGCTGTCCTTCTTCGGCGCGACCAGCTTCGACCCCCGGTCCGACCGCTGGATCCGCATCACCATGTTCGCGGGTGCCCCCTACCCGCCCGAGCTGACCGAGGACCACGCGGATTTCTGGGTGTATCCAGAGGCAGGTGCATGAGCCTGTCCCTCAACGAGACAGAGAGCCTCGCCAAGACGGCGGCAAAGGGCGCGGGGCTGTGCTGGGGCATGGCCGAAGAGGCCGCCAAGGCGACCCGGTGGCTCTGCGCGCGCGGCATTGACGCCGGTGATCCGCTGGTCGCGCTGCTTTTCCGCCATGATGAGGAAGGCCATGCCCAAGCCGGGCCGGAGCTTATGGATGGCGATTGGAGAGGGGCTGAGGGCTGGCTTTGCCCAGTCGCCTGCGGGGCTGTGCTTTCCGATCTCGGACCGGCTGCCCCGCTGCCGCTGACCCTGACGCGCGTGGCCCTGCCGGTCTTCCTGTTGCCCTTTGCCGCCCGCCTTGCACTGGACCTTGGCCACCCCATCACCCTGTCCTGGGACGGCGGCCATGCGGTTACCGATGGCGACTCCATGTCTGTGGACACCCCGCCGCCCATGTCGGACGTGACCCTGACGCTCGGCGGTCCGATACCGGCCCAGCCCCCCCACAAGACACGCGCCGAGTCCGACCAGATGATCCTGGTCTCGCTCGGCATATACGCCGCCCGCACCCGCGCGCCCGCGACCGAGGCCTCGCGCCTTGCCGGGGCCGTGGCGGGCCTGACAGACAATGATTGAGGAGAGAGAGATGTCAGACACCCGCACCATGACCCTGGACGAGATCGAGGATCTCTCATTCCGCGCCCTTGTGGCCGCTGGCACCAGCCCTGAGAATGCCCGCCCGCTGGCCATCGCCACGGCCGCGACAGAGGCCGACGGAGTGGCAAGCCATGGCCTCGCCTATATCCCGATCTACGCGGAACATGTGCAGTGCGGAAAGGTGGACGGAAACGCCAAACCCGTCATGGACATCCCGCGCCCCGGCGTCATCACGGTGGATGCCGCCACCGGCTTTGCCCATTCCGCCATCGACATGGGGTTTGGCGAGTTGATCCCGCTGGCCCGCGAACAGGGCATTGCAGCGCTGGCCATCCGCAACAGCTACAATTGCGGGGTTCTGGGCTACCACACGACCCGGCTGGCCCAAGCCGGGCTGGTTGGCCTGGGCTTCACCAACGCGCCCGCGTCGATTGCACCCTCGGGCGGCTCGAAACCGGTTGTGGGGACAAACCCGTTCTCGCTTGCGGTGCCCGGAACGGATGGCCAGCCCGCCATCATGATCGACCAGTCGGCCAGCACCATCGCGAAAAGCGAGGTCATGAAACACGCCCGCGAGGGCAAACCGATCCCGGTCGGGTGGGCGCTGGATGCAGATGGCAACCCGACGACGGACCCGGAGGTGGGCTTGAAAGGCTCCATGGCACCGTCAGGCGGCTACAAGGGGGTTGGCGTGGCGCTGCTGGTGGAAACCATGGCGGCGGCGCTGGCGGGCGCGACGCTTGGCAAGGATGCCTCGCCCTTTTCCGGAACGGCAGGTGGGCCACCCAAAACCGGACAGTTCTTCATCGCCATCGACCCCGGAGCGACATCTGGCGGCGGCTTTGCAGATCGCGTCTCGGCGCTCACCGATGCCATCCACGCGCAGGATGGTGCCCGCCTGCCCGGGGATGGACGCAAATCGAAGCGGGTCAAGGCGGCGATCGAGGGCGTTGCGGTCAGCACGGCGACTTTGGCGCGGATTGAAGCTCTGTTGGGATAACACCTAAGCTGGAAAACTCTTCCAGAAGAGTTTTCCAGCCTCAGTCCTGGCAGAATTTTCCGGAAAATTCTGTTTCACGGCCTGCGAAGGATTTTCTGGAAAATCCTTCTTGGCTGTCAGCGTACCGGAAAGATCACATTGGTCTGACCGGTGCCGGAACTGGGGAAGTATTCCGTGACCACCTCGCAAGGCCTGTCATAGCTGTCCCAGCCAAGCGCGCCATAAAGCATCGCCGTGTCATGCATCGACCCCTCGCCGCAGCAGAATTGCGCATAGTCCGGCAGCATCTTCAGGAAGGTCGCGTGATCGCCACGCTGCCACATCTCCAGCACATGCAAGTCCATCTGTCGGTTGAACTCGGAGCTGATGGTAAAGGTCCCGTTATTGGCGGCATAGTCCTTGTTGGCCCAGATCTTGTGGCTGAGCGAGCCCGACGCAACCAACAGCACCTTGCTGTCCGAGGCTTCAACAGCGGCACGAATGGCCTCGCCCACAACGCGGCTTTCCTGATGGTCGTGCACCGTGCACCAGGCCGCGACTGAAACCACTTTCATCTCATGTTCCCGGCTCATGAAGCGCATGGGCACAAGCGTGCCGTATTCGAGTTCCAGGCTGTCGAGGTGATGGGCCAGTGTATGAACCCCGCGCGCGCTGGCCTCCGCCGCAATCGCGTCGCCAAGCGCCGGGTTGCCGCCATAGCCATAGGGCAGGTTCTGGATGAACTGCGGAAACTCGTTCGAGGTGAAGAGCCCTTCGAAGCGGGTATTTGCGTTGATGTGGAACCCGGCGTTTATCACCCAATGGGTGTCGCATATCACCACCGTGTCTGCCCCCAGCGCCTTTGCACCGCGGGCGATCTCCCGGTGCCCGTCGATGGCCGCCTGCCGCTTGCCCTGGATAGGACCCTCCTGCTCGGACATGAGCATGGTGGGCACATGGGTCATCTTGGCGGCGAGAACGATCTCTCCCATCTCTTTCCTCCCCTCTTATGCGCCGAGGCGCGGGATGCGGTGCTGACCCGTGGCCAGGCCGATATGTTTCTGCTCCATGTAAAACTCGAAGCTCCAGTCCCCGCCGTCGCGCCCGATGCCAGAGGCCTTCACACCGCCGAACGGGGTCGGCAGGTGGCGCACGTTTTCCGAGTTGACCCAGATCATCCCCGCCTCCAGCTTGTCGGTAAAGCGCAAGGCGCGGCTCAGGTCATTGGTCCAGACATAGCCCGTCAGACCGTAAGGGATGTCATTGGCGATCTGCAGCGCCTCGTCCTCATCCGCGAACCGGATCGCGGTCAGGACCGGGCCGAAGATTTCCTCCTGCGCGATGGCCATGGCGTTCGTGGCCCCGGTGAAAAGCGTGGGCTGCACGAACCAGCCGGAATCCCCCTCCCGCGCGCCACCCGCCGCGATCTCCGCGCCCTCGGCGCGGGCCTTGTCGAAATAGGAACAGACCTTGTCGAAATGGGTCTTGTGGATGAGCGGCCCCACTTCGGTAGCGGGATCGAGCGGGTTGCCCACGCGGATGTTTCTCACCCGCGCGGCGAGTTTCGACAGGAAGTCGTCGGCCACGCTGTCCTGGATCAGCAGCCGCGAGGACGAGGTGCAGCGTTCGCCATTCAATGAATAGATCATGAAGATCGCCGCATCGAGCGCCCGGTCGAGATCCGCATCCTCAAAAACCACCACCGGGTTCTTGCCCCCTAGCTCAAAATGGACGCGCTTGAGCGTGTCGGCCCCCTGTTTCATGATCATTGAGCCGGTTCTGGACTCGCCCACGAAGGCAATCGCCTTGATATCGGGGTGTTCGGTCAGGGCCTTGCCCGCATCCTCGCCGAACCCGTTCACAAGGTTCCAAACGCCGGGCGGCAGGCCCGCGTCCTCCGCGATCTCCATCAGGATGCGCGCGGTCACCGGGCTGAACTCGGCAGGTTTGTGCACCACGGTGCAGCCGGCCGCCAAAGCGGGCGCGATCTTCCAGGTAGACAGCATGAAGGGCGTGTTCCATGGCGTGATCACCCCCACGGGGCCGATGGGCACGCGTGTCGTGATGTTCATCAGCGTGGGCGAGGGCAGCGCCTGCCCGTCGCGGGCGCTTGGCGCGCGATCTGCGAAGAAGCGGAAGTTTTCTGCGCCGCGAAGGGCCGCCTTCGACATGAAGCGATAGGCTTGCCCCGTGTCCCAGCACTCGCAGAGCGCGATTTCCTCGGCCCGGGCCACGATGCCGTCGGCGATGCGGTGCAGGATCGCCTTGCGTTCGGTCGCGGCCATGTCGCGCCAGGAGTGAAAGGCGGCTTTCGCGGCCTTGGCCGCCGCGTCCACGTCTTCAGGCCCCGACCGCGCCACGCGGCAGATGAAGCTTTCATCCACCGGCGTATGGTTGTCGAATGTCGCGCCCGAAACGGCGGGCCGCGCTTCGCCGCCGATCTGGTTCAGAACGCCCGCGTCGCGGAACCGGGCGAGATAGCCCTCCAGCTTGGCCTTGTGCGTGGTGAGGTCCGTCATGGCAGCTCCTTCGGCAGGTGGTCGCGGATCGTGCCCGTTTTGGGGCTGAGATCGGGGTCGATGTCGCGCATCTCGAACGAGAGCGCGACGGAATGGATCGCCATGACCGGGGCAAGGAACGCCTCGGCGGCGGCGAAGATATGGGCGGTAGCGGCGCGTTTGGCGTCGTCAGGACGTCCGGCCCTCAGGCGCAGGCTGATATCGACATAGCCATGCTGCGGGTCACCATCGGCGATACTGACATGGGTTGCGCGGATGGCGCGCACGCGGATGCCGGGCATGGGGAGAATGCCGGTTTCAATCGCAGCCAGCCGCAGAGCATCGCAAAGTGCCGCGATATCGGCGCGGTCTTCCATGTTGGGCGAATAATCGACGGTGATATGTGGCACGTCGGCCTCCCGTTATTTACTTGCTTTGTTAAGCAATTATATGGAGGAAGTCAAGCCAGATCTTATGCATTCCCTCTGATCCGGGCTGGAAGCAGTTTCGAAACCGCTTATTTAAGGGCCTTCGAAGGCCCTTCCCCCGCCAGGATCAAGCCGTTTATCCCGTCATGCCAGGCCACGCGCCCGCCAATCATCGAAGATCTCAAGCGCCCTTGTGGCAAATGCCTCATCGTTGATATGGGCGTCGACCTCTTCCAGCCGCACATTTGCGGGGCAGCTTGCGCGCATCTCCTCGCAGAAGGCCGCGAGGCCATCGGGATTGTGCAGGTCTGCGCCGGGCCGGTCCCATTCGCCGCATCCGCCAAGGGGCAACAGCAGCACGGTCTCGCCCTTCGCCTCCGCCAGCGCCCGGCCATGGGCGCGGGCGACCATGCGCACCCCCTCTGCATCCAGCACCACCGAAGTGATCAGCCGGTTATGCGCGTGGCTTAGCAGATCGGCCCATTTCTCGGGGATGCCCCGCCATCCGGCCAGGTCCACCAGGTCATAGCAGCCGGTCGAGACCAGTTGCGGAATGCCCGCCTTGCCAGCATTTGTCAGCCGGTCGGCCCCGGCGGTCACGTCCGAGCCGTGGGTGTGGTTGCCGAGCTCCTGCGTGCAGAAATCGAAAACGGCGGCGAAAGCGCCCTGCGCGGCCAGGGATTCAAAGGCGCGCCCACCCATCCCGGTGGCGTGAAACACGGCGACCTCGTATCCGCGCGCCTCCAGTTCCGGCTTCAGGTAGACCATGTATCGCAGCGCCGACTTGCCGAGGCTGGTCATGCCGATGAGCGGCTTGGACCGGTCCGGCGCCTCCACCGCTCGCGCCGCCCCCAGAACCGCGCCCGCCGCCTGGCTGAGCGAGGATTTGCAGACCGAGTTCAGCCCGTAAAGCCCCCCGGCCCACAGGATCATCTGGATATCCGCGGGCAGCCGTTCGGCAGGGATCAGCGTGGAGAAGGCCACCGTCGAGACAATGTATTTCGGCACGCCAAGCGGCAGGGCGCTGCACAGGTCGAGCGCCAGGTCCGTGCCCATGGAGCCGCCCAGAACCACCACCCCGTCGAACCGCCCCTCAGACCAGAGCGTCGCCGCCAGTGCTGCCGACCCGCGCGCCATGATCTGCATGGCGGTATTCTCATCGCCCGACGCTATCGCCGCGTCGATGCTGGACCCACCCGCCTCGGCCACGTCATGCTTGGAAATATCCGTGGGATGCGACGGGTCGCCCAGAACCGACACATCAATGGTCAGCACCCCCCCCCCCTGCGCGCGGATGCGGTCGGCCATGTAGTGCAGTTCGTCGTCCTTGGTGTCGTAGGTGCCCACCACCAGAATGGTCTTGTCGGCCATTTTTCCCCCGCTCACAGCTGAATCCACGCGGTTTTCAGGTTCTCGTATTTCGTCAGCGCATGCAGCGACTTGTCGCTGCCATTGCCGGACTGGCCCACGCCGCCCAGGGGCACGGTCAGGTCCGACCCGCCATAGGTGTTCACATGCACCACGCCCGCGCGAATGGCCCGGATCATCCGGTGCGCGCGGGACAGATCGCGCGTCCAGACACCGGAGGAGAGGCCATAGTCGGTGCCATTGGCCAGCCTAATGGCCTCCTCCTCCGTGCTGAAGGGCGTCACCGCCAGAACCGGGCCGAAAACCTCGTTCTGCGAAAGGCTCGTGTCGGGCGAAACCCCGGCCATCACCGTGGGCGCCATGTAGGTGCCGCCGGTTTCAGGCAGGATGCGCCAGCCGCCGGTCAGTCTTTGCGCGCCCTCCGCCTCGGCCTCCTCCACGAAGCGCAGGTTCTGCGCCATTTGCCGTTCCGAATGCACGGCGCCGATCTGGGTCTCCAGCGACAGCGGATCGCCGACCTTGAAACTTTCTGCCGCCACGACCAGCGCCGCGACGAAGTCGTCATGGATGCTCTCCTCCACCAGCAGGCGCGAGGCCGCGACACAGACCTGCCCCGCATTGCGGAAGATCCCCGCCGCCGAGACCTTGGCCGCCGTGGCAAGGTCCGGGGCGTCAGCAAAGACCAGGTTGGGCGACTTGCCCCCAAGCTCCAGGAAACAGCGCTTGAGATTGGACCGCGCGGCATAGTCCAACAGTCGCCGCCCCGTCGCGCCCGAACCCGTGAAGGCCAGCACGTCGATGCCCATGGAAAGCCCCATGGCCTCGCCCACCACAGGGCCTTCGCCCGTCACCACGTTCAACACGCCCGGCGGCAGCCCGGCCTCCAGCGCCAGAGCCGCGATGCGCAGGAGCGTCAGCGAGGCACTTTCCGCCGGTTTCAGCACGACAGAGTTGCCAGCGGCCAAGGCTGGCGCCAGCTTCCACGCGCCGATCATCAGCGGAAAGTTCCACGGCACGATGGCGCCGACCACCCCCACCGGTTCGCGATGCACGAGGCCGAGCACGTTCTCAGCCGTCGGTGCGATCTCCCCGTATTGTTTGTCTATCGCCTCGGCATAGTAGCGGATTGTCGCCGCTGCCGACCCGGCCTCGGCCTTGAAGGCCATGTTGATCTCTGTCCCGTTCTCGCGCACGCCCATGACCGCCAGCACCAGCGCCTCGGCCTCGATCAACTCGGCCCATTTCAGCATGACCTTCTTGCGCGCGGCAGGGGGCTGGCGCGACCAGCGCCCGTCCTCGAACGCCGCCCGCGCCGCGTCAACCGCGCGCGCCACATCCGCGCCAGTGCCCCGCGCCAGCGTTGTCAGCACGCGCCCGTCAATCGGTGAGGTCGTGTCCATAACGCCCCCGTCCGAGGCGGGCACCACCTGCCCCCCGATAAGGTGCCCCTGCGCGGGAACCGGCTGCGCGCGCAGCTTGTCGATGCTGGCCTGATCCATGGCTTACCTCGTGTGGGAATCGTGAATGTCGTGGTCGGGCTCTTCCACCCGCGCCCGGTGTTCCTTGACCAGCGTGCGGATATGCAGCCCGATGACCAGCAGGATCGCGCAGAACAGGAGGAAGGCGATCGGCCGGTCGATCATGTCCCAGGGCGTGCGCACCCGCGCCATGGCGCTGCGCAGCTTCACTTCCATGATCCCACCCAGAACCATGCCCAGAATAATCGGCACCACCGGCAGGTTGAGCCGTTTCAGGATCAGCCCCAGCACCCCGAAGGCGCTGGCGATCGCACAGTCGGTAAAGGAGTTGCGCAAGGAGTAGACCCCCACGAAACTCAGCGTCAGAATCACCACACCCAGGAACCGCGTCGGCACCTGGATGATCTTGGTCAGCAGGTTGGTGGAAAACATCAGGAAGCCAAGCACGATGACGTTCAGCAGCAGCATCACGATATAAAGCGCCACCACGAAATCCATGTCGTTCTGGAAAAGCCCCGGCCCCGGCACCACGTTATGCACGTAGAAAACCGACAGCATCATCGCGGTGAGCGCCTCGCCGGGAATGCCTAGCGCCAAAAGGGGGATCATCGCGGCCCCCGGCACCGCGTTATTGGCCGCCTCGGACGCGACAAGCCCCTCGGGACTGCCCTTGCCGAACTCCTCCGGCGTCTTCGAGGAGCGCCGGGCGTAGGTGTAGCTCAGGAACTGGGCGGTGAACTCACCCACGCCAGGGATCATCCCCATCAGCACCCCGAAACCGGACGACACCGTCGCCACCCGCTTGAAGCGGAATAGCTCTTGCAGGCCGGAAAAGAGGCTCCCCTCCACCCGCTGCGCTTTCGGCGCATCGTCCTTGTCCACCAGCAACATTAACGCCTGGGAAATGGCAAAAAGTCCCAGCACCACCACGATCAGATCAAAGCCCGAGGCCAGCCAGCTTTGATCGAAGGCATAGCGGCGGGAATAGCGCACCGGCTCCAGCCCCACGGAATTGAGGAAGATGCCGAAACTGGCCAGCATCCCGGCTGCAAAGACCTGCCCCCGATGCGCCAGCACGACAAGGATGATGCCCAGAAGCGCGGCGAGGAAAATCTCGCGGCTGCCGAACATGGGCGCGATCCAGGCCAGCACGGGCGACAGGAAGATGAGGCACAGGATCGACAGCACCCCCCCGAAAAAGGATGCCGAATAGGCCAACGACAGCGCCCGCCGCGCCTGCCCCTTCTGCGTCATCGGATAGCCGTCATAGGTGGTCAGCGCGTTCACCGCCGTGCCGGGCGTGTTGATCAGGATCGCCGGGATCGCGCCGCCATACATGGACGAGCCATAGATGCCCAGAAGCACGGTCAGCCCCACGATGGGATCAAAGCTGAAGGTCGCGGGCAGCAGGATGGCGATGGCCACCGCCGCGCCGACACCGGGAATGGCGCCGATGATGACACCGCCGATAGAGCCCACCAGAAGGGCCAGAAGCACATCGAGCCGGGCGAGCGTGTCAAGGCTTGAAAGGAAAAGGTCCATCACCGGGCCTCAGAAATAGGTCAGCATGAAGGTGGACAGCCCGTCAGGCAGCAGAAGATAGAGCTGCCCGCCCGGCAGCCGCACCTGAAGGAAAGTCCGGAACAGCAGCACGATCCCCAGCCCGGTCGCCAGCGCGGCCCCGATCATGCGCCCGTCGCGATATCCCATGCGCAGCGTCAGCGCGCCCATGAAGAGAAGCGTCGCCAGCAGGTATCCCGCCCAGGGCACCAGCCAGACATAGGCCAGGAACCAGCCGACGAATTCCAGTGACCGAAGCCATGTGCCAACTTCCGGCCAGCGGCCCGGAATGCGGTCAGACGCGACCGAACTCAGGAAATGCAGCGCGCCGAATCCGGCCATGCCGAAGACGCCCACAGCCGGCCAGAACCGGGGCTGCGCGAACAGCTGCTGGCCGTTGGCCCAGATCGTCTGGGTCTGTAACTGGCTGGCCAGCCAAAGGGCAAAGAGCAGAAAGATGGTGGCAAAGACCAGATCCCCCGGCCTCCGATACCGTTTGAACATCTGTTGGAGAGTCTCGAACCGCCCCATCCGCACGCGCCCCAATTTTGTTCCAACAAAATTGCGGATCGGCCCGGAGAGGCCGATCCTTTACATCGTTCAGTCGAGCATACCCGAAATCGTGCCGAGCGTCTCGATGTCCGCCTGAATCTGCGCCGTCGCCTCGGCGGCATCCTGCCAGTAGACCAGCGCGCCGGTTTCTGCCGCCAGGGTTTGCGCCCGCTCGCTCATAACCGTGGCCTGCGCCACCTCCGCGATCCGGTCACGCACCTCTTGCGGGGTATCACGATGCACGAACAGCCCGTTCCACAGCGCCACATTGAGCGACGGGTCAAGCTCTGCCACCGTGGGCGCGTCCGGCGTCAGGCTGATGCGCTCCGCCCCGATCGAGGCCAGCACGTTCACGCTGTCGAGACAAGGAAGGATCAGCTGCAGCGTGGTGTTGATCACATCCGCATCGCCCGAGGCCAGCGTGTTGCAATCCAGCGCATCGAAAGCCGCGTCAGAGGCAAAGCCGAAACCCTGGCTTTCCGCCAGCGCCATCGTCACCCGCGTCGGCACAAGTGGTGCGCCGAAATGGCCAAGCGTCACGTCATTGTCCTGCGCATGGGCGGCCAGCTCTTCCATGGTGGAATAGGGCGCATTGGCGCTGGCCGCGATCACGAAAGGATAGGTCAGGAAAATGCCAATGGGTTCGAACGGATCGGGGCTAAGCTCCGGAATGCCCAGGTTCGGCCCCACGGTCGGGATCGCGATGATGAAGGAGCCGATGGTGTAGCCATCCGCCGGGGCCGTCGCCACGGAAATCGCGCCGGGGAAGGGGCCACCACCGCCGCCCGGACGGTTCACCACCGCCGCCGGCACGCCATAGGCTTCCTGGAAGTCCTCCGCGATCATCCGCGTCAGCACATCCTCCAGGTCACCCGGCGGCCAGGGCACCACGAATTCAACCGGGCGTTCGGGGTAATCGGCCGCTGCCAGCCCGCCCAGGGCCACCGTCGCCAGGGCCGCCGCGCAGACGGTCTTGAGCATTGTCTTCATATTGCACTCCCTGATGTATTGGTTCATTATTCAAACCATTGGTTCAAAAACAGCTTGCATTGCGAACCAATCCCCGTCAATCCTTTTCGCAAAGCGCGGCTCCGACGCCGCAGGGAGGCCCCATGTCCACGATCGCAAAGGCGATGGAATTGCTGGAATTTTTCTCGCTCGACCGGCCCGAGATCGGTCTGAGCGACTTCCACCGACTCGCCCGTCGCGACAAGGCGACGACCTTCCGCCACCTCTCGGCGCTCGAATCGGCGGGGCTTCTGGAACAGAACCCGGCCACCCGCGCCTACCGCATCGGCCCTGCCGTCCTGCGCCTCGCCCATATGCGCGAGGTGACCCTGCCCCGTCGCGCGGGCCTGCGCGTGGCCCTGCCCCGGCTGGCCGAGGCCACGGGCGAAACCGCGCATGCCTCGCTGCTCGATGCCACCGGGCTGACCACGCTCGCCCATCACGAGGCCCCGCAGCATTCGGCGCGTGTGGTGCTCCATGAATCGCACCTGCCACTGCATGCCACCGCTTCGGGCATTGCCGCGCTGGCCTTCGGGGGCGAAGACATCATGCACCGCGCGCTTGCCGCCATGCCCGCCTATACCGAGACCACCGCCCGCAGCCCCGAAGACCTGCAAGCCGCCGTGGCCCGCGCCCGCGCCAGCGGGATTGCCATCTCGAACCAGACCTTCGAGACCGGCGTCACCGGCTTTGCCGCACCGCTTTTCGACAGCACCGGCATCGCCGGGGCCGTGGCCGTGGCGGCGGTGTCCTCTCGCGTAACGACGGAGTTGCAGACCCTCATCCTCACCGAACTCATGAACGCAGCCCAGACCATCAGCGCAAACTGGGGCGGCACCATCCCGCCCGCGCTTGCCGCCGCATGGGCTGACGCCGCTGCACCGGAGATAGCGCCATGAAAGACTCGAACTTCCTCAAGGAAATGAACGCCCGCCACCTGTGGCACCCGATGGCGCATCCCGCCGACAGCATGGCCCACCCGCCACGCATCATCACCGGGGCCGAGGGCGTGCGCATCCGCGATATCGACGGGCATGAAACCATCGACGCCGTGGGCGGCCTGTGGAACGTCAACCTCGGCTTTTCCTGCCAGCCGGTGAAGGACGCCATCGTCCGGCAACTCGACGTGTTGCCCTATTATTCCACCTTCCGGGGCACCTCGAACGATGCGGCGATCGAACTGTCCGTGATGCTGGCCGACTTCTTCGCCCCAGACGGGCTGACCCGCGCCTTCTACACCTCGGGCGGATCGGACAGCGTGGAGACAGCGCTGCGTCTGGCGCGCCAATATCACAAGGTGCGGGGAGAGCCGGGGCGCACCAAGTTCCTGAGCCTCAAGAAAGGCTATCACGGCACCCATTTCGGCGGTGCCTCGGTGAACGGCAACGCCAATTTCCGCACCCAGTATGAACCGCTCCTGCCCGGCTGCTTCCACATCCCGGCCCCCTACCCCTACCGCAACCCGTTCGGGGAAACCGACCCGGAACGGCTGGCGCAGCTTTGCGCGGCGGCGCTGGAGGACGAGATCGCCTTCCAGGGCGCGGGCACCATCGCCGCCTTCATCATGGAACCGATCCTCGGCGCGGGCGGCGTCATCGTTCCGCATGACAGCTTCATGCCGATGATCCGGGACATCTGCGACCGCCACGGCATCCTGCTCATCGCCGACGAGGTCATCACGGCCTTCGGGCGCACCGGGGACTGGTCCGGCAGCCGCCACTGGGGCGTGCAGCCCGACATGATGTGCACCGCCAAGGCCATCACCAACGGCTATTTCCCCTTCGGCGCGGTGATGCTGTCCGACAAGGTCGTCGAGGCCTTCGAAAGCGATGACACCGGCGGCGGCGCCATCGGTCACGGCTACACCTACTCCGGCCACCCCGTGGGCGCGGCCGCCGCCATCGCCTGCCTTAACGAGACGATCCGCCTCGATGTTCCCGCCAACGCCGCCGCCCGCGGCGCACAGCTCTTCGCGGGGGTGCAGAGGCTCATGGATCGCCACGAGATGATCGGCGACGTGCGCGGCGGCCACGGGCTCATGACCGCGATCGAGCTGGTCTCTGACCGCACCGCGAAAACCCCTGACAAGGCAATGCCCGCCAAGGTGCAGGAGGTCGCATACGACCACGGTGCCATGGTTCGCGTCTCGGGGCCCAACATCATCATGTCCCCGCCGCTGATCCTCTCCGAAACAGATGTCGGCACAATCCTTGCCGCCCTGGACGCGGGCTTCCGGTCGCTCTGATTGCCTTCTTCTTTGCCCCAATACCCCCGCCGGAGGCATCCCTCGGCAGAAACAGGCACCGCCCCCTGCCCCGGCACACAGACCTTACAGATATCCCGTGGCAACGCGGGCCGACGATCCCTCCCGCAAGGGAGGGTGAGGAGGCCCGCTCCCGGGTCGGCGCCGCAGGCGGCGAAACCGCTTTCGGGTCAGCCCTCCAGCCCGTGCAACTCTTCCAGAAGGTCCAGCAGTTCCTCCATCCGCTCCGCCCCGTAGCGCGCGGTCAGCGCAGCAAAGAGCGCCTCGGCCTCCGGCAGGTGGGTCCGGATCAGCCCGCGGC
Source organism: Nioella sp. (assembly GCF_965215655.1). Classification (GTDB taxonomy): domain Bacteria; phylum Pseudomonadota; class Alphaproteobacteria; order Rhodobacterales; family Rhodobacteraceae; genus Nioella. Next base: position 2,776,574 of record NZ_OZ244111.1, read on the forward strand.
CCTTGTCGGTCACACTGACGATGGATTTGCGCCGATCCGCCCTGTCCGCCTTGCGCGACAGCAGCCCCTCGCCCTCCATCGTCTTCAGAATCCGCGTCAGGCTCGACAGCAGAAGGCAGGCCCGCGCCGCCAGCGCGGTCTGTTCCATCGGGCCTTCCTCGTCCAGCACCCGCAACACGCGCCATTTCTGCTCATTGATGCCGCTTTGCGCCAGCATCTCGCGGATCGGACCCATCACGGTTTCGCGCGCGCGCAGCAGCGCAATCGGCAGCGATCGGCTGGTCCGGCGGATTTCGGGACGATGTGAACGGTCGGAGCTTGTCATGAGTCCAGTTACCCCGGTTTTCCCTCAAGGCTCAAGCCGCATGACGTCACAGGGCAACGCCCTTGCGCTCGGCCACATGCGCCGCGATGGCCGCCTTGTAAAGCGCCCTGATGCGCGCCGTCACCGGTCTTTCGCCAGACCCTATGGGCTTTCCATCAATCGAGGCCACCGGCGTCTGCGCCCCGAATGTGCCGGTCAGGAAGGCCTCATCCGCGCCATAGGCCTCGTATAGCGAGTAATTCTTCTCGCGCACCGGGATGCCATTGGCACGGCACAGGTCGATCACCTTCTGACGCGTCACCCCGTTCATGCAATAATCGCCTGTCGAGGTCCAAACCTCGCCCTTCCTGACGATGAAGAAATTGCAGGCATTGGTGGTGTTCACGAAGCCATGGGGGTCGAGCATCAGCGCCTCATCCGCCCCGGCCGCTTCGGCCTGCAGGCAGGCAATGACGCAATTCAGCTTGGAGTGACTGTTGAACTTGGCATCCTGGCTATGCGGCAAGCCCCTGACCTGCGGCACGGTCGCCAGCCGAATGCCCGCCGATTGCAGCCGCTCCACCGGCTTGGAATGCTCCATGATGATTACCAGCGTCGGCCCCGACCGGCTGAGCGAGGGGTGCTGGAACGGCTTCACCTTCACCCCACGGGTCAGCATCAGCCGGCAATGCACATCGGTCGTCATCCCGTTGGCCTCAGCGGTCCGCCGCAGCGCCTCGGCCACGCCCGCCCGATCCATGCCGGGGTCGAGGCTGACCGCCTTGCAACTGTTAAAGAAGCGATCCATGTGTTCGTCGAAGAAGGCCCAGACCCCATCGTAGAGCCGCATACCCTCCCACATGCCGTCCCCCAGCATGAAACCCGAATCGTAGACCGAGACCTTTGCCTCATCCCGATGAACGATCTCTCCATTCACGTAGATCCGGACATCGCGGTTGCGAAGATCCTCTTCCGCGTCATGGGTGGTGGCATGGCTGTCGGTCATTCTGATGTCGTCCCCGGTCTTCTGGCATAGTGTCGCCATAGGGGCGTGACTGGCCCGGATTGGCAAGCCTGATTCAGGTTTGGCGCGTTCTTCCACAGTGCTTCCACCGCGGTAGTGCGAACGCAAGAAGCCCTGCGATTGCGGGGCGTAACGTGATTGTTTTGTGTGTTTATTTTGGTTGCGGGGGTAGGATTTGAACCTACGACCTTCAGGTTATGAGCCTGACGAGCTACCGGGCTGCTCCACCCCGCGCCACTTGCCCGGATATTGTTTTGATCTGGGCTGAGTGTGGTATCGTTTTCGAGAGATTTGGGTTTGCTTGTTAGGTTTGGCGGTGACCTACTCTCCCACGTCTTGAGACGCAGTACCATCGGCGCAACGGTGCTTAACGGCCGAGTTCGGGATGGGATCGGGTGTTTCACTCGCGCTATGACCACCAAACCGAACAAGCAAACCCTGTTTTCCCCTTTTTGATCGGGGGAAAGGGTCAAACATCTTCATCCAGGTCAAGTGACTGTTTGTGTTGGTGTAGTTTCTGCTTTTGATTGATTGTAGGGCCATGAAGTCTGGCTTCTACTGGATCAAATCAAGCCTATCGGGCCATTAGTACCGGTCAACTGAACGCATTGCTGCGCTTACATCTCCGGCCTATCGACGAGGTGGTCTACCTCGGCCCTCAGGGATACCTTGTTTTGAGGGGGGCTTCCCGCTTAGATGCCTTCAGCGGTTATCCTTTCCGATCATAGCTACCCTGCACTGCGGCTGGCGCCACAACAGGTCCACCAGTGGATCGTTCACCCCGGTCCTCTCGTACTAGGGGCAACTCCTCTCAAGTATCCTACACCCACGGCAGATAGGGACCGAACTGTCTCACGACGTTCTAAACCCAGCTCACGTACCTCTTTAAACGGCGAACAGCCGTACCCTTGGGACCTGCTCCAGCCCCAGGATGAGATGAGCCGACATCGAGGTGCCAAACGGTGCCGTCGATATGGACTCTTGGGCACCATCAGCCTGTTATCCCCGGCGTACCTTTTATCCGTTGAGCGATGGCCCTTCCACTCGGGACCACCGGATCACTATGGCCGTCTTTCGACTCTGCTCGACTTGTCAGTCTCGCAGTCAGGCTGGCTTCTGCCATTGCACTCAACGAGCGATTTCCGACCGCTCTGAGCCAACCTTCGCGCGCCTCCGTTACGCTTTAGGAGGCGACCGCCCCAGTCAAACTACCCACCACGCAGGGTCCCGGACCCGGATAACGGGCCGCGGTTAGACTTCAAGCAGAGCAAGGGTGGTATCTCAAGGGAGGCTCCACAGGAACTGGCGTTCCTGCTTCGAAGCCTACCACCTATCCTGCACATGCTGTGCCTGAAGCCAGTGCGAAGCTGTAGTAAAGGTGCACGGGGTCTTTCCGTCTAACCGCGGGAAGCCTGCATCTTGACAGGCAATTCAATTTCGCTGAGTCGATGTTGGAGACAGCGGGGAAGTCGTTACGCCATTCGTGCAGGTCGGAACTTACCCGACAAGGAATTTCGCTACCTTAGGACCGTTATAGTTACGGCCGCCGTTTACCTGGGCTTCAATTCGGAGCTTGCACCCCTCCTTTTAACCTTCAGGCACCGGGCAGGCGTCAGACCCTATACGTCGTCTTGCGACTTCGCAGAGCCCTGTGTTTTTAGTAAACAGTCGCCACCCCCTGGTTTGTGCCCCCAGCTCCAAGTTGCCTTGGAACCGGGCCTCCTTCTCGCGAACTTACGGAGGTATTTTGCCGAGTTCCTTCAACATCGTTCTCTCAAGCGCCTTGGTATTCTCTACCAGTCCACCTGTGTCGGTTTAGGGTACGATCTCATGGAGGGCTATTTCCAGGAACCCGTTGGCTGCCCACACAATCCGATAAGTGTGAACAACGGCTCAGATCCGTCACATCCTCCTGGCCCAGGAATATTAACCTGGTTCCCATCGACTACGCCTTTCGGCCTCGCCTTAGGGGTCGGCTTACCCTGCTCAGATTAGCTTTAAGCAGGAACCCTTGGACTTTCGGCGACAGGGTCTCTCACCCTGTTTGTCGCTACTCATGTCATCATTCTCGCTAGTGATCACTCCACCGGATCGCTCAC